>CAZRGL010000652.1:0-6003 GCA_964599485.1 uncultured Polyangiaceae bacterium
AAAAGAATTTGGCCATTTATTGAAATCTCTAAGTGACAGGTGACTGGTACCGGTACCTGTTGGGGTACCTGTTGGGGTACCGGTACCGGTACCTGTTGGGGTACCCGTTGGGTTGGGGGGCTAGCGGAGGCGCTGGGCGCGGACGTAGACCCGGCTGACTTCGGTTGTGTCGGTGTCGAAGATCAACTGGGCGAGCAGGTCGTCTAGTGATTTGGCAGCGTGCGGCAAGGGAACGACGATCAGGTCGGCGTCCTTGCCCGGCTCGAGGCTGCCGCTGACGTCCGCACAACCGAGCGCCTCGGCGCCGGCCAAGGTCGCCATGCGGAGCAGATGGCAGGGGTCGATGGGCGCTTTGCGACACATGGCGTTGTCGTAGGCGCTCGCCATGGCCCGCCGAATCGAGAAACTGCGTCCCGCGGCGATGTCGCTGCCCAAAGCGACGGGAATGCCGCGGCGTAGCGACGGCTTCATACGCATCCGGCCGCTGCCCAAGAAGAAGTTCGAGTCGGGACAGTGAACGACCTTGGCGCCGGCGGCAGCGATTTGGGCCCAGTCGCGTTCAGTCAGATGAATGGCGTGAGCAAGTAGCGTTTGGTCGGTGAGCAAGCCGGCCCGGTCGTAGATGGCCAAGTAGCTGTCGGCATAGCGATGTACCTTCAAGGTCTGCTGCTCTTCTCGAGGCGTCTCGGCGATATGCGTCTGAATGGGCAGGCCGAAATCGCGGGCCACTCGACCCGCGTCCCGCAGCAAGGCGCGGGAGCAGCTCAGGGCAAATCGAGGCGTGATGGCGAATCGCAGCCTGTCATCGTCGTAGCCATGCCAGCGCCGCACCAGCCTCTGGCAAGCCTTCATGGACTTGACGCGTCCCACGCGCAAAGGGGCAGGGCAATGTTGGTCCATCAGCGCAAGGCCAACCACCGCGCGCAGCCCACGCTCAGCCAGCCGTTCGAACAGCACCGCAGTCGCTTTCTCATGTGAGCTGGAAAAGACCGCTACTGTGGTGGTGCCGCATTTGCAGCAGCGATCGATGAACTCATCGGCCACTTGGCGCGCATATGCGCTGCGCCGGAATCTCGCCTCCTCGGGAAACACGCTCGTCTCGAGCCAATCCAGCAGCGGCCCCGTTGCGCGCCCGATCACCCGGGTCTGCGGGTAGTGCGTGTGCGCGTCCACGAATCCCGGCAGGATGACGGCGGGGCGCACATCTTGAACAGGTCCTCGGTACAGCTTGCGCGCGCTACGCGCTGGGCCCACGTGGATGATTCGACCTGCTTCGCACGCCAGAACTACCCCATCGCGTTCGAATTGGGTGTCGCCATTGCTGGTTGGCGTTGCCAGGGCGGCACGCAGCGCCAGCCTGACGTTTACCCCGTCGGGCATTCGGGCCATTGGCCCGATGGTACCGTCCCAAGCGGTGGTCAGGGCAAGATCGTGAAGCTACTCGAGCGCGCCCAGCCGTAGATGATCTTGTCGCCTTTGCGTTGGGACAGCAGCATCCAAGTACCGAGATCCTTGACGATTGTCAGGCGTCCTCCCGGGCGGATCAACATGACCCCGTCGCCCCCATCGTCTGCACGATCCCGCAACACGAGTCCTTCGCGGGCGAGCGCTGTGCGTCCGACCATCGACCGTTGGTGCGGCGAGGAGCGGGGTGCGCCCATGAGCTGTTCGAACAACCTGGGTAGCCCTGTCGGGGAGCGATAGTTGTCGGGGTTGAGCGCGCCACCACTGAAACGGGGATGCCCCTTGGGCTCCGGCTTGGCCACCGCGAAGCCCCGCCGAAGCATCACCCGAGCCAGTCCTCGCTTGGCGCCCGGAAGCTGCTTGTGAAAGAGCACCTGCTGCAAGGTGGGCAGCCATACCGTGATGACCACACCGAGCGTGGCCAGCAACATGAGCATCGTCAATCGTCCGGCAACGTCTCGAGAGACACGCACTTTCTGCCGTGTGCTGTCCGCAGCTTCAGCACCTTGTTGCCAGGGCGAAGTCGTATGGCTCGTCGGGCCGCTCTCGCTCACCGAAGCTCTCGTGGAAGTGGTGCGGCCGCCGAATTGTCTCTTGCGCTGCCTTGCTTGAGCTTCTTGCCGTGGTCGGTGCAGCAGCGGAAGCCCTGCTGATAAAAGGTATGATTCTCGTCATGGGAGCGCGTCGAAGGCCGACAGCGCGTTCGCACCGGGCCCCAGTAGCCACCCTTGAGAATCGACTTCAAGCCGTGACTGCGGGTGGTGCGGGTCCATTCGTCGATGTTTCCAGTCATGTCGTAGACGCCGAAGACGCTGCGGCAGCGCTTTTGTCTGCCGGAGCGTTTGCCCTTCCACAAGCGGTCCATCTCGTTGCCGGCCGCGTCGCCGTCACGCGGAATCATCGATTTTTCGTTGTAGGGCGTCCACTGCTGGTCGGTGATGCATGTCTTCGCGCTGCGGGTGTAGCCGTCTCCATAGGGATAGGGCCGACCTTCCTCGCCCTCGCACGCAAAGGTCCATTCATCCTCGTTGCAGAGTCGCTTGCCCTGCTCTTTGCACATGTCGCGCGCCTCGTACCACGACACGAAAATCAGAGGGTATTGTCCTCTCTTGTTGGGGTACTCGTAGCGGTCGATGCAGAACTTCATCGGCTTGCGCTCGTACTCCTCGCTGATCTTCAGCCATTTCTTGCGGTCGAACTTGGCGCAGCGCTCCGGATACTTCCGCTGGATCCAATCGGTGCACGTCGTCAGCTGGGCGGTTTCGATGCGTTCTGCGGCATAAGGATTGGTTACCTTCTCCTGAAGCATCCGGCCTTTGACCTGGACCATCCCGGGCGAGCAGCTGCCGCGGTTGCCTTCGCGGGCGTCCGTCTTTTCAGGCTCTTCGAACTTGGACGAGATGATTTGCCAGTGGCGGTTGCGCACCGAGCGCCATTTGTACCGGGGCTTGTATACGCGCCGCTTCTTCTTGGTCCTGGCGGTAACAGCATCGGCGGCCGATTCGTTGGCGGGGCCGTCAGTGGACATCCGCGTGACGAGGAATAAGCTCCCTGCCAGGGCCGTTACGCCGATTACGAAACCACCTGCGATGAGGAATTTGGTCTTCTTGTTGCTCATGATGAAAGACCTGGGCCATCAAGCATAGCCCAGGCCCGCCCCTATTGCCGAAAAGAGCAAGAACGCCGCACGGTGCTCGACAAGCGATCAGGGTGATCGTTTGCGCAGGTTGTCGAGCCTCGTCAGATCGTCGGCGCGCGATGCTGCGATATCCCGTAACTCTCCAGGATCGGCCGCCAAATCGAAGAGGAACAACCGTTCTTTGCCGTTCTTGCGGCGATAGCTGAGCAACTTCAAGGGCCAATCGATGGTCGCCGTACGGCGCCACGAGTGGGCCACGAAGGGCGCCCGTTCGAAGCTGCCGTCGCCTTCAGCCGCGCGACGCAGTGACACGCCCATGACGCCGTCCCGGGAGCCACCCGCAAAATCGAGCAACGTTGGAGCGATGTCCAACACCGCAACTGCGTCCCGGCCATAACGGCCCACTTTGGTACCGGGTCCGACAATGAGCAAGGGCACGCGCAGCACCTCGTCATGCAAATGGGCACCGTGTCCTTCGAAGCCGTGCTCGTTGAAGGCTTCGCCGTGAGAGCCGTGAATGAGCCAGATTGTGCGCGAGGCTCGGGGGCTTGCCGTGACGGCGTCGATCAAACGGCCGAGTTGCTGATCGACGAATGCGATCTCGCCGTCATAGCGCCCCATCGGTCCGCGCCCCATGTCGATTCCAGAATGAGGGAGGTAGTCAGCGTGCGCGTCGAACAGGTGGACCCACAAGAAGATGGGCGCGGCTGGTTTCGATGCCGGTCCGCCCCCAGGCGCTGATTTGGTCATGCGCGCGTGCAGCGCAATGGCCACATTCGCGGCTTCCTTGCCCGTGCTCTTACGTTCTGGATGGTTGCTTCGAAACGGCGATTCGTCGAAATGGTCGAACCCTTGAGCGAACCCGCGGTCTTTGCGTAGCCAGGTGAACGAGCTGACCGCTGCCGTCTTGTAGCCGGCGAAACCCATGCGCTCAGCGACCGTCTTGGCCTCATCGTGGATGGTTGGCCACTCTGTCTTGGTGCGCGGTGTCTGCGATAGCGTGCGCCCCGACACAACGGGCATCAGCGCATGTTGGGTGTCGCTCGCGATGGCATATGCATGCTCGAACAGCATTCCACTTGCTGCCAGCTGCTCGAGCCGCGGAGTCGTTTTCTTCTTGTAGCCATAGACCGAGCAGTGATCGGCACGGACCGTGTCGAGCGTGACCAAAATGATGTCGGGTCGCTGCCCCTTCTCGAGCGGCGCCTGCTTGGCCGCCGGCGCTCCGCTTGCGCTGGCCGCTGCCGTTGCGGACCCAACCGACCGTGATGCCGCTTTCACGCTCCCCAAAGCGCTAGGCGACGGGGTTGCGGCAGCAGTCTTGGTCTTCTCGCTTGCTGCCGGGCCATCATGGCCATCGCAGTTGGTGTCGATCCCATCACCCGGCTTGTCTGTGGCGCCCGGATGCCGCGCCGGATCGCCCTCGTCGCAGTCACGGCCACCGAAATGCGCGCTATGACCATCGCCGTCTCGGTCACTCCACATTTGCAGCGCGCCCAGGATCGCAGTCGGCAGACCGCCGGCCCTCAAGCTGTTGGCCGCGTTGGCGGACAGCTCAGCGCGCCCCATACCCACTGCTATCAAGACCACTGTAGCTGGCAACGCGACCATTCGGCCGAGCTTGCGGGCGCCTTCGGGAAGCGGTCGCGCCAGCATCAAGCTCAGCACGGCGACTGCCAACAGAAGATCACAAATAGCCGCCCGCGTGGCTGCTGCGCTACCGCCGCTGCTGCTGCCGAGCAGCGCGATGCCCAACAAGATCACCGGGGCGAGCGCCACGAGCAAGCTGGAGCCGCGCAACCACTTGGCGGGAACCGACCGCTCGTGCAGCCAGCGCCCCAAGGCCAACAAGCGCACGCTCATCACCGCCGCGAAACCCACGCCAACCGCACCGATGATGCCAAACGTGGCGCCGCCGAGGCCTCGATGGTTGGTTTTGGCCTTCAGTACGAGCCCCAGCAGGGTCAAGAAGACGATGCTCAATCCCGCCCACATTGCCAGGCCGTAGCCGAGGGTGCGCGGCGGTGCGCGACCCAAGATGCCGCGCCAACCGCGGGCTGCTCTGGGCGCGAGCAGCACGACCGGTAGCAGCACACAGGCCATCAGCGCCGCGGCAATCAACCACGCGTCGAGTGTCCCGCTGTTTGCTTGCATCGCGCGGTATGCTGTTGGCAGGCCAACAGCGAGGGCTGTCAACAGCGCGATCAAGCACGCTTCGCCAAGGCGGACGAGGCGAGGCTCAGCTTGCTCAGTACTTTGCGAAGGCTCCGACACGGCAGTGTGGCAACGCTCGCCACCCCTGTGGCGATTCCGGCTAGCCCATCGAACGAACCGGCAGGTCTATATAGAACAGAGCGCCGCCGTTCTGTCGGTTTTCGACACGAATTTGACCACCGTGGTCGCCGACGATCTGTTTGACGATGCTGAGACCGAGCCCCATGCCAATGCCGCGGGGCTTGGTTGTGAAGTAGGAGTCGAAAACGCGCGGCAGGTGCTCGCCCTCGATTCCTGGCCCGTCATCAGCAACCTCGATGGTCACCTGTTCACGGTCGGCGTGGGTCCGAACACTCAGCGTGCCGCCCGATTCGGCCATCGCGTGCGTAGCGTTGGTGAACAGGTTGACAAACACCTGGGTGAGGGGCGACTCGATCCCATCGACGCTGGGAATGTCCCGATAGCTACGCTCGACGGTGATGTCAGCCCCGCGCAGAGCGTGCATGCAGAAGCCCAGCGCGCGGTCGATCACCACGTGTAGATCGACGGGCATGAGCAAGTCAGCCGGCGGCCGCGAGTAGTCGACGATGTCGCGCGACATCTGCTGGATGCGGTTGGCGGCTTCTTGGATTCGCGTGAGCCGTTCGAGATCGGTGCTCTCGATGTCGCGGTGCTGGAGTCGTTTC
>CAZRGL010000653.1:0-5976 GCA_964599485.1 uncultured Polyangiaceae bacterium
CCGGCAGCGGCATCGATGTGCATGTAGCGGTGATCGCGGGCAAGCCAGGGAAGGAGAATGGCTTCTGCGTGCCAGCGCCGCTCGGCTCCGGAAACTGCCCCAATGACGATGTGCCGCCCACCTTCAAGCACATCGATCAGCACGTGGGCAGTAGCGATGCGTTGGTCCAGATCTTGAACCACTACCCGAACTACAAGGACATGCTCCGTCCCGGCGCCCAGAAACACGTCATCGTCATCAGCGACGATGATTCCGGCCTCGGTGCGCAATCCTTCGACAACCAATTCAAGGCGCTCGATCCACAGCTCGCCAACTACGTATTCCACGGCATCGTGTCGAAAGAAGACGATCCCGGCAGCCTCGACTGCTTCTTCAATCCGCAGCCGTGTTGCGATGTCTCGGCAGACGAAGGCAAGGTCTACAAACAGCTCATCAACATGACGGCGGGCGTCTTCGGTGATCTGTGTCAGCAGGATTTCCAACCCGTGTGGAATCAGGTTTCAACGCAGGTCATCAGCAAGGCCACCCTTGCCTGTGAGTGGGACATTCCCGAGCCACCCAAAGGTCAAGCGTTCGACCCCACGAAGGTCAACGTCGAGTACAGCGTCAACGGCGGCCCGATGCAGCCGCTCGGCATGGTTCAATCTGCCGCCGAATGCGCCAACGTCAACGGCGGCTGGTACTACGACAACCCGGCCGATCCGAAGAAGATCCTCGTTTGCCCCGACGTGTGCACCGAGATCCAAAACGCTGATCCGGCGTCGATGAGCATCAAGTTCGGCTGCAACACGATCCCCGCGCCGCCCAAGTAGCGCGTAGATATCGCTCAGACTGGGCAGACCCGTCTTTGGTGCCGCAGGCTCGTTCTGCTAGCGTGAGCGGTGGATGGAATCGCCTCCGTCAACTCCCACCAAGCTCGGGCGCTACGACGTTCTCTCGAAGATCGCCGCGGGAGGGGCCGCCACCGTTTACCTAGGTCGAATGGTCGGCAAGGCAGGCTTCGAGCGCGCTGTTGCGATCAAGGTGCTGCACGAGCACCACTCTACAGACGCTAGCTTCGTCGCTGCCTTTCTCGATGAGGCTCGTCTATCTGCGCGAATCAACCATCCAAACGTCGTGGCTGTTCACGATGTGGACACCTCAGATCAGAGGCTGTTCCTCGTGATGGACTTTGTCGAGGGCGCGTCGTTGAGCTGGCTCAACCGGAAGCTCAATGCGCGAGGCTTGACACTGCCTGTCGAGGTAACAGTTCGGGCGGTGCATGACAGTCTGCTCGGCCTGCACGCTGCCCACGAGCTGCGAAACAGTCGCGATGAGCTGCTCGGTTTGATCCACCGAGATGTTTCGCCGCAAAACGTCCTGCTGTCCACCAACGGAATCGTACGGATTACGGATTTCGGCGTCGCCAAGGCGACCGGGCGGATCATGGACACCGTCGGCAAAGCGTTCAAAGGGAAGTTCCGCTATATGGCCCCCGAACAGGCCAGGAGCAACCCATGCGATCGGCGGGTCGATGTGTTCGCCATGGGGGTTGTCTTGTGGGAATCGCTCACTGGCGAGGCGCTGTTCGAGGGCAATACGCCTGCAGAGATTCTGGCGGCCGTCCTCTCGGCTCCCATTCATCGACCGGCGAAGGTCAATGACCGTGCTCCCGTTGCTCTCGATGGTGTGTGTATGAAGGCGCTGGAGCGCGATCCCGAGGTTCGCTATCGGACAGCAGCAGACTTTGCTGAGGCGCTGGCCGAGGCGTACGGCACGGCACTCATGGCGCCGCGAAAGCTGGGCGCGTTTGTCGAAGAGCTTGCCTTGGTGCCAATCCAACGCTCGCGCAACATCCTGTCGCGAACGTCCTCAGCCCCATTCAGCTCGATGCCGCCGTCAGATGAAGACGGCGGTGAGCTGATCGATTCGTCTGGCGGCCAGATCGACAGTGGTGCGGCAGCAGTCTCGGACATGCTCGCCGAGCTCGCGTCTTCACCTTCCAATCCCGCCCCACCCTCCGCACCGCCGAAGCCAGCAATACCCAGGCTCGAGGCGCGACCCAAACCGCTGCTACCACCCAGGGCCAAACGTCCAGGTAGGCCAGTCAAGCCGGCGCCGCTGCAAGACGCCGAACCGCTGTCGCCGCAAACCGAAGAGCTGTTGCAAGAATACATATTGGCCAGCGAGGAGGAGGTCGATTCGAAGGCGTCGAGCAGCGAACCGGAATCGGACTCGGCCGCCGATCGGCAGGATGCTGCCCCACCAACCGATGGGGAGGTTGCCGCCTCGACCGATGACGAGGATGTGGCAGCAGACGACGATGAGGCCTCATCCGAGCAGGAGGATGAGGCCGATGACGGATCCGACATCGATTCCGCTGGAGATGTTGCCGCCTCGACCGACGACGAGGACGTAGCAGCAGACGAGGACGAGGCCTCATCCGAACCGGAGGATGTAGCGGACGACTTGCCCGACATCGATTCCGGGCCCGCCGAGAGCGACGCCGAACAGGTTGCCGTGGAGGAGGATGGCGCGGAGCAGGAACAAGGCGATGTTGTCGAAGGGTCAGACGCTGAGGTGCCGGAGCCACCTTTGTTGGAGCTCGAGCAGCTCGAACAAGCCGACCAGATGTCAGAGGCGCCTGTGGGCCCTCCGGCTCGCCGAATACCCACATGGGCAATCGCCGGTGCAGCGATTGTGTTGCTGGGCAGCGGTGGGCTGTTGGCGTGGCAACAAACACAATCGTCGCAGCCGGCGCCGTTGCCGAGCAGTGCGCCCAGTGGCGTCGAGGCAGCGGGGCCCGCCGCGGCGGATCAATCCAAAGGACGGAACATTCCAGCCCACGACACAGGTCCGGCGCCGTCGACTTCCGTCACAGAGCCGAGCACGAGTGCCACAGCTAGCGAGTCGACCACGCCAACGAGCTCGACCGCGCCGAGCACCACACGTCCATTTTCGCGCTACTCGACCAAGACACGCACCACCCGCAAGCCGCCGAAGACAAAGTCGTCGGCTAAGCCCATCTACATGCCGCCCGACCTCTAGACGCTCTTGCCATGCACAGCTCTCGCGCCCTCGTTATTCTCTTGGTCTCGTGCAGTTTCCTCGGTCTTGGCCAGACGGTCCGCGCCACCGAGCCCTCACCGTCGGGTGACGGAGCCGATAGCTCTGCGACCGCTACCCCAAAGGGTGGTGCCGATGCAGTCGCGCCAAAGGCAAAGAAGAATGACGACGATGTGACTGTGCGCGCCCGCTCACTTTTCAAGGCGGGCTCGAAGGCCTTTCTGGGTAGTCGCTACGCCGAAGCGCTCGAGTCGCTGGAAGAGTCGTACGGCCTCTACCCGAGCCCCAACACGCTCCTGTTGATAGGCCGCTGCATGGCGCACCTCGGGCGACCTCTGGACGCGTACAAGACGTTGCAGAAAACCGATCGTGAAGCGCAGCGGCGTATGGAGGCTGGTGAGGAGAAGTACCGGGCCACGCAAGAAAGTGCCGCAGAGGAGGCGCTTGCCGAGCGTCAGAAGCTGATGGTGGTTGCTGTTCGGGTACGTGGTGTGAAGGGGCAGTTGACCATCGTCGCGGGCGAGGAACGCAAGGTGCTGGATGCCGATGGCGCGGTTGAGCTCTTGCACGTGCCGGGCACGGTGGAGGTTCTTTTCCAACCGACCGTTGGAAGCCCGTTGGCACGCCGCGTATCGGGCAAGGCGGGACAGCAAGTGGATCTGGCCGTGGATCTCGCAGAGGAAGCCGACTCGGGACCGGCCCATTCCTCGCTCGTGCTACCAGCGGCCATTGCAGGTGGCATCGGCGCAGTCGGCTTTGCGATGTTCGTCGGGTTTGGTGTGCGCTCCGAGAGTATCTACGACGGGCTGGCAGAGCGCTGCGCTCCGAATTGTGGCCCGGCCGATCGTGACGAGGCCGACGAAGGTGAGCGATTCGGGGTCGCTGCGAACGTAGGGTTGGCGTTGGGGATCGCTGGCGCCGCCACGGGTCTCGCGCTCGGTGCGACCATCCTGTTTGGCAGTAGTGAAAGTGCGTCTGCGGACAACGAGGTGAGCGTGAGCGTTTCGCCGCAAGGGGTGTGGCTAAGGTTAGGTTTCTAGATTTGACCATGGATATCTCAGCTTCTACTCCTCTGCGTCGTCTAGCCTGCCTGTTGTGCGTGGTAGCGCTCGCGGCGCTGTGGCTGCCCGCCTGCCGTACCAACTTCGACGATCTGTTCAAGTCCGCTGCAGCAGGCGGTGCTGGTGGCGTTGTGGCGACCACGACTGCCACAGGAGGTTTCGGGGGTGCAGGAGGTTTTGGGGGTGCAGAGGGTGGCACCAACTGTCCGGGAGCTCCTGGTGGAGGAGGCGCTGCGCCCGTGACTTGTGGCGATTGCGCGGGTTGCTACGATTGCGCTGGCACCGCCTGCGACTACACCTGCGATTGCGGCTGTGCGTGCGCTCCTCAGGTCTGCGGCTCGGAAAGCTGCAAGGGCTGGTGCCTAGAAGGAACAACCTGCGACCTGACCTGCAACGTCAACAACAGTTGCGATTTGGGTTGTCGTGGTTGCAAGAAGGCGACGTTCGAGTGCAAGACCAAGCCCACGAAGTGCGATTTCCGCTGTGAGCAAGGCGGCGATTGTGAGGTCGACTGCCTCAACAAGAGCACCTGCACTACCTTCGCGACGGACAGCAACACCGTTACCACGTGCGAAGCCAACACCACGCAATGCGAGGTGGATTGCAAAGGCACGAGCACTTGCGCGCTCACTTGCGGCGGCGATTGCAAGATGAAGTGCCAGGATCAGGCTCAGTGTTTGGTGACATGCAGCGGCGGAACCTGCGACTTCGATTGTCCAGGCACGGTCACCGATTGCGGCAACGGCGTGAGCGTTTGCAATCGCGCCTGCCCATAGGGCGCTACCTGAGGGCGAGCTGCGCCTGAGGCGGCGCTTGGCGTTGGCTCGGGCTCTGACTTGGGGCGAGCAGCGAGAAGGCGCTCAGTCCAGCGATGAGCGCTAGGGCGAACATGTTGATGCGGCGAAAGGACTTGCTCACCGAGGCCTGTCCGCTGGCACTGGACAGCAAGCTGCGGCTCCCCCACACCAGCCAGAGCGCCACGCCCAAGCCGCCCAATAGCCAAGCGGTGGTGGCAGTCGTGAAGGCGACGAGCAAGGCGCCGCTGCAGGCGGCAGCGACGATCCAGATGAACGTGAGCCGTCGCAGTTGTTCCTCGCTCATGCGTTTTCGCAAGGTTGGCAATCCCGCTCGGGCGTAATCGTGGCCGTGGCGCAGCACCAACAGCCAGAAGTGGGGGATCTGCCAAATGAAGAAGAAACCAGCAAGCACGCCAGCCAATGGATGCAGCAGCGGTCCGCCGGCAGCGACCCAGCCCATCAGTGGTGGCAGCGCGCCAATGACCGCGCCGGGCACGACGGCGAAGGGCGTGAGGCGTTTGAGGTACGTGTAAACGCCGTTGTACCAAATGAGGTTGATCAGCCCGAGGGTGGCGAGCAACAAGGGCTGCTCTTGCACTGAGGCCAGCAGCGACAAGCCCACGCCACTGAGGCCGAGTGCAATGGCTGCTGCGGCAGGCCTGCTCACCCGGCCGCTAGGCAGAGGCCGGGCGCGGGTACGGTGCATGGCGGCGTCGAACGTCTGCTCTTGCAGCTGATTCAGCGCCGAAGCGCCCATCGCCAACAGCAATGTGCCGACTGTCAGCAGTAACAAATCGAAGCTCACGTGGCCCCCGTAAAGAAGAAACCCTGCAGCTGTCGTCAACGTCACCATGACGCAGATCGATAGCTTGCCGAGCTCCGCTACGAGCTTGATCCAGTCCAAGATCGAGGTGGGCGCCGGCGTGACGGCTCCGCTGGTGGCGGCTTCGCTGGTGGTCGCGGGCGTGTCGCTCATGGCCGCCTCCCTTCCTCGACGACCTGGTTCATCGCTTCGTCCAAGCTGACCGTCGGCGCCTTGGTAGCCACGCCAAGCAGCTCGGGAAAGTCCGTGC
>CAZRGL010000654.1:0-5954 GCA_964599485.1 uncultured Polyangiaceae bacterium
CGCCTAGGCTTCCTAGGCGGATAGCTCCATCCAGGCACCCCCCCCCGATCTCGGCCCCCCGATCTCGGCACGGCCACCCCGATCTCGGCACACCGTACCAGTCACCATTCCGGAGTCACCAT
This sequence comes from uncultured Polyangiaceae bacterium, assembly GCA_964599485.1. Lineage (GTDB taxonomy): Bacteria > Myxococcota_A > Polyangia > Polyangiales > Polyangiaceae > JAPYTK01. The sequence goes on from CAZRGL010000654.1 coordinate 123, forward strand.
TCCGGTACCGGTACCAGTCACCTGTCACTTAGAGAAATGTACAAAATCGATTATTAGCCAAGGATATTCGATGATTACAAGGTGCCAAATGTGGTACCGGTACCAGTCACTTGTCACTTATCGGGCGGCCGGTCGGTGATGCCCGAGAGCGCTTAGTCGAGCGGAAAACCGAATACGAACACCCTCGGGGAGGCTTTGAAGCCGTAGCTGAGCAACAACGGGGCGCCTTCGTAGATGTAGTCGTGGATCTGACATGTTGCTTTCCCATCAGCGGGAATGGTCTGGGGCAGTCCCACGCAGTCGACGAGGAAGTTCTCTAGCAAGAACGCCGCAGCGCTCATGTCGACCGCGTCCGAACCAGTGTTGTGCAACTTCAAGGTCACACAGCTCGACCCGCACGCTTCGAGCGTGAGGTTGACTAGAGCATCCGACGTATCGTCAGGGATCTCGAACGGCGTGATGCACCGCTCCATGAACCGTCCGCCGTCGGCCTCTTCGAGGGCATAGAGCACCGAGCCATGCTCGCCGTTCTTGATCTCATTGAAGGCGTCGGCGCCCAGCAGGTCGCTCAAGCAACTCGGAGAAAACACGTATTGCTCATCAAAGGGCTCCAGCAACAAGCCGAGCTGCGTTCCTTGGTACTCCTCTTGGAACGTGCCCCACGAGCGGGTCAAATCGATCTGAAATCCAGAGGTAGCGGGTTGCGCAAAGTCGATGCAGCTCAGCGGCTCCGACCTCGTCGCGACGTGCGTCGACAGGTCGACGTTGTCCATGACCGTCCAGTCCTCGACGCCCATTACCGGAAACCCATAGCCCATGTGCGTCCCTCTGAGCTCATTACCGCGTACTGAAACAAGCAAAAGCGGCTGCGCTGCGTCTGGTGGTTGCGATTCGGCAGGTTGGGCAGGATTTCGATGCCGAGCGCCCGGTCACCGCCAGCGCGGGCGTTTCAGTTGCAGACAAGGACGATACGGCGAGGCAATTGCTTCGTCGCGCCGATGAGGCGGCCTACCGTGCCAAGCAGAATGGTGGCGACAGGGTGGAGGCCCATCGAGCCGCGAGCTCGTAGCTAGGCCGCAATTGACCGGTTGCTCCTTCTGGGCTGGACGACGCGGCGTGGCAACTGTACATGTGTTCAGCTATGCTGGGCGACGCGCTGCTGCTCAACACGCCTGTGCTGGTAGTCGACTGCCAGGCGACCGGGGCGAGCCCCACCCACGGGCACATGCTCGAGCTCGGTTGGGCGACGAGCGCGCCGTGCGACGCGCCCCTCGAGGCGCAGCGGGTTACCGCGAGGCTGCTGTCATTGCCGAAGGGCAGCCGCGTGCCGTCCGCGGTGACCCGCTTGACCGGCATCGGCCTGAAGCAACTTCGCGATGCAGAGCAAAGCGTCTCCGTTTGGGAGGAGCTGCTCGACGCAGTGCAAAACCACATGGTTTGCAGCCAGTTGGCGCTCATGCCCACCGTGATTCACTTCGCTCGCTACGAATTGCCATTCTTGCGCGAGCTTCATGAGCGGGTGGCGGCCGAGCAACACTTCCCGTTGCACGTGCTCTGCAGTCATCTCATTGCGAGGCGTCTGCTGCCCGATCTGCCGCGCTGCAGCTTGCGCGCTCTGGCTGGTTACTTCGGCATGACGACCAGCCCGCTGCGTCGCGCCACTGAGCACGTGGTCGCTACGGCTCACGTCTGGGGCGAGCTCTTGGCGCTGCTGGCCGAGCAAGATGTGGTGACATTTGCCCAGCTCGAGGCCTGGCTCGGGGCGCCGGCTCCACCATCGAGCCGTGGTCGCGTATATCCGATGGCGCGCGCCAAGCGTCTCGCCGTTCCGGCCAAACCAGGCGTCTACCGGCTCATGCGCAGCAACGGTGACGTGCTCTACGTGGGCAAAGCCACCAGCCTGAAAAGCCGCGTCAACAGCTACTTTCAGAAGCAACGCAAAATCCCCGAGCGCACCCTCGAAATGCTGAGCCAGGCTCGCGATCTGGACTACACGATTACCCCTTCTGCGCTCGAGGCCTGTTTGCTCGAAACCGACGAGATCAAACGCCACCAGCCACCCTACAACGTGGCCCTTCGTGAAGCTGAGCGCGGTTGCTGGTTCGCGACGGCGCGTTTCGATTTGGTCGCCTCCGAGCCGAGCGATAGTCACTACGTTGGTCCGCTCCCGAGTCGTGAAGCTGTGGCTGTCCTAGGGGCTACTTTGAAACTGTTCGCCGTACGGAAGTCAGGTGGTATCGCTTCCGAGCTTGCCGCCGCAGCCGTGGGGGCACCGAGACGTTCCGGGCCCGACCGGGATTGCTTTGCAGCTGGGCTGGCGCTGCTACGGAGCAAGCACGATCTGCCGAGCGGGCAGTCAACTCCAGCGGCGTTGCTGCGTTTGGGGAGGCGGTTGTGGCGCCTCGCTCTGGGTGGGGAGCAACAGCCCAACGAGTCCGACACGACGCGAGAGGATCTGGCTGCCGAACGCAGCTGGGATCCGCCGAAAGTCGTGGCTGCCCTCGAGCACAACATCGCTCAGGCGGCGCGTCTGATAAGGCGTGGGCGTTGGCTTTGCCGTTTGAGTGAATCGACGGTGGCATGGCGTGAGCCGGACATGGACGTGGGGCTTTGGCGGGTTGTGGTGATCGAGGCCGGTCGCGTGGCGGACAGCTCCTTCGCCGAGCAGTCGGAACCGTTGGCGTTACCAATCGCCGCGCGCCGACCCAATGCCGAGCGGCAGAGGGTTTTCGACATCGCTACCTACGACCGACTCAGGGTGCTCAACACCGAGCTACGTCGGATCAGCTCGAGCGCAGAGCCGGCTGCCATACGGGTGGGCGAGCACAGCTGGCTGCAAGGCCAACGATTGGAGCGCATGTTGCGATGGGTGTGAACGCTGCACTACGGGTATTGTTCTTGGCGGACACCCATTTGGGGTTCGATTTCACCTTCCGACCGCGCATCGAGCGCCGTCGTCGTGGCGACGATTTCTTCGCCAACTACGAGCGCGCGCTAGCCCCCGCGATGGCGGGTGAGGTGGATTTGGTGGTGCATGGAGGAGACCTCTTTCACACCAGCCGGGTTTCCGCTGCGTTGGTGCAAATGGCCTTCGCGCCGCTCAGACGCGTGGCAGATCGCGGTGTCGATGTGCTCATTGTGCCGGGCAACCACGAACGCTCTGCAATCCCTTTTCCGCTTTTGTCACTGCACCCGCGCATTCACATCTTTCGCAATGCCCGGACCTTCGTGTTGCGACGTGGGGATGTGCGGGTAGCTGTCGGTGGATTCCCCTACGCCCGTCGCAACGTTCGCACCGAGCTCGGCGCGCTGCTGAAGCGTAGCGGTGTCGGCGAAGTCGCCGCCGACATCAAGCTGTTGGCCATGCATCATTGTGTTCAGGGGGCTACGGTTGGGCCGAGCGATTACACTTTCGTCCACGGCCACGACGTCATCGTGCCCTCTTGCATTCCGACTGGGCTGGCGGCAGTGCTGTCGGGCCACATTCATCGCCACCAAGTACTGACATGCGATCGAAAAGGCCGAAAGCTCCCTGCGGCAGTGCTCTACCCTGGATCGATCGAGCGCACTTCCACGGCCGAGAAGGACGAGCGCAAGGGCTACATGTTGCTATCGCTTTCGCCCGGTCCACGAGGTGGCTCGCTGCGAAGCTGGCGTTTCGTCGGGCTGCCAGCTCGCCCGATGGTGGTCCTTCGCTTGTCGCTCGAGCGGCTCGGAGGAAAGGCGCTGCAACTGGCGATCGAGCAAGCAATCGATGGCGCGCCTGCTGACGCCGTCATGCAACTGCGCGTGACGGGCCAGCCCGACGGCGCGCAGGCGCGGGTTCTGCAAGCCGCTCGTTTGCGCGGCATGGTTCCACCGAGCATGAACATACGGGCTTCTTTCCCGGAAGCTCGGCGTCAACGTTTCCGGCGAAAAGCGGCTGGGTGAGGTCGGCAGGGGCATCTCGGGCGGTTTATCCCCGCCCGCACCGATTCCGATTCCGAGTCCGCGTCCGGGGCCGCGTCCGAGTCCGGGTCCGCGTCCGAGTCCGCGTCCGGGTCCGCGTCAGGAGTCCGCGTCCGCGTAGTTCGCGTCTGGGTCTGCGTCCGGGTCCGCGTTTGGGTCCGGGGCGTTGTCAGAGGCTTTGGCGGCGCCTTGGTGGGTGCGCACGAAGGCGCATACTTTGGCGATGGCTTTGCGGCCCGCTGGTATGAGGGGGGCGAAAGCGTGCCAGGCGTGGATCATGTCGGGCCAGATATCGAGCTCGGCGTCAACGCCGGCCTGCTTGGCGCGCTCTGCGAGGATATTGGCGTCGTCGAGTAGAACTTCGGCGCCGCCTGCTTGGACCAGGAGCGGTGGCAGCCCGCTCAGATCTGCGTAACACGGCGCTGCCAGTGGGTTGCGTAGGTCCCGCTCCGAAACGAAGTGACCTGCAAAGGCGCGCAGGATCTTCCGGTTGACGTAATCGAAGCGCTCGTTGTGCTCCATCGACGCACCCAGTCCTTCGAGATCCACCCAAGGCGAGATGCAGAAGGCCGCTGCCGGGAGAGGCAGCGCTTCGTCCCGAAGCTTGACGAGCAGCGACATGGTCAGGCCCCCGCCGGCCGACTCGCCGCCGACCACCAAACGATGCGGCTCGACCCCGCCGGCGAGCAGGGCGCGGTACGCTGCGAGGGCGTCTTCGAGCTGTGCTGGAAAAATGTGTTCGGGAGCGAGTCTGTAGTCGATGGCGACCACCGACGAGCCCGAGCCCCGGCACAGCCGCGCGAGTAGGTCCAGATGCGTGTCGACCGAGCCGATGACATACCCGCCGCCGTGCAAGTACAACAGCACACGGCTCGGGTCGGTGTTGCTGCGGCGAAGCCAGCTTGCGGGTACACCGCCTAGTTGCTCGCGCTGCAGCTTGGTCTGCTTCACCACCGGCGACTTTGAAAAGAACCCCGCCGCGATACGCCGCTGGACCGAGACGGGCAGGTGCACGGAGCGTTTGGAGTATTGGTGCAACACCAGCGCTAGCGTCTCGTAGGTCTCGTCCCAAGAAGGACGTAGCGGCCCGCGAACGCGTCGTCTTAGCTGCACCAGCTTGCGTACACCTTTGGCAAACGTCCAAAACGCCATCTGGCACCCTGATGCGCTACTGCATGATCTTTGCCGTGATGCACCAGTTGCCGTGCGGATTGGGCTTCAGCACCAGCACATCGTTCCACTGAGGCAAGTAGCACGCGCCGCTGGCCTCGAGCTTCAAGTAGCTTACGCCGACGCTGCTGGAATTGGTGTCCACGGCTACGCCCAGAGCGCCGGACTTTCCGTTGTTGGGAGCTGCCAAGCCGACGCAGAAGGAATTGGAGTTGTTCAGCCAAACGTTGTTCAGCGTGATGGTGTGGTCGCCGACGGTCATGTCGCTCGCCACGTTCAAGGTCTGGGAATACAAGAGCGTGACGGGTCCGTTGCCGCCTCGTGTGTACACCTGCAGCTCGACGTTGTTGAGCTCTGGCTCGGTCGCCCCGATGAAATAGCGCACCTCTCTGAGCATGAAGGGGGGCTGCAGGTTTGCAGAGAAGCACTCTTGAGCCCAAATTGGCCCACCGTACCCGTTGTAGATGTCGCCACCCGAATAACACCAAAGCGGCTTGGAACAGGTAGACAGGGGCGCGTTCTGAAGCAGCTCGACCTTCACCGCTGTGGTGCTGGTCGTACCACTGCTGCTGGCGCTGCTACTGCTGCTGGAGCTGCTACTGCTGCTGGAGCTGCTACTGCTGCTGCTGCTGCTGGTGCTGCAGCTGCTGCTGCTGCAGCAGCTGCAGCAGCAGCAACAGCAGCAACAGCAGCAGGAGCAACAGCAGCAGCACC
>CAZRGL010000655.1:0-5923 GCA_964599485.1 uncultured Polyangiaceae bacterium
CCGAGGAATCACGCAAGCTCTTGCATGAGAAGCGCACGTGGTGCATACGGCGTTCATGGGCAAGAGCAAAGTAGCGGTCATCAAGGTCAAGCCTGAGAGCATCTTCGATGACATCGAGCGGCTCAACGAGCTCGCGGGAATGAAGCACGCGCTCGATCCGAGCGCGACGACCATCCTCAAAGACAACATCTCCTGGCACTTCCCGTTTCCGGGCGCCAACACGACCCCTTGGCAGCTCGAGGGCACCATTCGCTCGCTGAAAGCGCAAGGTTTCAACGACCAAACCTGCGTGCAGAACAAGACCGTGGTCACAGATGCCTTCAAGGGCGAGGACCTCAACAACTACCTCCCCATCCTGAGCAAGTATGGCGTGCCTGTGCTGTACAACTTCAAGGAAGGGGACATGCAGTGGGTCGACTACCAGCCCAGGGCACGCATGCACGTGCTCGACCACATCTTCCCCGACGGCATCCAATTGCCGGACTATTTCTTCGGCAAGAACATCGTCCACCTGCCGACGGTCAAGTGCCACATCTACACGACGACCACAGGGGCGATGAAGAACGCCTTCGGTGGACTCTTGGCTACGCACCGACACTACACGCACAGCTGGATTCACCGGACCTTGGTCGATCTGCTGGCGATCCAGAAAGAGATCCACAGCGGTCTCTACGCCATCATGGATGGCACCACCTGCGGCAACGGTCCCGGGCCCCGCACCATGAAGCCGGTCATCAAGGACTACATGCTCGCCTCGGCTGATCAGGTGGCGATCGACGCCGTGGCAGCCAAGATGATGGGCTTCGATCCGATGAGCTTGGAGTACATTTCTGTCGCGCACGAAGATGGTCTCGGCGTGGGCGATCCACGCGACATCGAGGTCGTGGGCGCGGACGTCTCCAATGAGAGCTGGGGGTTTCGAGTGGGCGACAACGCTGCCAGCACAGTTGGCGACGTCATGTGGTTCGGTCCGCTCAAGCGCTTCCAGAAGCTCTTCTTCCACACGCCCCTGGTGAACCTCTTCGTGTTCGGTAGCGAGGCCTACCACGACTATTATCGATGGCCATTCGTCGACAAGAAGATCTTCGAGGGTTGGCGCGACCAAACCGAATGGGGGCGCCTGTTCGATGCCTACGGACGCAACGAAGCTGAGGCGATCATCGACGTGAGCGCGGACTGAGGACCGCGGCGCGTGCGAGGCTCGGGCTCACACGACCGGTTCGTTCGTCGTCGTGCTGGTTGTGGGCGCTTCGCCGTCGGGGTGAGCGTCTCCAGTGGTTTCGCCTGGTGACTCGCTGGGAGGAGCAGGCGATTCGGTGGCCGGCTCGTCGGCTGGGACGGCAGACGCTCTGGCCGCTGGCTGCTCGGCAACGACAGCTTGCGCTTCAGGTTGCGATGGCGTCGCGTCTCGAGATTCGCCTGACGCGTCGCTGGATGGTGCGCTGCGGCCACTGCTCTTGTCGTGCAGCGGTCGACTGCGTGTGAACAGAGCTTTCAGGTTCGCAAGGCCCGGCCGCGTTTTGTCATCTGCGATGCGCCACACTTCAGCGAGTAAGGCCGCGTTGATCGGCGTGTCGATGCTGTACTTCTTGGCGCGATCCACCACCTCGCCATTCAAAAAGTCGACCGCGGGCGTTCGGCCCCGCTCGATCGCGTTCAGCATCGACGAACGCAAGCGCCGGTAGCGGGTGCCGACCGCAAGCAGCAACGCGTGCTTGGCGACGAGGCCGGCTGAGCCGAGCCGTGCCGCGCGCTCACGCTCGGTGAGCGCAATCCAATCTAGATCAATGGTGCCCGACACTTTTTCAAGCTCGATACCGTGGGCGTGTGCCACCTGCACCGCCTCGGTCATCACCTCGAGGGCCAGTCGTCGCACGAAGCGGTGGCGCAGCAATATACCGAGCCGCTCGCCACCCACTGTGCCGAGGGAGGAGATGGCGCAATTGATGGCCAGCTTGGACCAGCGGGCGCCGAGCAAGTTGTTGGTCGTGCTCACCGGTCCCACCGCCTCCAGCAGGCGGCCGAGCCCGCGTAGGGCTGGATCCACGCTTCCGTCGAGCTTGCCCAGCACGAAGCCACCAGCAGAGGTGCGATCGTAGAGGCCTGGCTCGACCATGGAGGCACCCCAGGCCACGATGGCGCCGATGATGCAAGTAGGCGCAACGATGTTGGCGACGCGTAGCTCGCACAGGCCATTCTGGAAGCAGACCATGTGGCCGTTCTCAGCAAGGTGAGGCAAGACCTGCCGTGCGGCCTTCTCGACTTGTGGTGGCTGGGTAGCGAGCAATACGAAGTCGAAAGGGCGACATTGTGCGGGCAATCTGCAGACGGCGCGGCCCTGGATCGTGCCGATGTTCAGCTCGCCGCGTGTTTTGAGGCCATCGCTGTTGATCGCGTCGGCGATGAGCTCGTTGCGGGTCAGGAGGGTCACATCGTGGCCCTGGTGGAGCAGGTTGGCCCCGAGGGTGCCACCGATGCCGCCACAGCCGACGATCAGAATTCGCGGCTTGGACAAGGCATCACTGGCTGGCGATGGCGCGCCCGAAGCGGGATCACTCGGTGGGGGGCCGCTCGCCGGCGGGCCGCTCACAACAGGACTGCTCGGTGGGGGGCCGCTCGCCGGCGGGCCGCTCACAACAGGACTGCTCGGTGGGGGACCGCTCGGTGGGCCCGTGGCGTCGCTACTCATATGGGTCACGGCAACATACAACGAACGCGGTGGAGGGCGAAGCGGCGCTCGTCTACAAGGGGCGTCATGACCTCGGCCGCGTCGAAACGTCGAAGTTGGCTCCCCAGCGATGGGCGTAGCTGTTTCTTCCTCGCGTTGCTCGTGGCCTTGGCGTTCTTGCTCTTCAGCATTTCACGTAGTGGCATCTGGGATCCGTATGAGCTCGAGCGCGTCGAGCTTGCTCGTCGGATCGCCATCCATTTGTTCGGCTCCGAAGAGCTGGTGCTGGCTGGCGCCAACAACTCGATGCCCACGCTGACCGATCTCGGTGCCGGCGAGCTGGCGTTTACCTCCATGGCGCTCGGGCTGAGCCAGCTTGGTTTGCACGATTGGGCCGGCCGTCTGCCCCTCGCGCTGTGGGGGCTCGCGGGGGCGCTGGTGCTCTATGGTTTCTTGGCGCGCATGGTCAGTCCGCGAGCGGGGTTGTACGGCGTCGTGGCGCTGTGCACGATGCCACTGTACTTCATTCAAGCGCGCACGATGCTCGGTGACATCGTGACCATGGCCGCCTTCACGTTCTGCTTCTGCGGATTTGTTGGCGCGTTGCTCGACGAGGGCTCGATAGGAGTGCGGGCCGCTTGGTTGCTCTTGGGCGGGCTTGGAGTGGTGACGGGTTACCTCAGTCGTGGCTTGCTCATCGGGGTCGCTGCGCCGTTGCTCGGGGTTGGTTTGAGTTGGCTGGTGCTCGTCTGTGGTCCGCTGCGGCGCGAGGTGCTGCCCACACCGGAGCATCCACCCGCCAAAGGCGTGCTCGATCCCCTGGCCCATTTGGGGGCGTGGCTCGGTGCGCCAGGAAGACGGCAGCTGACCAGCCTCATCGGCGTGGGGGCGTTGTGTTGTGGCCTGGCGGCGCTCTACCTCGGTGTCAACGCGCTGCTCGCACACGCTTGGGACCGTAGCCAGCTGATGCGGGTGCTCGGTGTCGCCATGGTGCGCAAAGCACCGCTCGAAGCGACCTTCGACCTGACCGTCCGCGACTTGGGTCATGCGCTCTTTCCCTGGAGCGCCCTACTGCCTTTTGCAGTGGGTCGACTCTTCACGGTGCCAGCGCCAGACGAGGCCAAGCTACCGCCAGGAGATGCTTCGCGTCCGGCTGCGCGCACGCGCTCGCTCGGCGTCCGCGTCTGTCTGCTGGTCGGTGCGGCCTGCGCCTACGCTGCCCACGCACTGATGGCCCCATATGTCGGCGGTTTGCCTTTCGTAGCCCCGGCGCTGCTGGCCGCCATCGTAGCCATCGTGGTTCACGACTTCGAGCGTGGCGCTCCGCCTTCAGGTGTGCTGGGCGTGGGCACGTTGCTGCTGGCCTTCGTCCTGTTGCGGGACATGCTGAAAATCCCGGTCAAGAGTCTCAGTCCGTTCAGTGTTGCTGAGCGCAGTTTCCCAAGTGGTTTCGAGGCGACCTCGGCAACAATCATGAGGATTGCGACCGTGCTGTTTTGCTCGATGGTGTTGCTCAGCTGGCTGGACCGCGACGACGACGGCGAGTTGGGAACCATGGCCGCTTTGAGCAAGTGGGGCAAGCGACGCTACGAGGCATACCGCGAGGCGCTCCATGCTCTGCAAGAGCTGTGGAAGGGCAACCTCGTCTTCGGCTTCCTCGTCGTCGAAGCAGCGCTCGTTGGGCTGGGCGCCATGTTGCTCGTCGGACGGCATTACGGCTGGGCAAATGTGGTTCGGCTTCCACAGCGCCAAGCCCTCATTGGTCTCAATTTGTGGTGGGCTGTCCCCCTCGCCATCGCGCTGACGCCGCTGCTGCTCGACGGGGCGCGCGCCATGTTCAAGTTGTTGATGGGTGCGCTGCGGTTGCCACGCGCTTTTGGGACAACGGTGGGCGCTCTTGGTTGTGGGGCCTTGCTCTGTTTCGGATTCTACCCTGCGCTTGCAGCCCAGCTCTCTCCCAAAGAGGTGTTCCAGAGCTATGCGAAGAAACGCGGCTCCAACGAGCCGCTGGGCTTGTTGGGCCTAAAGAAGCGTGTGGCTCGCTACTACGCCAATGGCGGTGAGGTGGTCGCGCTCAGCAGCACACACACGACCTTCGGCTGGCTCACGTCCAAGAGCTCACCCAAGAAGTTGGGGCCCCGACGGTGGTTGGCGCTGCGCCGCAAGGACCTTGCGGAGCTCAACGCCATGTGGCGCGGAACGCTCGGTAGCAATCTGCCTGTGCTCGACGCCCGCTCCAGCCAAATCCTCTTGGCTTCGAACCAACTCGGCACGGGCAAAAACCACAATCCGCTCGGCAAGTACCTGCTCGATGCCAAGCCGAATCCCATCCAGCACCCGGTCAACGCTCGCTTCGACGACAAGCTCGAGGTGTTGGGCTGGGAAGTCCGCGATGAGTCTGGCCGCCTGGTCGACGCGGTCATCGCCTCGGCGCCCTATCGCATGCGGCTCTTTTACCGCGTGCTCAAGCCCATCACCCGCAACTACAGGGCGTTCATCCACATCGATGGAGCGCAACGTCGCCACAACGGCGACCACGAGGTCTTGGAGAAGGCTTATCCGATGACCTTGTGGCGCCCCGGTGACATTGTTGCCGATCCGTACAAGCTCGTCTTGGAGCCCAACTTCACGCCTGACCGTTACGTCGTCTTCTTCGGCTTCTTCATGGGCAAGCAGCGTTTCGCAGTGAGTCACGGCCGTCACAACGGCAACCGCGTCAACGGTGGCCATCTGGTTGTACGATGAGCCGCTTTTTCCCACGGCTCGTGACGGCATCCTCGACGCGAGATCAGAAGAGCGATAAACAAGAAGCATGAGCAGCAGCGCCCCACCTTCGGAGGACAAGCGCGCTGCAGAGCGCGTTGAAGTTGCTTGGTCGGTCGACTGTGAGACGGAAGACACCTTCCTCTATGCGTCGATCACCAACATCTCCGCCTTGGGAATCTTCGTTCAGACCACCGAGCCGCTGGACGTGGGAACCATCATCAAGCTGCGGTTCGCGGCCAAGGCTTCCAAGCAAGAGCCTTTCGTGATGCGCGGCAGCGTGCAGTGGGTCAACAAGGTCCACGCCTTTGGCGACAACCTCAACCCCGGGATGGGGATCCGGTTCATCGACCTCAAGCCCGAAGAGCGCGAACGCTTGGTCGAGGTCGTCCGCACAATCGCGTACCTGCGCGGCGAGCCGCCGACGAACTAGGCTAGTCCTTTTCGAACTAGGCTGGTCCTTTTCGAACTAGGCTGGTCCTTTTCGAACTA
>CAZRGL010000656.1:0-5901 GCA_964599485.1 uncultured Polyangiaceae bacterium
CGGCGCTGCCATCGACGATCTCGCTGACGAGGGCACCGTGGGGGCGGTCGAGCTTGAGCGCTTTGGCGATTTCGGGCGTAATCGGTTGGAAGGCCAGGCCCAGCTTGCCGCGCTCGACGAAGCCTCTGCGCTTGAGTTGTTCCACTACGTCTTTGAGCGCGTCCACCGGGATGGCGAAGCCGATCCCGTCGGCGCCCGCGCGGATTGCCGTGTTGATGCCGATGACTTCGCCCCGAAGGTTGAAGAGCGGCCCGCCGCTGTTGCCCGGGTTGATCGACGCGTCGGTTTGGATGAAGTCATCGTAGGGGCCTGCGCCGATGCTGCGCGCTTTGGCACTGACGATACCCATGGTCACGGTGTGGCCCAGTCCGAAGGGATTGCCCACAGCCACCACATGCTCGCCTACCCGCAAGGTGTCGCTGCGGCCGAGCGGTGCGGCTGGCAAGTCCGCCACTCCTTTGAGGCGCAGCAAGGCCAGATCGAGCTGCCGATCTCGGCCCACGACCTCAGCATCGAGCTGTCGGTCGTCCTTGAGGCGTACCTTGACTTCGTCCGCTTCGGACACGACGTGGGCATTGGTGATGACGTAGCCGCTGGCGTCGACGATGAAACCGGTGCCCGCCCCAGTGCGTGCGCGCGGCATGCGCCGTCTCTCTCGGCGGTCGGGGCCGAAGAAAGGATGCCCGAAGGGCGAACGATGGTTGGACAGCTTGTGAACGGTGGTGATGTTGACCACCATCGGCGCCACGCGCTCTACCAGATCGGCGATGCTCGATTGCGTGGGCAAGACCGCTGGCGCTGCGGCCGTTGAGCTGGTTGCCGTCTTTGCCTGGCTGGCGGCTTTCTCGGCCGCTGCGGCCACGGACACATCGACGGGTTGAGCGGACGAGCATCCGCCAAGGGTCAGGGCGAGGGCCAAGGGCATGGCCAGCGCGCTGCCTCGAGCGAGGACAAAGTGGTGCATGGTATTTCCTACGTATGAGGCCCCAACGTGGCCTGTCGGTACAACAAAAACCTGCCCCGCCGCATTCCCATTTGCAAATCAGCAGCGCTGTTGGTCAATTGGCTGACCGTTGGGATCTTGCTACCCGGGGCAGCAAGCGCTGGTCCAGGTCCAGCCCATGTCGCGTGGGTGGCAGCCAGCGCGTTGTACGGATGGCTTGCGCGATGGGTAGTTCTTGCCACCTTTGAAAAGGTAGGCCGCAGGCAATTTGGGCCAGTTCTTCTTGCAATCCGCGTCCCATTTCGGCGTGCGCGAGCGCGTGATGGCCGCGGCGGCCGGCTGCGCGCTCTTGGCCGCTTGCGGAATGCCGATTTCGCTCGGGTTGGAGGTGGCAGCCCGACGGGGGGCGGATGGGTTGTAGTGTGCGGTTGCCGCAAGGGAATCCGGTATGCATTCGCTGCGCTCAGCCACCCATCGGTAGCCGGGCTCGCAGAGGATCTTGCCGCGCACACGAACGCAGGTGCCGTCCTTGTTCTCGGTGTCTTTGGGACATTCGAGGGGGATGACGCTCTTAGCGCAGCGCATGCCGATCGCGGCGCTGAAGCGGTCCGGCTTGTAGCGGTTGCGTAGGATGTTGCGCATCCACTTGGGGAAGCGGCGACTCCAGCTGCCGCCCCGGTAGACATAGTGGTGTTTGCTGCTGATGGGATCGATGGTGGGCCGAGACGGATAGGCGCCAAATTTCGTTTGGGTCCACTCCCAGACGTTGCCGGTCATGTCGAACAGGCCGTACGCGCCCGGGGCATAAGCCGCGACCTCGCAGCTGCCGAAGGGGTGGTGATAGCAACAGTTCTTCTTGTCAGGATCCTGCGCGCCCCAGGAAAAGCGGCGGCGCTCGGCCCCGCCACTGGCGGCGTGCTCCCACTCGCGCTCGCTCGGCAGTCGCTTGCCTGCCCAAGCGCAGTAGGCGGCAGCTTGGCGCAGATCCACGCAGTTGATGGGGTGCTTGCCCCGCCCTTCCATCTTCTCGTTGCAGAAGCGACGCCCGGGGCGCGTCTTCGTGCAAGCACCAGCCTTCATACACAACAGGTAGGCATCGACGGTGACCTCGGTCTTGTCCATGTAGTAGCTGGCTGTGATGGCCTCGTGCCCCGGGCGCTCCTCGGGGTTGCCCCGCGACTCGTAGGCGCCCATCAGATAGATCGATCCGTCGATCTTGACCATGCCCGGCGGGGTCGCGGCAGCTGCGGGCGTGGTGCTGGCCGTGCTCGTCGGCGCTGCAGAGATGGCCGAAGCCGTCGCGCTCGGTGTTGGGCTGATGGCGCTGCTCGTGGTGGCTGCAGTAGGCGAAGCAGAGGCAGCTTCGTTGCCCTCACAGCTGACCGAGGAGGAGCCCAGCGCGAGCAACACGACCAAGATCGAGGCAGGTCGCCAAAACATGTCTATGCACCTTAGCGGGGCTCGGTGGATGGGGCACAGCAGAGCGCAGAAGAAAACCCCACTGCAGGCCGCATGACGCCCAATCAGCCGATGGCCGCCCGAAGTGCACGATCCATGGCTTCGAGGGGCGCGTCGCGACCGGTGTAGAGCTCGAACTGGCCGGCGGCTTGGTGCAAGAGCATCCGGCCGCCGTGGATGGTCGTGGCGCCGGCTCGCTGGGCGAGCCTCAATAGCTCGGTTTCGAGCGGTTTGTAGACGATGTCCATGACCACTGTGTCGGGGCTCAGCACGTGCGCGTCGAGGGGGCTCGAGGCATCGACACCGCTCATGCCCGCGGAGCTGGCATTGATGATGACCGACCAGTCGCCTGGCTCGTTGCGCTCTTGCCAGGGTAGGTATTCGGCGCCGAGCTCGCTGGCCAATGCTTGGCCGGCCCCATCACTGCGGTTGCTCAGGCTCAGCGCCGCGCCGGCTTCACGCAACCCGTGTGCAACAGCGCGCGCGGCTCCGCCAGCACCGAGGAGCAAGATCTTGGCGTCTTGGACGGGCAGGACTTCTTCGAGTGCTCGAACGGCGCCGACCCAGTCGGTGTTGTGCCCGGTCAACTTGCCGTCGTCGTTGACCACGGTGTTGACTGCGCCGATGCGCGTGGCCAGGGGATCGATCGTGTCGAGCAAATCCATGATCTCGAGCTTGAAGGGCATCGAGATGCCAAGACCGCGGATCCCGAGCGCCCGCATCCCAGTCAGGGCTCCGGCCAGATCGTCGATCTCGAACGGCACGTAGTGCCAGGTCAGGCCAAGGGCCTGATAGCCGGCGCCATGCATGGCAGCACCGAGCGAGACGGCCCAGCGGGAAAGTGAGCCGCAGAGCGTGATCGGGACGGTGACTGCTAGCCTCCGCCTCTGCGCCAGATCGGCGTCCCGCCGCCCTTCTTCTTGCACTTGTTCACATTGGCAGTGGCAGTCCCATGCAAGGGACCGCTGCACCGACCCATGGCCCCGCGCGCTTGTGAGCAGCGACCCGCCATCGCGTGATTGATCGCCTGTCGGCACGCGGCGGTGCCATCGGGCGGCTTGGTATTGGTGGTCTTGGTGGGGGTGCGCGTGCGGTTGGTGATCGTCCTTGGCGGCGGGGTGGTCGTTTCGGTCGAGCCCGTGTCGCCATCCCCGGTGTCGGTAGCGTCGCCGCCACCCTCTCCGCCGCCAGCTTGCTCGGTGCCGGTGTCGGCGGTCGCTGTATCGGTGGTGGTCGCGGCCGTGGTGGTCTCTTCGTCGTCGTCATCACCGTCGCCGCTGACGGCGAACACCACACCACCAATCAGCAGAGCGGCCACGACTACCGCGCCCACGATATACATGCCCTTGCCACCACCACCTCCGCCGCCTCGACCGCTCGTATAGGGCGGCGGGGCAGGGATGGCTTGGCCACCGCCAGTCGGCACCCCAGGTGCACCGCCCATCGGGCCTGGGCCGCCCATCGGGCCTGGACCACCCATCGGGCCTGGGCCACCCATCGGGGGTCCGCCCATCGGGGGTCCGCCGCCGGGTCCAGCGGGTCCAGGAGCTGCGCCGGCTACGGGAGGAACGAAAGGCTCTCCGATTTGGGTTCCGCCAGCGCGGGGAGCGCCGCCTGGCGCTCCAGTGGGCGCGCCACCGTCAGGTGCACCTGCGGGCATGTTGAACGCCTCGGTTGCTGCTGCAGCCACGTTGCCGCCCGAGGCCCGGACCGCCGCGTTGATCAAGGTGTAGAATTCCTTGGCAGAGCTGGGCCGCTGGTGGCTCTCTTTGGCCAACGACTGCATGATCGCCTGCTTCATGGCGGCTGGGATCGCCGCTGCCATGGGCCCGGTCTTGTCGAACGGGAAGGGTTGGGCGGTCATGTGCTGCGTCGCCCATTCCCAGGGCGTGTTTGCCTTGAAGGGCAGCTGCCCGGTGCACATCTCGTAGGCCATCACGCCCAGCGAGTAGATGTCGCTGCGGTGATCGAGCTCCTTGCCCGTGAACTGCTCCGGGCTCATGTAGGGCGGCGTGCCCAGGACCATGCCGGCCTGGGTGAGCTTCTGCTCTTTGGCCTGATCAGCGGCCTCACTGCGCTTGGCGATACCAAAGTCCAGCACTTTGACGAAGTCGACCTCGCCCGCTCGCTCCGTGAGGATGACGTTGTCGGGTTTGAGGTCACGGTGCACGATGCCTTTGCCGTGTGCCTCGTTGAGCGATCCGCACATCTGCTTCAGGATGTGGTCGACGCGCTCGTAACTCAGCGCCCCGCCCTTCTCGATGACGTCGCTGAGCGGCTCGCCATCGACGTACTCCATGGCGATATAGAGATCGCCCACGTCGGTCTGGCCAAAATCGAAGAATTTGATGGTGTTGGGGTGCTCGAGCTCCACCACGGTGCCGCACTCGCGCATGAAGCGCGCTACCACCTGGGGATCTTTGGAGAACTCCTGCAGCAGGGTTTTTACGGCCACGACGCGAACGGCCGTGCCCATTTGCTGCTCGGCGCGGTACACGCGCCCCATGCCGCCCTCGCCGAGCAGGCCGGTAATGCGAAACCTGCCGCCAACGGTGGCGCCGATCATGGGATCGTTGCCAGCGACGTGGGCAACTGGCATCAAGGCGCCGCATTTGGCGCAGAACCGCGCCCCTTCGACGTTCGGGTGGTCACACGCGGGGCAGTTCATCGACTTGTTCCCATTGGAGATTCAGTTGAGATTACTGATTCAGTTGAGATTACTAAGGAAAGGTACTGAGCCTACTCACGGAAAGCAACATGTGGCCACTTGACATCGCCAAGGTGGAGCGATACAAGCCGGACCCCCCTTCACGGGAGAGGCACGCCTTGTGCATGGGGGGTAGGGTAATTGCCTACCCCTACAACGACCAAACCATAACCCCAGACAGACGAGATCAACAATAGCTTCGCTGGTGTAGCTCAACTAGGTAGAGCACCTGCCTTGTAAGCAGGCGGTTAGGGGTTCGATTCCCCTTGCCAGCTCCGCTACCCGAGCATATGCGCTGGCGCTGCCTTCGGAGGATTGCCCGAGTGGCCAAAGGGAACGGACTGTAAATCCGTCGGTGTACGCCTACGTTGGTTCAAATCCAACATCCTCCACCGGCAATTGCGGGTCATTCGATGGCTTGCAGCGGCCCGGACGCCCGACTGGGGGTCCAACATTTGCGGGAGTAGCTCAATTGGTAGAGCTCTAGCCTTCCAAGCTGGATGTCGCGGGTTCGAGTCCCGTCTCCCGCTCAGAGCGCAGGTCACTTCGCTCGAACAGAAAGAACAAGCATCTTCGCCCACCTAGCTCAGTCGGTAGAGCACGTCCTTGGTAAGGACGGGGTCGTCGGTTCAATTCCGATGGTGGGCTCTGGGAATCGTCACCCTGGACGAACCCCAAAAACCAAGAAGAACCTGAGAAACGGCACAACCACTCTTTTGATGACGAGGCTTCGCTAGCCATGGCCAAGGAAAAATTCGTCCGTAACAAGCCACACGTAAACGTCGGCACGATT
>CAZRGL010000657.1:0-5889 GCA_964599485.1 uncultured Polyangiaceae bacterium
CCGGCACCAGCAAGGGCGGCGGTCCGCACGGCATCGAGCTCTGGGGCGGCACTGACGATGACCAATGGGCTGCGGACCATTGCGCGCGAGTCACCGTAAATGGTGATGTTTTCTTGCGAGCCCAGCGTGTGACGGATCTTCTTGATGGACTTTTCTTGCGTGCCGAATCGAATTGTCGGGGCAGTGCCGACCATTGGCTTGATCTCATCAAAACGCAGCACAGCATCCGCAACGTCGGCGCTCTCCTCCAAGCCCGACAGCAGATCGACAAGGGTGTTGATGATGCCAGCGATGGTGCTGACGAGCCCCATGACGCCGGTAGCAGCCCCCGAAAACGCCGCCGCCGTTGCAAGAGCTTCGGTCGTGGCCCTCCGGTCTTTGGCTTCGTCACTGTCCTCGCAGGTATAGGTCTCGTCGTCGAAGTGGCGCTGAGCCGTGTCACGGGCATCATTCTTGACCGCCAGCTCTGACCGTTTGGTTTTTTGCGTCGCCAATGCCGTCTTGTACGCGGTCGCCGCAGTCGCCTTGGCGTTGGCCCCGGTCTTCGGATCCGTATTGGCGGCAACAATGGCGTCGATGAGCGAGTCCACGGCGTGCTTGAGATCGCCCGAGGGGTCGTCGACGCCGTCCAAGGCCCACTCGTCTTCGTGGACGATTTTCTCTTGGCCGGACCCGTTCTGCTTGGCCTTGCTCTCGTGCCGCTTGCCAATCTCTGTTGTCTTCAGAGTGACCGTGTCGACATGAGGCTTACGCCCCGCGACGGAGAGCTCTGCCTTGAGCTCGCTCAGTTTCTTGCGGTCCGTGTCGTACTTTGCGAGCCCGTTTTCGTACGCAGTGATGGCCTCACGCAGCTTGGTGTTGTTGTCCTTGGGTGTGGGTGTCGGCGTCGGCGCGGCACCTAGCTCGCTGAGCAAAGCCGTCTTCTTGTTGCCGGCGTCATTGCTCGCGTTGTCAAAGTTGGTCTGCGCCGTGAGCTGCGCGTCATCCGCTGCGACGGCCGCCTCCTTGGCTGCGCTCAGTCGCGTGGCGAACCCAGCGTTGACCGTCACCATGACGCTGTTGGCAAAACCCACCATGGAGTCGATTACTCCGACGCCTGCCTCTGCGACGC
The DNA here is from genome assembly GCA_964599485.1 of uncultured Polyangiaceae bacterium. GTDB lineage: Bacteria > Myxococcota_A > Polyangia > Polyangiales > Polyangiaceae > JAPYTK01. The sequence continues at coordinate 1,112 of CAZRGL010000657.1, forward strand.
CGATGCCTGCCATGATGCCGGTGCCGACATTGAGTGCTTCCGCCTCGTTGGTGATTACGCGTCCAGTGACGAACTCGCTTGCAGCCAAGAACGTCGAGCCGAAGCTCGAGGCACCGGTGAGCCCAGCCCCGGCAATGTTGGTCCCCCCCCCCCACGGTGCTAAGCACGGCTCCTGCTTCGGGCGCATTGGGCGAGCCGAGCTGAAAGACGGTATTGCTGTGTGGGGTCGACAGCTTGATGCGCTCGCCGCCTTCGGAGTCGTCGATGTTGATCTCGTTGTTGCCGCCGGTTCGGATGACGTTGCGCGCTTGATTGCTCGCCGCCACGGGGCTGGCCGTCTGCGGGTTGGGCACCGTACCAGCGATGATGGGCCGGTCGGGATCGCCATCCAAAAAGGTGATTAGCACCTCGATGCCGGGGCGCAGCGGAAAATGCATGCCGTAGCCTGCGCCTGAGTGCGGCTGCATCATGCGGCAGGCCCGTGAAGCGCGCCCCTCGTCGGCGGCTGCGGTGTCGAACATGAACTTGACGCGATATCGACCCTGGTCATCGAGCTCGGCATACTTGCCCTTGCTCTGGGCATCGACGATGCCGGTGAGCATGCCGTGGATGCGCGGCTTGGGCGTGCGGCGCGGTGGCCGATACGGCGCCTTCGTCGTGATGGCCTTGAAATGACAACGGTGCGCCATCTCGCCTTCGTCATGCATCTGCGTGGCTTGCACCAGCTCGTGCTCGACCTCGGTAAGCAGCAGTTCCACGTCGCCAAAAGGGTGGCCCTCGAGGGTGAAGGTCGCCCCCGCGCTCAGCTGCGGCGCGGTGCTGTCACCATCGAAGACGTAGCGGGTCGCGCGGCGCTCCTGTGAACGGATCCGGGCCAAGCGCTTGCCCTCGTCTTCGGTCTTGAAGTGTCCGCCGTACTCGATGACCCCACCACCAGCGCCCTCGTTCAAGGTGGTGCTGGCCGTCAGATCGCGCCCTGGATTGCGATAGTTGTAATCGCGCTGCACATAAGTGGCGGGGACCATGCGGGTGGTGGCTTCGAGCCGATGCACGCCAGCGTGCTCGCCGCGTGGGGCGAACTTCACGCCAGCGCCGCCCAGCTTCGGAAAGGACGCATTCTTGTCACTAAACACGAGCACGTTCCGTTTGCCGACCTGCTCGAAACTGAAACTGATCCCCTCGTGCTCGGTCAGGCGACCGATGAAGTCCAGATCGGTCTCTTTGTATTGAACGACGAACTCGCGCTTGGAGTAATCACCGAGCCGCAGCTCGTAATCCTCGTTCTTGACCAAGTCCAACAGCTTGAGCTTGGCTTCGAGGATCTCCGGCACGGTCATGTCCATGTAGATCTCGAGCGTCTCCACAACAATAAACAACCACACCCCCGCCACCAAGCGAATCCTGTATTGCGCGTGTTTGGCTTCGGACAGGAGCAAGTCGCGGCACTCGGCGATGACGCCGGTCACGCGCCGTTGCGCCTCGCCACCCTGCTCGAAAACCAGTGTCGCCTCGCTGGCCACCAAGTCGTCAACCACGAGACCCGCGGGATCACTACAGACGATATCGATCTCGTGCTCGAAGAGTTGCGAGATCGCCTCGCGGCTCTCGAGCGAACGTAGCTGGATATTCCTGTCGCCAATGGCGCTACTGTCGAGGCGGGCAGTCGTAATCGGGGTCGCTGTCATGCTTTTCCGTGGAAAGAAAACGAGACCGGCGCGCTAGCTGGCCCCGAGGGCGGCCACATTGCTTCGACCACGTTGCCTTGTCAACGAAGCTAATGAGCTGGAACAGCAGCGCGGCGGTGCGCAAGTTGCCCCACGGCACCAGCGGCATCCGAGCGCCCCAAAATGATGTGAGCACAACCGAGAAACCCGAGAAACCACACCGTTTTTATCTTTCCTGCCCAATCAGGGAAGCAATTGGCAAAGCACTCCGTAGATTGCACCAGGCCGAGGGGCCAAAGTGGGAACGCAGTTTCAACGAAGGGGCGCTTCCTTGTGAAGTGGCTCAGGCGGTGACTATCATGCCGTCCACGGTGCGCCGTGCTGGCGCGCAACTTTCCGGAGAGCGACGATGGGTAAACTGAGATTAGCGGCGGCAGCCCTCGGGATGCTGTCGATGACGATGAGCATGCTCGCGGTGGGCTGCACCGAGCAGGACGATTGCGACATCGCCCTCGAGAAGCTGGTTGGCGAGTGCGAGCTGGGCGGCGGGGCGAGCCTCGGTGATGAAATCTCCGAGTGCAGCAAAGAAACGAAGTGTAAGGCCGAGTGCGTCAACGATCACAGCTGTGATGAGATCACCAGCACAGAGGCCGACAGCTCCTACAACAAATGCCGCGGCGCTTGCGTCCCCTAACGCGGAAGGAACAACCCAGTGAGTGAGCCGAATCGATGGACGAGGACGTTGCTGGCCGCGGCATGTGCGCTGGCAACAACAGTTGGCGGATACCAGCTTCCCCAGGCCTGGGCAGGCGACGGAGAAGACAAGTCGGGCCAGGAGGACGACGACGACGACGACGACGAGGACGAGGAGCGCGAACGACGCAGGCGCCGCAGGAAGCGCGAGCGCGAACGCGAACGAGAGCGCGAAGCTGAACGAGAGCGCGAAAAAGCTGCTGCTGCCGCGGCCGCTGCCAAGAAGGAAGAAAACAAGCCCGATCATGAAGCGGCTGTGGGCAAGGTCGGCGTAGGCTTCTTCGGAACGAGCGCCGTCCCCATCGCCTCGGCGACCCCGGGAGGAACCGGCAAAATACCAGCCGTGAATCCGGGCGCACCCGACAGCCTCACTGTGCCTGCTATCGGCATTCGCTATTGGTTTTCGAGCACGATGGCCCTGGATATCGGTTTGGGAGCTTGGGTCTCGTCCGGCGAGGACAGGTCGACGACCTCTGCATCGGACGACCCGACGCGCTCGGCCCTGTTGTTCCACCTCGGCGTCCCGCTGTCGCTGGCGTCCAGCAAGCACCTCAGCTTGCAACTCACGCCCGAGGTGCACTTCGGCTACGCCTGGGCCGCCCAAGAGCCAGCCGTGCAGGCCGATCCACCACCAGATGCTTCCTTGAGCGGGTATCGGTTCGACTTGGGAGCGCGCATTGGCGCCGAGGTTCACTGGGGCTTCGCCGGTTTGCCTGAGCTCTCTCTCGAAGGCTCCGTTGGCCTCTTCTTGAGTGCCCAGGGGACCGACGCCACGGTGGACACAGTTCACGCGTCAGAAGACAACCTCGTGTTCGCGACCGCCGAATACGGCAGTCCCTGGGACGTGTTCACGCAGCACGTTCGAGCACGATATTACTTCTGAGCCAGCCACAGTCCGTCTCAAAACGCAGGGGCGCCGTAGGGGCATCTCGGGCGGGGTTATCCCCGCCCGTAGCTACCCGAAATGCTACCGTTGCGGGCGGGGATAAAGAGGCCGTCCCTACATCGATTTCCGAGTATCGCCGTCAGGGCCAGCTCTTCTCGGCGCTGGCCAGCTCTTCGTCTTTGACGTCCCAGCCGTAGAGATCGGCTACGGGCGCTGCGTAGCGCCGGCTGATCAGCTTGGCGGTGACTTTGATGCTCTTCATGGCCGCCGGCTGTGGGAACTCGTGCACACTCACGCCTTTGCCACCTGAGGCGATACGGTTGTCGCTGGCGATGTGCACGGCGCGGTAGTGCGAAACGCCACGACGCGCATCGGAGCCAACCAGCACCTTGGAATAGAGCCATCCTGGCGCGCCCGCTTGGTGCGCGGTACCAATGACGTAGGCGATGTCGCCCGCTTGCAGTGTCGGTGGAGCCTGGGCCAGGTTGAGCGTGTCGCCCACCGCATTGCTAACGGCGACCTCGGCGATGAAGTCGAGCTTCTCGAGACCTTTTTGTTGGGGCGTGAGCCCAGCATTGGTGAAGAAGGCAGTCCCTGGGCCTTCGTAGTCGTCCCAGACGCCTGTGGGGCGCACGAAGCGGACCGCGGCAGGGGTGGTTGCGAAGCTCTTGCCGGCGAAGGTCACCGCCGAGCCGTTGACCACCGCCGTGGTGCCGACCGCCCCGCTGAGCATCGCGCCGCCTACGTCGGGCACGGTTTGCCCGCCGGCAGCGGCCACTGCTGCATTGTTGCCATCGACGGCCGTGACCAACACGATGAGCTGGCGCAGCGGCTTGCCAGTCGGGATGGCGTGCCCGGCGGCTTGGTTTGACACCGTGACCGTCGCTTCGATCTTGCCAGCCGCCTGGGTGAGCGTCAGCTCGAGGCTTGGCTTGGCGAGTCCCGCGGGCGAGAAGTCGTGGTGCCGCACCTGACCGAGCTCACGCAGCCAACCTTGATCGACCGATGGTTTCAGACCGGTCTTGGAGATGTCGTAGGTGGAGCTCTCCTCGTCCAGGACCTTCATGTGGCAACCCTGACAAGTGGTGGTCCCGCTTCCTACCCAGGTCTGCCACTCCGAGTAGCTCTCGATGATGGGCAACCCGTTGGGGAAGCGCGCAGGCTCGACCAGGGTTTCACTGGGATGAAGCGCTGGCTGGGCGTATTCGTGACAGGAACCACACCAACTCGACTCGACGTACTGCGGCGCGTAGCTGCCAAACATGATCGGAACGATGGTGTCGGGATAAGGACCGAAGGTGATGGGATCGTAAACCTGACCGACTACGGTCGTCTCCTCGCTCGGCCGCAGCAGATCGATGCCCCCGTCGAGGCCGGCGCTAGGCCCAGCAGTAACAGACTGAATCTTGTGGCAGAAGTCGCAGGTTACGCCCTCAAAAGCGCCTCCGAAGGCAGCCGCGAGATCGACCGTTCCC
>CAZRGL010000658.1:0-5870 GCA_964599485.1 uncultured Polyangiaceae bacterium
AGTGGAACATCCTGATGGTCTTGAGCACATCTTGCTCGTCGTAGAGGGGGACTGCCGGCTCGACCTCGAGGTTGCGTTTTTTGGCTTGTCTGTTCAGAAAACGGGCGTCGGACTGCTGGATCATGGCGGCATCGCGCAACATGACGGTGGCCAAGTCTCGGGTTGCTGGGGTTGCATAGATAGGGCCCCGGTAGCCGTTGCGGACCAGGAGCGGTAACGCGCCAGAGTGGTCGATGTGAGCGTGTGACAGAACGACTGCAACGATCTCGTCCACGGGCAATGGCAGGTTCTTGTTGCGCTCGTATGATTCGCGACGGCGGCCTTGGTACATGCCGCAGTCGAGCAGAATCGATCCCTTCTTGGTGCGCAGCAGATGCATGCTGCCCGTTACCGTTTGAGCGGCCCCAATGAACTTGATCTCCATCTCGTGCAGCATAGGCCAAAGCGTGTCTGCGCGCGCGCATTGTGAATGGGCTCAGAGCATGCCTTTCGAAGCGGCGCTTGACGCCGCGGCCGCTTCCGTCTTTGAATCGCGCCGTGGGAACGAGAGGTGCCTGCCAATTGGCCCCCTCCGCCCCCTGAGTTTGTTGTGCGGCCATGATCGAGCTGTTCATCATCTGCGCGATCGGCGTGCTCGGCGTCGCCTTCGCTATTGCAGTCGCCCGTTGGTTGCTCAAGCTGCCGATTGGTGACGTCGAGCTGGCGCGCACGGCCACGCTGGTCACGAGCGGCGTCAGCCGCTATTTGCGCCGGCAGCACGTGGTGGCTGTTGGGGTTGCTGCGGTGCTCGGAGCGGGGCTGCTGCTGGTTTTTGGAGTCGCCTACCAGCTGGAGGTGATCACTGCGGTCTCACCACGGGCCTACGGATTGTGGGCGACCCTGTCGTACTGCTGCGGTGCCGCGTTTGCGGTGCTGGCCGCGTGGGTATCGGCGTGGGCAGCTGGCAAGGCTGCCTCGCGTGTCGCCGCCGGCGCGTTGAGGTCGCTCGGCGAGTCGCTTCAGATCGCCATCCGTGGCGGTGCAGTCTCGGGTGTGATGGCGGTGGCGCTGGCGTTGCTCGGGCTGGCACTGCTCTTCGGGCTTCATTCGGTCACGGACGGGCCGGTACTGGCTTCGGCCAACAGCAACAACGCCCTCACGACGATTTCCCGGATCCCGTTGTTGCTCGGCGGATTTGCTCTGGGCGCTGTGATGGTGGCCCTGCTGGCGCAACTCGGCGGCGGCACCTTCGCTGCGGTGGCCGATATTGGTGCCGATGTGGCGGGCGGATCGCGCGTGCCTTCGGTGGCCAATCCGGCGGCGGTGGCGGATCTCGTGGGTGACAACGTCGGTGACGGCGCAGCGCGCGCAACGACCATCTATGCGGCCACCGTGGTCGAGTCGCTCGCCGCCATGCTGGTAGCAGCGCAGGTCTATCGCGATAGCTCCAATTTGCCGAGCGCGACAGCCATCGTGCTGTTCCCCCTGGTGACCCGGTCATTTGGCCTGCTAGCGACTTGGTTCGGCGTCTTGGTGGTGCGCACCGAGGATACCGAGGTGCCAATGAATGCTCTGGCCCGCGGGTTCTTCGTGACGACTTTGCTGCATGCGGTCGCGGCGGTTGGTTCCGCCAAGTGGCTGCTGGGAGTCCACTGGTTGTCGCTCGGGTCTTGTGTCGTCCTTGGCAGCGCGGCCAGCGTGGCGGTCTTGTTCTTGGTCCAGTACTACAGCGAGCAACGCTATCGTCCAGTGCGCACCTTGGCTCAAGCTGCACGGGGTGGGCCTACGGTGGCGACTCTGCGTGGCCTGTCGACGGCGGCAGAAGCGACGCTGGCCATCTTGCTCATCTTCGCGGCGACCATCCTAGCGGCCCATCATCTGGGTGCGGGCACCGGCCTGACGGGAGGCGGTCGCTTCGGTGTCGCTCTAGCCGTTGGCGGCATGTTGGGGGTGGGCCCTTTTGTGCTCGCGATGGACGCATTGGGTAGCATCGCCGACACGGCTGGTGGGCTGATCGAGCTGACGGTCGCTACCGAGCGGCCCGATGTACGAGCCCGCAGCAAACTCCTCGATTCGGTCGGCACCACCACCAAGAGTATGACGAGGTCGCTGTCGGCAGTCTCGTCGAGCGTCGGCTGTTTTCTGCTTCTGTCAGTATTCTTCGAAGAAGTTTGGCAGGGGGCACGCGCCGGAGCGCTCACGACCATCTCCTTGAGCAGCCCGCTCTTGTACTGCGGCGGCTTGCTCGGGTTGGTGGTCGTTCTGGCATTCGTGCGGGCCATGCTCTGGCGGATTGTGGGCGCGAGTCGTGACTACATGCACGAATTGCGGGGTGCAGCTCACGATGAGACCGACGGCCGCAGCAGCGACTCGCACGAGGGGGCGTCTTCAGATCCTGTTGCCGATGAAGATGTGCACGAGCATGGTGTTGACGCTTCTGCTGTGGATGCAGCTCAGGAGGCGCGCCAGCTGAGGCAAGAGGCTTGTGTCGAGATCGTGTCGCGGATGGCGTTGCGATCGATGGTCCCACCTTTGCTCGTGGGCATGGGGCTACCGCTTTTCATCGGCGTTGCCTTGCGAATCTGGGCGACTGGCGATAGGCTGGTGGCCTCAGCCGAGGCAATTGTGGCGCTTTTGCTCGTCGCCGCAATCGCCGGGGCCCTCGGTACGCTTCTTTTTACGAATGCAGGAAGCGCCTGGGACAATGCCAAGAAGTACATCGAGACTGGTGCACATGGTGGTCGTCACGTGCTCGACCACGCGCAAGCCACTGCCTCGGCAGCGGGCCCTGCGATGGCTGAAAACCCAACCTACGTTGCTGCTTCCATCGGCGACACTGTGGGTGACCCACTGAAGGGCACTGTCGGCCCCGCTACTCAATTGCTCACTACCGCACTGGCTACACTGGCCTTGGTATTATTGCCGTTTTTTCTTTGATCCATTTCCCGACGCATTGCTCGAGAACTTTTTGACCCTTGGCTGACCCAATTTCAGACGCCCTCGCGACATTGAGCGACCGCGGCCTTCGCCGCCTGCTCGGGGCGCGTACATTCTTGCGTGGGCTCGAGTACTTTCGTCGCCGCGCTGTCGACAACGTCGCCATCGACGGATCCAGCGCTACCGGTGCCGTCCGCGCGAACGAGGCCTCGCCTTTTCGCGTAAAAGTCGAGCTGACCTCCGAGGGCATCCAGTCACGCTGCAGCTGCCCCGTGTTTGCCAAGAGCGGACAGCATTGCAAGCACGTAGCAGCCCTGTTGATAAGTGTGCGCGATCGTGCCCGCGGCGAGCCTGCCCGCGCGGCGATGCCCGCAATGGCGCCCCAGACGGCACATGCAGGTGGGGAGTCCAAACGGGCCCGTCGCCGGCGCGCACGTCTCAACGCCGCTGCCGCCGCTGGGGTAGCCCCCCATTTGGTTGCTGACCAAGACGCGACTGCCGGTCAGACGGGCATCGCTGCATGGCTACCGCCAACAGGAGTCAGCAGTGGTCACGCCGTCGAGATGCGCATTCACGTGCGCCAGGGCGCGCTGACGGTCACCGTGCTCGACGCTGACGCACGCGTGGCGGTCTTGCCGAGCGTGGCGCTCACCTGGCAGGCCTTGTTCCCCACCGAGGACCGCGATGCTTTGAGGCTGCTCGCACGCTTCGAGAGCGGCAACCCGCGCCACCCGGCAGTCGATGTGCGGGGTGAGGACGTAGCTGAGTTGCTGCCGCTGTTGCAGGGGCGAAAAGTGTTGCTCGAGCCAGCGCTCAAACAGCTTCGCTTCAGCGAAGACGTGTTGCGACCCCGCTTCGACATGGAGACGGTGGGAGGTGACACGATCATCGTGAAGGCCAGCTTCGAGCGTTCAGGCAACGAACGCCGCTTCTCCTTGTTGCAAGGTGGGTGGTTCGAGGGTTGGCCTTGTTGGCACATCGATACCCAAGAGGGCATTGCCCGGGTGGTCGATCGGCGCGTCTCGCCAGCTGCGATGCGTCGGCTGATGAAGTCACCAACCATCGCCGAGCCGATGAGCCATTTGCCGCGGCTGTTGATGCAGGGTTTGCCCAAAGTCTGTTTGGAGATCGGCGGCGAGCTACCTGACTTGGCTCAAATCGCTGACGTCGTGGACATGGAGCCGACCTTCCGCATGCGAGCTGGCGGATCACTCATGGAGGCGAGCGTGGCCTTGTACGCAGCCTACGGCGAGGAAGAGCTTCAAGTGCGCGCCGATGGCATCACTCCTCCGGTGATCATCAAGCCACCTGCGGAAGGCAGCAAGCGTGCCCTTTGCGTTCGTGTGGACATTGCAGCCCAACAAGCAGCGGTTTCTCGGCTGCTCGATCTCGGACTCTCGCCTGACGAGACGGGCGAGCAGTTCATCGGCACCGGCGACGCTGCCCTCGGATTCTGGACCGAGGGACTCGCGGAGCTACCCGAGACGTGGGACCTGTTCGTGCCCGAGCATCTGGTCGACACGCAGATCCGCTCCGCCCAGCTGAGCGCTTTTGCCAAGGTGACCAGCGGCATGGACTGGTTGAACGTCAAGATCAGCTTCAGCAGTGATGGAGTAGGGGTCGATCGCGACGAGCTGCGTAACTGCTTGTCTCAAGGCAAGAAGTACGTCCGTCTCGACGACGGCTCCTTTGCTGCCTTCGATGCGAGCAAAGTTCAAGCAATGCTCGACCGCGAGGTGGAGCTGATTGCTGCCGCTGACAAGGGGGGCAAGCTGCCGCTGAGTCACGCCGGACGCATCCAGGAGCTGCTCGGCGACGCGGACAAGACTTCGATCGCGAGCAAAGCCAAGAAGCTCTTCGAGCAGCTGAACAACATCGACACCATTGAGAAAGCGCGAAAGCCGCGCACCCTGAAAGCCAAGCTGCGCCCCTATCAGGAGGATGGGCTTTCGTGGCTCAAGTTCATCCACGATTTGCGAAGCGGCGGTGTGCTCGCCGACGACATGGGCCTGGGCAAGACCGTCCAAGCCATCGCGTTGTTGTTGGTGTTCAAGGGCAAAGAAAAGCGGTTGCGAGCGCTGATCGTTGCGCCCACCAGCGTGGTTTGGAACTGGCAACGGGAGCTGGCTCGTTTCGCGCCCTCCATCAAGGTGGCGCTCTGGCATGGCGCGGACCGGAAAGACAACAAGGAGCAAGTCGAGGCCGCCGAGGTCGTCATCACGAGCTATGCCCTCATGCGGCGCGACGTCGAGTATTTGGTCGGCTTCGAGCTCGACTACGCCGTGCTCGATGAAGCACAGCACATCAAGAATCCTCTCAGCGCCACCGCCCAAGCCGCCAAGAGGCTCAACGCTGAGCGACGGCTGGTGCTCACGGGCACACCGATCGAGAACCGTTTGAGTGAGATTTGGTCCATCTTCGACTTCGTCTCACCCGGACTTTTGGGCCCCCTGGACCGATTCGAGAAGCGCTACAGCCGCCCCATCGAGGCAGGCGATCACAAAGCTGCGTCTCGGTTGCGGTCCATCATCCATCCTTTCATTCTGCGCCGCACCAAGAGCGAAGTTGCCAAGGATCTTCCTGACAAGATCGAGACGGAGCAGTTCTGCGAGCTGACTGGTGACCAGGGGCCGGTCTACGCTCAGGTCGCCCGCGAGGTCCGCAACCAAGTCATGGGCGTTGTGGAGCGTGATGGTTTGGCCAAGAGCCAGCTGCAAATCTTGGCGGGCCTGACCAAGCTGCGGCAAGCGGCATGCGATCCGCGGTTGCTGGGCCTACCGCGCGAGTTCACCAACGAGGATTCGGGCAAGCTGGTGGCCTTGCGGGAGTTGCTCGCCAACGCGGTCGATGGCGGCCACAAGGTCCTCGTATTCAGTCAGTTCGTCTCGATGCTGAAGCTGATTGAGAAGACGCTGAAAGAAGACAAGATCCGTTACGAGTATTTCGACGGATCG
>CAZRGL010000659.1:0-5843 GCA_964599485.1 uncultured Polyangiaceae bacterium
AAGCTCCGCCAGGACCGAGGGATCCAAGTCGCGATGGATTGCTTCGAGCTGAGCTTTCTTTTCGGGCCAGGGCGTAATGGCCACGTCGATGCCCGCGAAACTGTGATCGTGAATTCGGCGTACCGGTGCGCCGTCGACCGCTGCGGCGAGGCCGAAACGACCCGTGCTGTGGCAGCGATTGCAGGAGAGCATCTGCGAGGGCTGCTCCTTGTTACCAAACAGCGAGGCCTGCCATTCCTGATAGGTGTTGGCATGACAACCCGCGCACGCCGCCGAAGATGTGTGTTTGGACCGATCCAGCAAAGGTGAATAGGCCGATGCGTGCGCCTCGGTCTCGATTGGGTCGACGATGCCGCCCCGCATGACCCCGTCCTCTGCCAGCGGACCGATCGAATCGCTCATCAGGTGACAGAAGTAGCAGGTGACGCCCCTGAGTTTCTTGGGCACGGCTGCCATGTTCAGCCCATCGAAGGTCTTCCGCTCCTGCAGCGCTAGCGGGGAATGGCAGCGGATGCACAAATCGCCCAACGATCCGTCGGTTTCGCGCTGACCACGGGCATTCATGGCCAAGCAAATCGGGTCATCACCAGCGTAGGCGTGCATGCTGCCAGACCATTCACGATAGTGATCCGGATGACAGTCCTTGCAAGCCTCGGGGTCCATCAGCTGGGCCCGATCGAGGGTGTAGACCGGCTCGTCGTCACCACAAGCGGCCACCAGCGCGATGAGCAGAGCAAGGATGGGACAAGCAGCGAGCCGCTTCATGATGACGGCTCAGCCTTCGATGCAAAAAGAGTAGAGAACCGAGTCGGTGATGCCTGCACCGTCATCGATGTCGAGCGTGACTTCCCACAAGCCAGGCATCGGCAAGTTGATCGACTCGACGAGGTATTTCCCGTCTGAGCCCTCGGCTTTGACGACCGGAGTGATCGGGGCGGGGTGCCCGTGATCGGGCATGAAGGGCGAAACATCGACAGTCAAGCCGTCGAGCGGCGCGTTGGAGCCATCGAGCACTTGCAGCGTCCAGGTGTTGTCCCCTTTGGCCGGTGGCGCCGGCTCGGCGAGCAGCAGCTTGGTCTTCAGCCCCCCTTTGCCGACCTTCTCCAGTCCGACTTCGTAGGTGTCGGCGCGGGTTTCGCTCGCGCAGATGGTGGCTCCGGCGTGCGGATCGGGCTCGTCGTCTCCACAGCCCACCAGCAAGACCACCGAACACAGCAGCAGAGCAGCTGGCCAAATGTTAGACGATTGGCCCCTGAGGTCGAAAGACATGGCGTTCTGTCTAGCCCATCGAGGGGTCATCGGCCAACGGTTCACGGCAGCTCCAATCGGTTCTGGCAAGCCCAATCGAAGCCCGCGTGCGCCCAAGACGCAGCTGCGGTAGCCATGTCTTTGCGGGTATGCAATCGTAGCATGTCTGCGATATTCCGAGAGGCTTATGAGTTTCATGACATCGTCAAGCTTGTGTCCGGCTCGAGCGAGCCATGTGACGACGCGCACCGTGCTGCTCGCTGCGCTGTTGATCATCTGCGCCTGCAACGGTGAAAGCAACGGAACCGATGCCGGCGGGCCGACGCGCAGCTGGCACGTGATGCAGGAAGGCCTCGCTGGCGTCGTGCTTTCGGTATGGGGCACGAGCTCGAAGGACGTGTGGATTGCCGGTGCGGACGGCGGCTCAGGAGGCCTGGCGGCCCACTTCGACGGCAGCAGCTGGGAGATGCTCGACGCGGGCGCTGGCGACTTGTGGTGGGTCTTCGGCCCCGACTCGGAAACCGTCTGGTTTGTGGGCGCCAAGGGCCGCGTGCTGCGCCACAAGCGCAGCGACAAGAGCTTCACCACCATCGACACCACCGTGAAGGACGCCACCTTGTTTGGCATCTGGGGGCCACCAGCAGGACCCTGGTACGCGGTGGGCGGACACATTCCACCAGCCATGGGTCCTCCTGTAGCGCTTCGGATAGAAGGCGATACCGCTACCGAGGTGCAAGACTTGCCTGCAGGGCTCGTCGACAACGAGGTGTTCTTCAAGGTGTGGGGCACTTCAGCGGATGACGTCTGGATCATCAGCGACAAGGGCAGCGTGCTTCATTTGGAAAACAGCACCTGGAGCCGCCAAGCACTGCCAGACAACCCGCGACTCATCACCGTGCATGGGAGCTCAGACGACATGGTGATCGTCGGCGGACTGTCCAACGCGGTCATTTTCGAACGCACCGGCAACAAGTGGGAAGAGGTGGCTCCGCCATACCTGCCGAGTCTCAACGGCGTGTTCGTGACCCCCGAGGGCAAAGCGTTTGCATCGGGTTTCTCGGGCCTCACGCTCGAGCGCACCAACGGGATTTGGACGCAGCTGCCCAAAGGACCGAAGAGCCAAGACTGGCATGGGGCCTGGATCGACGACAACGGTGACTACTACGCAGCAGGGGGAGACTTCTTCAATTTGAGCGACGGGGCCGTGTACCGCTACGGCCTGTAGTGCCCTACAATCCGCCCCCATCATCGGCAACGACGACACAGTCTTTTTCAACTGCCCCTGCCCAACTGTGGTGATGCGCTCGAAGAGACCTCACAGGATGAAACTGCCCAAAGTCGCATTGTTGGTCGCTTTGCTAGCCAGCCTCGTCGGCTGTGAGCCCGAGATCGACATCGAGCCCCTGCCGTGCCGCAACCGGGACCCAGGCGTGGCCGATCTCGGCCCCGGCGATCTGGCCACCGGTTTCTTGCCGGTGGAAGACGGCGACAAGATGTTCGTCATGTTCGGCCCGCAGGGCATGCACATGATCGTGGTGAGCGTCGTAGTCGATGACTTCGAGCGACCCTCTGTTGGTGGCGCAGGCAACGAGATCGCCATCGCCATCCGTCATGACGGCGACGTGGTGGGCGGAACCGTCACCCACGTGTTTCCCTCGATGAAAGGTGACACCGCTTCCTTTCTGGGGCTGCGTGCGGTGTTCACCCAAGCCGAAGTGGATGACCTCGCCGACAAGCTGGCAGACGTAGACGTGACGGTTCGCGACGGCTGCGGCCGCGCCATCGTGGCTACCCGAAGCATAAGGTTGTCACTTTGAGCGGCCCTTCAGTCGACACCCCTAGCAAGCTTTCGCTCGAACCCTCGAGCAAGCTTTCTCTGGGTATCGGTCTCACCAACGCCTGCAACCTCGAATGTGCCCATTGCTACCGCCCGCGCGGCGAACCGGCGTTTTTGGGCGTGGACGACGTGGTTCGTTGTCTGGAGGTGTTTGGCAACGTCGGCTCGGTCAACCTCGGCACCGGCGAAAACATCCTCAACCCGGCATTGGGTGATGTGCTCGACGAGCTGTCTCGACGAAACGTACGTACGAGCTTGACCTCGAACGGTCTGTCACTGCTACAGCTCGATGAAGACCGACTGAGCCGACTGCACGATGTCGAAGTCTCCTTCGACTTCGCCACGGAAGCAGAGCACGACGCGTTTCGAGGCAAAGACGCGTTCGCTACAGCGGTTCGGGCCCTGCAGCGCTGCGTCGATTTGGGCCTCGAAGTCACCATGCTCGCCGTGCTGATGAGCATCAATCACGATCGCCTCGCTGCCATCGCCAAGTTGGCAGCGTCACTCGGCGCCAGCTTCCGCGTCAACGTCTACCAGCCGGTGCACGGCCGCGAGCTGATGCCGAGCTGGGAGCAATTCTGGGAGGGCTTCGAGCTTCTCTTCGCTGAGACCGCTCTGGTGACCTGCACCGAGTCAGTGGTTGGCGCTGTGCTCGACACCGGTGAAAACAGCGGCGGTGAAGAGCAGCGGTCAGAACGAAACAGACACACTGGTTGCGGTCGCTCCAGCGTGCGCTTGACGCCTACGGGCGAGCTTCTGCCCTGCGTTTATTGGCCCAAGGCCGCAGCTCAGCTGCGCGATCTGAATCCGGGCGACGGCGACAAGGTGCTGGCCTGCGGCGAGTTCGAGCGCTGCCGCATATTGCCCCCCGCCTGCCGAGATTGCCCCCTCGAGCCACGCTGCGGCGGCGGCTGTGCGGCCCGTCGAGCGTTGACGGTGGGCGTCGATCAACCCGATCCGTTCTGCCCGTTAGCCGGTGGTGAAGCAAAGCGAATCAAAGCGCGCCCTGGCGCGGCGCTCGAGCTACTGCATGCCTCTAACGTGTGCACCAGCATCGTGCGCGCGGAGTGAGCGATGACGCGGCCACAGCTAGCAGTGGCAGGAGCCATCGGCGTGGTTGTTGCCGTCGGCGTCATCGGTTGGTGGTGCGTACCGGGCGCAGTGGCACCGGACCCTCCCCACCCTCCCCGAACTGCAACATCGCCCCAGAAGCCGATGGCGAGCAACCCCAAGAAGAAGCCACCACCTTTGGCCCGCAATCAGCTGTTCTTCGTTGGCTGGCCGCCGAACGCAACAGCTCCGATGTTGGTCGCTTTGACCATCCAGCGAGAGCCGCTGGAGTCGGGTCGAGCGCTGCTGGAAGCAAAAGCGTTCATGAGCCGACAGGGTCGCTGGCAGAGCCCGTTCTACCAGCAGGTGGAGCTCGACCAATGGCCCGGCCCTGGTTTGACCGAAGCGCTCGAGGCGTACCAAGGCTCGGGCGCTGCACTACGCTTGACGTTGGAAGATCCTGGCGATGTCGTGTCGCTGTCGATGCGCTCGAAGAGCAGCAGGCTTCAGCTCGAATCCGAGGGCTTGTCAGCAGTATCTGCGGACAGCGACACGGCCACCGATCCCCATGGGTCGCTCAGCTGGCGCGCCGGCCTAGCCAGATTGCTAGCTGCCGGCGAATCGGTCAGCGGACTGCTCCTGGTCGAGCAACTCGACAAGCCCCAGGTGCGACTGCCCGGTTTCGGTCGCTACGAAATGTGGCTACTGGCGCCGACAGACGGCTCGCTGGTACTGGGTCGATGCAAACTGGGAACGCCAGGCCAGGCAGTGCGTGTTTCACCTTCCGGCGAGGCGCAACAGGAGCGCTTCACCGTCGATGTGCTCACGAGCCGCGAGGATACCAAGAGCGACTATGCCCTCCCCAGCGTCTGGCGCATCAGCTACGGCAACAGCGTCCTAGAGCTGCAACGCCGCGACGGCTCATTGGGCCGCGGTCGTGGTCCCAAAGGACAACCGGCTGTGTACGACATCTCGCTGGCCACCCAAACCGAAGGCAAGGCAAGCGCTCTGGTGTTCCACCTGCAAGACCAGCCCGCTGCCCAATAGCAAACGCGCCTACTTGCCGCCTTCATCACAGTACCATTCGCGGCTTCATTTTCTTGTCCGTCCGAACGGATCGGTCGCCGTAGGTTTGGGCCACGGGCCCCTGCGCGTGTTGTAGTTGGGTTTCTTCGATGAAGTGGTCTCGCCGGTTGAGGCGCTGGCAGACGCAGTTGCGGAGGCAGTCGCAGAGACAGAAGCGGCAGCGGCAGCGGCGGTGGCGTCGATTAGACTCACAGACGGTGTTCCATCGCTGGAGATGAACACAGTCGTCGTCTTGGTTGTTTCATCGCCCACAGTGACCGAAACCTCGAAGTGGTCACCCGGCACGCCCTCGAGCGTCAGGGCCGTCCTTCAGTTGCTGTTTGTTGCCATCCACGCTGACTGTCGCGCTCGGAGGGTGAATAGCGATCTGCACCTCGTTGTTGGGGGACGGCTTTGCCGATTGGGTTTCCGAACCAGTAGCCGAGGGCTCCGATGCCGGTTCGGCCGCGGCCACACGCGCACCCTCGACTCGCCATATCGCATATCCGCCACCACCGACGATCGCCATGATTGACACAGCCACCGCCATCACGACGGCGCGGGAGCGGTTCTTGGGCGGCGTCGGCTCGAGGGTATGGGAGACTGGGCCGAAACCAGCCGTGGAGCTGGCGCCGACAGCGGT
>CAZRGL010000660.1:0-5815 GCA_964599485.1 uncultured Polyangiaceae bacterium
CGAGGTGGTAGGCCACAGAGCAGCCGATGATGCCGCCGCCGATGACGACGACGCGGGCTCGTTCGGGAAGGTTGGGGGCCGACATGGCGAGCATCCTACTCCAGCTTTGACGCGAGCCACGCGCCGTCGACGATCAAGCAGCGGCTGAGCAACACCGAGTGGCCAGCGCAGTCACGCGCCGCTCATGGAACGTGGCGGCGTGAAATACCGGCAACGTTCACCTGCACGGGAACCCATGCGTTTGGTGGATCCGACGCGCCAACCGCATCACTGTTGTTTCGCCCCCAACACGAGACTCGTCCGTTGCGACGCAATACGCAGCCGTGCGACGAGGACAAGCCCACCCTGAGCGCGTCATCTACCGAAGTCCTGGTGGGGTTCGCGGGCGCTGTTGTCTTGCCGGTGGCGAACAGCGGCTGGTCGTACATCGTACGACCCCAACACCATAACGTGCCCGAGCGTTGCACAGCACAGCGTGTGGAAGGCGAGAACCCGCCGATGGCTACGTCGACGACTTCGCTCACACCATTGACGACTCGTGCTTTCGGGACCGTGCCGCGTGGGGTCTTCGGCCAGCAAGACAGTTTCCCAGATTTGTGCGCCACACATCCTGTTCGATCCCACTGCGCGATGGCGATGGCATCGTCGATTCCCTCGAGCTCCATGCCCGACACGGTCATCGGCCCAGCGTTCACCGGATCGTTGAAGTCAGCCTGCGGCGGTCGATCGAAACAAGCTACTTTGCCAGAATCTCGCACTGCGCAGACGCGGGTATGCGTACCCGAAACCTTGGCGACGTCGTTGAAGCCGGAGACCTTGCGGATCTCCGCGACACGCGGTGGTGCATCCAAGAACCCTCCCTTCGCGAAGCGGATCGAAACCAGCTGTCCGCCCCGAACCACCGCCCAGTGATAGCCCTCGTTGTTGCCGCCGCCATCCATATCGATGACGTCGGCGAGCCCAGTGATGGGGCCGGGCTCCCATTCGCGGTTTTGGTCGAGCCAATCGGGTGCGCTGATGAGCCCGCCGAGCCAAAGCCATGTCTCCTTGTTCGCCGCGCGATGGGCGATGATCTTTCTGCCGCCAAACAACGCGCTGGCGCTGCTAGCGACGCGGGTTGGTGGGTAACGGTCTCGAATCCTCGTACCTTTGCGGCCCGAATTGGTGCGGATGCCGCCTCCTCCCTGTCCCCAACAGATTACCTCTCCGTTGCTCTGCCGAACACAGGTGAAGCCCATGCCCACGACCATCTCGCTGGCATCTTTCAGCCCGTTCACTTCCCGCGGCTGCAGAATGTGTGCGGACGTTCCATTTCCGAGCGTGCCGTAGTCGGCTTTGCCCCAGCAGTGAGCCGTGCGCCCGCCGCCGCTCACCGCACAACTGTAGCTGTCGGTGGCATCCATTTGTTCAACGCCTTCGAGCCCCTCGATCGCTGCAGGGGATGCGCCACCGGAGATCGTGAACGGGTGCTTCAGTTTCATGCTGAATGGTCGACCGAGCTCGCCGTCGCCCCCATCCCCCCAGCACAGAACTGAACCGCTCTTGCGACGCGCACACGAGTGGGCCCTGCCGACGGCGACATCCACCATATTGCCGATACCTGCTATCGCCGTCGGCGTCGTGGACACGAAGTCACGCCGCTGCGCCACGGCACCCCTGAAATTCTGGCCCCAGCAAAGCACCTGCCCGTCTTTCAGTGCAGCGCAAGTGTGGTTTCTGTCGCTGGCCAGCGCCACAGCGTTGGTGATACCCGAAGCGGCTGTAAGCGTAGCGTGGTCGTCCTTGGTCCCATCGCCGATCTGTCCTTGGTCATTGCGACCAAGGCATACGATCGCACCGGTCGCACGCCGAATACAGGTGTGCTTGGCCCCAGCTGCAATCTCCACCGCATCGTTCAGGCCCCGAACCAAGACCGGGGCCTTGGCCTGGTCGTTGCTGCCGTCGCCGAGTTGGCCGTGCTCGTTGTTGCCCCAGCATTGTGCCCGGCCATCAGTCAGCACAGCGCAAAGGTGATTCGAGCCTACCTCGATATCGGCGACCGGTCCCGCCGTGACTATCTTCTTGGGTGCATGCGCAACGCCCACTGGCGGAGTGCCCCAGCAGTGCAGCTCACTCTTGCCAGTCAGAGCACAGGTGTAGTGCCCCCCGGCGGCGACGCGTTTGGCTGTTGGCAACTTCACTGCCGATGTCGGTGCAGTGCGCTGGATCGGATCCGACATGCCCAAGGCTCGGTGGCTGTTGTAACCCCAACAGTAGACCGCTCCTCGCGCATCGAGCAGGCAGGCATGACGCGATCCCACAGCCACCTGAACGATCCTTGTCGACGGCTTCTTCTTCGAGGAAGACTTCGCGCTCGAGACTGTGGTTGCAGGCTTGCTGATGTCGCGATCCTTGGGACACCCTGCAATGACAATGACCATGGTGAGCATGCCAACGCGAAGTTTCCTCATGCGGCCATCTTAGCCGTCACTCACGCAGCGGGTCACACCGAACAGCCGCGCTGTGGTTGCCGCCCCGCTCAGGTGCCAAGCTCGTTCGGCTTGTGGCAGGCTGCGCCCCCGATCGGGCCACTGGACTGCACCTCACAGCACAGCTCGTTCAAGTCGCAACAGCTGGGTCCACAACAGAGCTTCGTGCCGCTACAAGTCTGGCCGCTGCAGGGTGGCTTGGCGCACGTGCCTCCGCTGCAAAACGGCGGGTTATTGTTGCAGACGATGCCGCAGCCGCCGCAGTTGTTGAAGTCGTTGCCCAAATTGACGCATATCGAGCCGCAGCAGGTGAAGCCGCTCTTTTTGCAGTCGTCGGCACATCCGCTTGTGCCTCCCCCGGTGCTCGTCGAGCCGCCGGCTGCGCCTCTGCCCGTTGCGCCGACACCATTCGACGTCGAGCCGGTCGTGCCGCCGGTGTCGCTGGTGCTGCTGGCGACCGACGTGCTGGTCGTGATCGTGGCGCCAGTCGATGAGCTGCTAGAAGACGGTGGGCTGTAGTTGACCTCTCCGCCACAGGTCGCCGCGACCAACAGCGCCAGCGGCAGTCCGAGCCATGCAATCCTCATTGCGGAATACTCCTCAGTCCACCTCATGATGCAGTGGCCAAAGCAAGCCACATGCCACGTGCACCGCGCCAAACACCGCTCCGGCGCCGCCTCCTATTGCGCGGCTCCAGGTGTTTGATGGCTCTTCGCCTGACGGCTCTAGGTGTGTTGATGGCTCTTCGCCCGACGGCTCATTTGAACGCGCGCGAACGGCTCGAACTGCAAACGCGGCGTCTCTTAGACACAGCCGTTAACGATTCGGTACAGTTTGTTACAACTGTGCGTTCGTCACACACGCGCACCAAGTTGACCCATGTCGCGCTCGCAATCGAGACGATGTTGTTCGAGAGAACATGCGAATCGATGAGGCAAATTGGTGGAGACTAGGATTGTCGCTAGTCGAGGTTGCTGGTGGCAGTCGAGGACACTCCGCGACTGTCGGTGGCCACCACCTCGAACGCACGGGCCTTTGGGGAGAGCTTGACTTTGAAGCTGATCTCGGGTCCGCAGGGCTGCTCGTCGCGGATGACGCGGCCGCCGACGCGCGTCACGATCCGCGTCAGCATGGTCGGCGAACGCGCTAGCACGCTCAGCTCGTTGCCGTCGTGGCGGAGCGTTACCTCGGGGGCCGCGTACGGCTTCGGCTCGCTGCCCAAAGAACCATCGCGCAGCACCTGAGCGATGCGCCCCGGGTTGTGGTGAGATTGAAGCTGGGCAAGCGTGGTGCGGCCGTTTTTCGGGTAGATCAGATGCACGTGCTGTGGAGGCGGACCGCTCGCGGCAAAGCTCCCCCTCGGCGTGTAGATCACGTGACCGCTGAAGGTCAGCTCGAGCGTGGCGAGCAGTGAGTCTCCCGAGGCCAGCAATCGCAGTTGAGCGCCGTCGTATGAGGGCGAAGCGCGCCAGCCCTCCCAGCGTGCAGCGGGTTTCAGATCGGCGTCCAGCAGCTGCCAGCCGACCTGAGTCGGCACTTCGAATAGATCCAGCCGCGGATCGTAACGCAGCCCGAGCGCCCAGCCCGGAAGGGGGACCGATTTCAGCTTCTTGCCCGAAGGCAGCTCGAAGGAATGCGCTTGCTTGCCGAACACCACCACCAGGCGCTGCTCGTTGCGAGACACTTGGGGAAACCCACCAAACTCCTTGTGCACACGCAGCCGATGAAGCAGCTTGCCGCTAGCCGCATCCCACACGCCAACCGCTTCGGGCGCCAAGCTCTTTGGCGCCATTACGGCTGTGACGTAGCGACCTCGCGGAGAGAAGGCCGTCGAACGGAGCGCACTCTGCCCAGCGGTGCTTGCAAGCTCGGTGCGCTTGCCGCTCTTGGCATCGATCACATAGAGCGGCCCGTCCTTCATGGCGACACGCTCTCGTGGGAAGTCGACTGCTTGAACGATTGGATCCCGGCCGAAACGGTTGACGACCACCGTTTTTGCCGCGCAGACTTTCCACAGCGAGCTTCGCGCAGCAGTGCGGTTGGCCGGCTCGGAAGAGGGCTCGAGCAGCTGCGCATGTGCGCAGCGCGAACGGCTCACCAGGCCTGCGAGCTTGCCGTCGGCAGCAACACCCACGTGATGAGGAGCCGGACCGAGTGACTCCAACAGCTCTGGCTGCTTCGGCGACCAACGGTACAGTTGTGCGCCTTTCCCCTGGATGTTGGCGCCAGCGCGCAATGCGAGCCGCCCATCCGCGAGCCATACTGGTGTCTGCATGCGCGGCCCCCTGGCGCCCAGGGTGCGGAGGTGTCGGAGGCTCTGGCGATCGTAGACGTCGAGCCCGGTGGACTTGCGCAGCACCACATGACGATCTGTGATGGCGGCGGCCTGGGCGGCCCCGAGAGCGGCAACCGGCTCGAGCGGCGAGTTGGCGGTCATGGACCACCAGCGCGCTCCCTTGCTGGAGACCGCCAGCAGTCGCGCTCCATCGGTGCTCAATGCCAGATCAGAGCCGTAATCCGCCGCGCCGAGATCAATCACAACCGGATCCGTCAACTGGATTTTGAACATCCGCGTGCCGTTGTGGGTCTTGGACCAGCCCGACACGACGGCGAAGGAACCATCGTGACTAACGACGAAACGGGAGGGAGACAGGCCAGGAGGTAACAACACTTCGGGCAGGGCTTTTTTGGTCCTCATATCCCAACGAAGCAGGCTGCCCGAACGCTTCTTGTTCGACGCCAACACGAGCGCTTGGGAGCCATCCCCAGTGAGCTGCAGATCCCAAAGCTCACCACGATCGCCCTGCCGGGCATCCATGTAGTCGAGCTTGCGCACGGTCTTGTCGATCCCCACCATCAGCTGCTGCTCCTTGCTGCGAGGCAGCCGTTGCGGGGCGCCTAGATCAGCATCGAGCAGCACCAAGTCATAGGCGTCGATCGCCAACCACGGCATGGCTGGCAGGCCTGAAGCCGTCACTTGCTGCACTCCCGAGTCGTAGAGGAACCGCTGCGGCCGGACCACGAAGCGTGACCTGCCGGTGGCGGTGTCGACCAAGAGCTCGGGTCGGTTCGAGGTAGCGCCTGCAACCACGAACGAGCCCCCGTCGCGCCGAATGCCCAGGTAGGCATGCCTCTCGAAGATCTCGACCGACACGAGCGGTCGCAAGTCAGCGTCCCAAAGCACGGCCCGATAGCCCTGCATCGCCGCGATCATGCTCTGCTGGGCCACGATTTCTTTGATTGGCCCGCTGACGCCGCTGGGAAGCAACTCGGACACGATGCGCGCACCCTCCGCCTGCTTGTTCGCAGCCTCGATGACGACAGCAGACGGTGGCGGGCAACGACCC
>CAZRGL010000661.1:0-5813 GCA_964599485.1 uncultured Polyangiaceae bacterium
GCGCGATCGATTCATGCGGATCGGGCTCCATCAGGAAACGATACCAAGCCTCGAGCGGTGCTTCGAAGCCGCAGCCCACCTCGCCAACGCCACCAATCATGGCGCTCAAGCTCGTGGTGAGCGCGTTCGAATCGGTCATCCCCTGCGGCACATGTTGGTTGTTGGGATCCCAAACGAGGAACCCTTTGTCGCTCCATGTCGGCACGGGTGAAGCACCCAGCTCAGTGCTGCTACGCACGAGTAGGTGCGCCTTGTCGTTTTCGCTCGGGATCGATTTCGCATCGCATGCGTCCGCGCCATGGGAGCCGATAGCGGAGCTGACGATGCCGATGTGCATGTCGTGGACCGGCGCGATCTCACGCGTCGTGCTATCGGGACACGACTCGTCCGGCGAGCTCGGTTGAGCCGCCACAGCGCCCTTGGAGTCGAGGCAGCGAGGGTTAACGAGCATGGTCACCAGACTGGGAACGGCGGTCTTGAGCAGGGCCTGCTTGTCGGCCATCGAGCGCGAGTTGTCGATGACCAGCAGCAGGTCCACCTTGTTGGTGACTTCCGTTTTCTCACTCTTCTTGTTGCTCGGCGATTTGTTTTCGATGGTGCAACCAGCACCCATCACCGTGATACCCAAAAACAGGGCAACCCACATCCCGCTCAAACCTCTGTTCATCCCCTGGCTCCTTCCCCAATAGCCGCACTTCGGTACGCGTTGGTGAACCCGCAGCATTACTGCGATTGTGTTGAGGTGACTACCGAAGAGCACCACGCGTCATGGGCTCGAAGTGTATTTCGCTGCGATGAAAGGGCGCTGCGCCCAAACGCGTCGCATTTGGCGTCACCCGGTCACGAGCTGACCTCGCCGTTCTGCCGTTGTTACGCTCGACGCTCCACGTGCGGAGAGCTGTTAGCGGGGCCCCATCCTGCAATCGCGGTTCAGGGTGTCGTTGGGCCGATTGCGCCGCTCAGTAGCTCGCTGACCGCGAGCGTGGTTTGTTGCTGGCTGAGACCGTGGACGCGCCGCAAGACGTACCAGGAGCGAAGTCCCGCTGCCGTGAGCGCTGCGGCGATGGAGCGTCGGCGCGTGGCGGCATCGAGGGGCTCTAGCTGCTTGGCGTACAGTTGCTTGATCCAGTTTCGCTGTACGGTGCGGTTGTGATCGGCGAAGGACTTGATGGCTGGAACGCGTTCCTCTTGGGCGACCAGGCGCATGGCTCGATCGCCCCACAGCTCATAGGCGCCCATCAGGAGCGATAGGGCACTGCTCGGATCGGTGGGCTGTGGCGCTGAGGTGAGCTCGGCGACCAAGCCCGCGGTGATGCGCTCGGCGGCGGCGAGGAATAGCTCTTCTTTGGACGAGCGCACGCGGATGACCGTCTGCAGCCCCACACCTGCCTGCTTGGCGATCGCCTTGAGTGAGACCGCGTCGTAGGCGTGGCTGCCGAAGCACTCCACCGCTGCGTCCAAGACGCGCTCGCGGGTTTCGCTGGCGGCCACTGCGCGGGCGGCCATCTTGTAGCTGCGCTTGTTGGCCATGGTCGACAGTCCTTATCACATTCGCCAGCCGCACACTGCGCTTGAACTGAATTCGTGGTAATGCTATTACCGTGAAATGCGGCAAGCCGTACAACGCGACAATTCTCTTTCTTCGACCATCCCCTCAGTGCCGGGTTCATTGCCCGAGCTGTCGCTATACCAGCCGCGTGCAGGGCATCCGGACTGGCCGCGCCTGAGCCGAGAGGCTCGAGCGCTCGCGACGTTGCTGCGGCCCAAGCTTGCCCGTCCGCGAACGACATTGGAGGATCTGCCTCGACGGCTGAGCTCGCTACGCAGCTATGTGAGCAATTACCGCTACAACCGGGCGCTGCATCGTCAGGGTCGCGAGGACTACCGCCCCTTCGTGCTGCACTGGACGACCGTGCGCAGCTGTAACTTCTCTTGCGTCTACTGCGACGACCATCAAGGCAACAAGTACCCAGAGCTGTCCAACGTGGGCGTGCTCGACACTGCCGGTGCCCAGCGGCTGCTGCGCGTGATGCGAACGCGCGCTTCAGCCTTGTATCTGGCCGGGGGAGAGCCGACCGCCCGTGCCGATCTGCCGCAGTTGACACGCTTTGCTCGGGATCTCGACTACTTCCCCATCATCGTCAACACCAATGCGAGCTTGCTGCATCGCTTGCTGGACAAACCTGCTTGGCGCAACTGGCTGGCGGACGTCGACAACATCATCGTGTCGCTGGATGGCTTCGACTTGGCTTCGCTGCGCACCCTGTGGGGGTACAACAAACCCGAGGAAGTGATGCGCAACCTGCTGCTGTTGCGAGAGCTGTCCGAGGAGATGCGTTTCAAGTTGATGATCAACACGGTCATCCAGCCGGACACGCTGCGTGAGGCGCGAGACGTGCTCGACTTCGCCAACGATCTGGGCATCTGGTTCATGCCAGTTCCGCTCAACGTTGGGCCGACGGTCGATCCGGCGATTCGGAGCAGCGCGAAGTACGCCGATCTCGTCGACACGACCCTGGCTCGCAAGCGCGCAGGCTATCGGATCCCTGGCTCCTTGCGCCTCAACGAACGGGTGCTGAGGTCCGAACAATTCACCTGCCGCACCACCCTCGAGCCGCAGGTGGACTATGACGGCAAGCTGTTCTGGCCGTGCAAAGCTACGGTCAATGTCAAGCCATTGGGGATCGACGTCTTGGCTTTTGACGATGTCGACGCAATCTACGAGCACGCGCGAACCCTCGTCGAGCCGACACGTTTTCACGGGCAAGGGAGCAACCAATGTGGCGCGAGCTGTAATTGGACCAAGTACTACACCACCGACGTTTACGCGCAGGGTCTGGCGCGCCCCTGGTCTGTCGCCCGCGAGGTGGCCGAGTTTGCTTTTCGGCGCTGAGTTTGCTTTTCGGTGCTGGGGGCAGATTCGTCACCCTCCATGAGTCGTTGTTAGCCTCCGCTTCGGGCGCGTAGAATCGACGACGAGAACATCTCGATGGACGCGTATTACCGGTACTACGTTGCCGGCTGGATGAGCGCCTGTGTGGTCGCGTTGGCAGTTGCGCTGTGGCAACGCAACTCGCTGTCGCTGCTGCGGTCACGCTACTGGCGTTTTCTCGCTCGCCCGTGGAAGCTGGTCACGTTCCTCGTCGCCGTGACAGGCATCACGCTCATGGCGCCATATTCTGGCGACCCTACTTGGGACCACGTCAATGCGCCGCTCATGAGCGTGCTCACCTTCACGACCAGCCCTTGGGCCGTGGGCACCATGTGCCGCTTCGCCAAAGGGTGGGGCCGGGCCAGCCATGCATATCTCGGCCTGTGCTTGATGTTGCTGTCGGCGAGCTGGTCGTACGACGGCTACATCCTGCTGCGCGATGGCGCGTACCCCCCGAGCTGGAACTGGAACTTGATGGTGTCCTCTTGGCTGTACCTGAGCGCGGGGTTGTTGTGGAACCTCGACTGGCAGGAGGAGCGCGGGATCCATCTGGCATTCGTTCGCAAGCGCTGGCCGGTCCCGGCCACAACACCGGTGTTCCGCCGCCTACTCCCCTGGGCGCTGGTGCTCATCGTGCCAGTGGCCATCGCCTTCCTCTACTTCCTGGCCGTCCAGCTCGTCTGACCGCGCGACGGTGAGCTTGCCACCTTTCTGTATCGCCATGAAACACAGACGCTGGCCAAGGCTGAAAATCTATCGCGTGGAATAGTCGGTCGACGCGTTTGCGTCTTCGCTATGACTCTGCGCTCAGCGCCAGCTCTTCAGCGTTCGGCTCATCATCACCTAGTAGGTCGAGCCGCCGATGCAGGACCGCTTGGCGATAGAAGCAATAGGGATTGTCGAGCAGGCCGGTGGCGCTGTCGTATGCCATCCAGACACATCCGCCGCGACAGATGTCACGGTAGCGACACACTGAGCAGAATCCGCCTAGGCGTTGCTGATCGAAGGTCCGGTTGAAGGAGAAGTTGTCGGGGCCTTGCCAAATGGTGGCGAGCGAGTCGTCGCGTAAGCTGCCTTCGATGAAGCAGTCCTCGGCGTTGCGAGCGGAGGGAAGGGACAGGCAGCCCTTGATGTTGCCGTTGCTTTCGATTCCGACATACTGGCAACCAGCGCGACAGCCCACCCAAACGTCGAGCGGCAATCCTTCTTGACGAAGGGTGGTTTCGTGAGGCCCGTAGTAGCCGATGTTGTGCGCTGCACGGATGTCCGGGATTTTCGTGTTGTCGGCGCGCATCTTGGCGAGCTGTGGAACGAGCCACAGGAGATCGATTGGATCGATGACGAGTTGCTGATGTGCCCGCATCGCGCCCACCGGGTTGCCGAGTTGTACTTGCCAATGGGTAACACCATGGTTGCCGAGAAAGTCGCGTAGCGCTTCGAGTTGGTGAAGGTTGCGTTGGTTGATGTGGGTGATGATGCCGACGGGCAAGCCGGCTGCGACGGTGAGATCGATAGCGTCCAGCACCCGCTCGAATGAGCCACTGCGGCGCACGACGTCGTGATCGGGCTCGAAGCCGTCCAGGCTGAAGCACATGTTGTTGAGACCTATGGCTAGGGCGCTTTCGAGGTCCTCGGGGCGCCAATGCCAGCCGTTGGAGATCATGTTGACGCTGACGCCGCGGTCGACGAGTCGCTTGCCAATTGTTGCCCAGTGGGGATTGAGCGTTGGCTCGCCGCCGCTGAGTGTGACGCGGCGTGCGCCGAGGGCTGCCAGTTCGTCGGCCACGCGCAAGGTCTTGTCGAGATCGAGCTCATCGTCCCGAGCCGGACCGGCGTGGGAGCCACAATGCTGGCAGCGCATGTTGCAGGCCAAGGTCAGTTCCCAGACGCAGTACACGGGCCGGTAACCGATTCGTCGCAACAGCTCGATCATTGCAGGTCAGTTCCTATGGTGGGAGGTTGGGGGCCTCAGGAGCCACCAGCTCCGCCCCCACCAGTCGGCGGCTCACCGCCCCAGCCGGTGCCCAAGTAGGCACCGCCCGCACCGGACGATGATAGGTCACCGCCGGTCCCAGCGCCGGAGGACGAGCGTGGGTCGCCGCCCCAGCCGGTGTCCAAGTAGGCGCCGCCGGCACCGGACGATGATAGGTCACTGCCGGTCCCAACGCCGGAGGACGAGCGTGGGTCGCCGCCCCAGCCGGAACCCATGTAGGCGCCGCCAATGCCGGACGACGATAGGTCGGAGCTGGAAGACGTAGCGGCGCCATCGTCTCGGGTGTTGTCAATCACGCTCGCTGAGCAGCTGGCTACGGCCAAACCCGCTCCCAATACTGCTGGTAGCAAGGTTCCGGCGGAAGGGAGATTGGCGCGCCGCCGTGCCCGATCGAGCTCGGCACAAATGGCGGTGAGTTTTTCGCGTATCTCTCGTTCGGACATTCGATGATGGCCTCGAAGTTAGATCAACGCGGTGACACGTTGGCGGACCGCAATGACGCGTAGTGAAGAGGTCGGGCTTTGGCCCAGCAATGGGACGAGGTCCTTACGGTTGTCATGCAATGACCACGCCGCGCTAGGCGCGCGAATTTCGGTCGGGTCGGCACATGCTGTGGCGCGCTTTGGCACACCGGGCATGAAAATTTGTTGTGGGGTATGGGATGAGGCCCAAGACAGCTCGTTAGCGGCACCCACCCGCGGTACCCCACCCGCGCGCCTAGCGGCACCGTACTTTGCGCCTCGCGGCACCCACCTGCGCCTCGCGGCACGCGCCTCGCGGCACCCACCCGAGGGTACTTTGGTTCGTTGCGGCACGCGCCTCGCGGCACCCACCCGCACCCGCGCCTCGCGGCACCCACCCGAGGGTACTTTGGTTCGTTGGTATGGG
>CAZRGL010000662.1:0-5806 GCA_964599485.1 uncultured Polyangiaceae bacterium
ACCACGACGGCGACGCCGCCGCAGCCAAGGCTCGGCGAAGCCCGACACGAGGCCAGCTGCAGCGAAGCCTGCTGCAACCCAGCCTGCACAGGCCGGCGCTGACGGCAAGGTGGACGACAACACCAAAGGCGCGAGCAAGCGCAGCGCGGCGGGCAAGAGAAAGAGACGTAAACGCAAGCCGGCGAATGCCCAGCAATCAAGTCGCCCCCAACGCGACAAGACCAAACGCGCCAAAACCAAACGCGACAAGACCAAACGTGACAAGGTCCAACCCGACAAGACAGAGACGCGACCGAGAAAGCGTTCCACCACGAAGAAGTCGATCGCCCCGCCCCCGATCTCGTCAGGCGCCCCGGCCGGGGCTGACGAGGCGGAAGCGTTGCGTGCACGGATCCGTGAGCTCGAAGCACAGCTCGAAGCAACCACGAGCCAAGACGCAGCAGCCCCGCCGTCCACCCGGCGAAAGCCGCTTTCAGAAGCGCCGGTTTCCGAGCGCGGAGGGCCGGGTCGAGCGACACGCGATCTACTCAGGAGCAAATACTTCACCCGCCAGTGGGGCCGGCGCAGCATGCAGCGGGCACGAAGGCGCGACGATTTCGGTCTAGACACAGCCTTCGAAAAGCGCCTGCAACCCGTGCTCGATTTCTTGAGCTCGGTCTATTTTCGAATGGACGTCCGCGGCATCGAGCACGTGCCGAGCGAAGGCCGTTGCTTGTTGGTGGCCAACCACTCCGGCGGACCCATCCCCCTTGATGGCGTGATGCTTCGCACCGCGCTCAGACGCGAGCACCCAAGCGCCCGCTGCATGCGTTGGCTGAGCGAAGATCTGCTCTATCACTTGCCATTCGTGGGAACGACGTTGGCTCGACTCGGAGCCGTGCGCGCCTGTCAAGACAACGCCAAGCGATTGCTCAGCGACGGCAGCTTGTTGGCGGTTTTCCCCGAAGGAGCAAAGGGAATCGGCAAGCTCCATTCTGAACGCTACAAGCTCCAACGCTTTGGCCGCGGGGGGTTCATCAGGCTCTGCATTCGGACCGGCACACCGCTCGTGCCCTGCGCTCTGGTCGGAGCCGAAGACGCCAACCCGATGCTCTACAAGCTCGAGTACATGGTCCGTCATCTTGGTGTTCCCTATCTGCCCGTCACGCCCACCTTCCCGTTGTTGGGCCCGCTCGGTTTGCTGCCAGCACCCACCAAATGGTTGTTGCGATTCGGCCCGATAACCCGCTTCGATGAGTACCCACCGGAGGCTGCGGACGATGCAGTCTTGGTACGTCGACTCTCAGACCGCGTACGTAGCGTCATCCAAGGCATGCTCGACGAAACCGTGCGGTCGCGACGGAGTGTATTTTTCGGGTGAGCAGACGGCGACGCGGACGGCAAGGAGGGCCCTCGGGAGTCCTCATCGTCGACAAACCGGGCGGCGTCACCAGCCATGACGTGGTGGCTCAAGTCCGCAGGGTCCTGCAGACGAGGCGCGTGGGACACGCCGGAACGCTCGACCCGATGGCCACGGGCGTATTGGTGGTCATGGTTGGACAAGCCACCAAGCTGGCGCCTTTTTTGACGGCCGACAACAAGCGGTATCGAGCAACCATCATGCTCGGTGTCGCGACCGATACGCTCGATGCCGAGGGACAAGTTCTCGAGCAAGCTCAGCTACCTGCTTGGTGGTACGAGGACGACCTGGCTGCCTCTCGCATCGCCGCAGCGCTGGCCGAAGAGCAATTGCGGAGCGAGCAGCTACCACCCGTCTTCTCAGCCATCAAGATCGCTGGCAAGAGCGCTCACGCACGGGTACGGGCAGGCGAGCACGTCGAGCTGCCACCGAGACCGGTTCAAGTCCATTGTATTGACGCCATCAGCCGCTCGGCGGAGGCGGGCACCTTTGCCATAGAGCTGGAGACGAGCAAAGGCTACTACGTGCGCGCGCTGGCCCGCGACTTAGGCACCGCATTGGCGCTGCCGGCACACCTCTGCGCATTGCGGCGCCTGGCCAGCGGTCCTTTCGTTCTGCAACACGCATGCGCGGCTGAGGATGAGCTGCTGTCAGATCCTCAGATGATGCTCGCGCTCGAGCAAGCGGTCGCCCTTGCCATGCCGACAGCACGGCTCACCGAAGCGGGGGAAGCGCGCGCACGCTGCGGCGGACCCATGCGACTGAGCGACTTCGAGACACCTCCGCCGGCGCGAGCAAGCAGCGGCTGGCTCAGCCCGAGCGAACGGCTCGTTGCCATCGGCGGCTGGCGCAAAGAACAGCCCGCCGTCCTACGCGGTTTTGTCGACGCTGAGCCTCTTCAGTCGTAGTCGTCCGCGTCCGAGTCCGCATCCACGTCCGAATCCGCGTCCGAATCGGCGTACGGGAAACCGAACTACGGTAGGGGCGGGGGTTTATCCGGGTTTATCCGGGTTTATCCGGGTTTATCCGGATAAACCCTCCCCTACATTGATTTCAGAGTTCGGGAGGTGGATAGCCCCCTCCCCTAAGCCGGGTAAGCCGCTTTATTGGGCACCGCCCTACGGCGACGCTCCCGGCTTCGCGCGGGCTTGTTGCTTGCCCCGCTCACCGTGGCTACCATGAGCCCTGAGGGGAAGTTGAGCGCCGACCCATTACCGATCCCCCTGCCGCTCGTCACGGCGGGGGTTGCCGCCCTTGTCGCCGCGCTCTTGGCGTGCGCGGACACGGCACTGACTTCACTCAGCGCCGCTCGCTTGGGAGCGCTGGCGAAGGAAACACACCCGCGTTTGCAGGGCCCCCTCTCCAAAGCGCTCTCGCGACGTGACCGCATTCAGGCGCGCTACCTCCTCGGACGCGTGCTGTCGCTTGCGCTGACCCTCGGCAGCTTCGCAACATGGCTCCTCGCCCGGTCCTGGCCCACTAGTTGGCGGCTTGGTTGCGGTGCGGCGGCGATACTCCTGCTGGCGCTGGTGGTCGACCTGGCCGCAAGCGCTGGACGACGACACGCCGACTGGATAGTCCCGTACGCTGTATGGCTGCTTCGCCCTCTGGAGTTGCTACTCGCGCCCCTCGCCATGTTGACTCACCTCGGGGCCCTTGGGCTTGGCCGTGTGCCCACGCGTGATGGCCACCGCGTGACCGAAACCGAGGTCGAGATGATGGTCGACCATGGCGCACGCTCTGGGGCGCTCGATCAGGACAACGCTGAGCTCATCCGCAACGTGCTCGAGTTCTCAGACCTGACCGCACGCGACGCCATGATTCCTCGTATGCAGGTTGTGGCCATTCGCATCGGCACGCCCATCGAAGAAGTGCTTCGAGCCATCACCAGCACCGGACATTCACGTTATCCGGTGTACCGCGACGACATCGACGATGTCTTCGGCCTAATCTACACTAAGGACCTATTTCGCATTTTGCGCGATTCTTGGCGCCCACCAGCACCTGAAAGCAAAAGGTCCGCCTCCAGCTCCGCTACGAGATTGCGTAGCATCGTGCGCGAGCCCATCAAGATTGTGCCGACCACCCAACCGCTCTCCAGCTTGTTGAGCGGCATGCGGGCGGAACGCCAACACCTCGCTCTGGTCGTCGACGAGTACGGCGGCACCGCCGGCATCATCACGCTCGAGGACGTGCTGGAGGAAATTGTCGGAGACATTCGCGACGAGCACGACTTGGAACAAGCTCCCATCGTGGAGCGCGAGGACGGCAGCTTGTTGGTCGATGCAGCGGTGCTTCTCGATGACCTGGCCGCCTACCTCGGCTGGCAGCTGGGCGCAGAGGGACAATACGAATCCCTCGGCGGCATGATCACCGATCAGCTCAACGAGGTCCCCTCCCCTGGCACGACCGTGCGCGCCAACGGCGCTGATCTGATCGTCAGCGAGTCGGACGAAAAGCATGTCACCAAAGTGATCATCGTCCGCACCAGCACCACCAACCCGCCCGTCTCGACGGCAGGGCCATCAACGGAAACGACCGGCACGGAATCTGTGACCGACTCGTAGCGCCCCTCATGGGCCAGCGCGAAGCGAGCTGGCCCCAAATGCACTGCGAGCGCGCGCCTTCGACTGGGCGATTGTCCCTAGCCTCGATGATTCACCAAGATGAATCGAGTGCTGCGCTACTTCTTGGCGGCGGCGACCTTCTCGAGCGCTTCGGCCAAACGGTCGCCTTCTTTGAGCAAACCATCCGTCTGCAGAGCCGGAATCGGCGAATTGTTACCGTCGATCAGCGCCTTGGTGTCACGCAGCGCCTTGCTCAAACTGCCCACCAATCGCTTGGAGCTGTAACGAGCCACCGACCGTTCTTGAACCGGAATGGCCTTCTTGCCATCGAAGAGCTTGCCCTTACCATCGAAGCGCACCGCCTCGATGTCCTTGGTCTTCTTGCCGGCGGGCGTGATGACCGTGTACTTCTCGGGCCATTTCTTCTCGGAAGCCTTGAAGGGCTTCTTGTTCGGTACCAGCATCGCGGTCACCTTGTCGGCTCGCTTGTCGAGCAGGATCGAGAAGTTGACGACTGGTTCCTTCTTCTCTTCGAAGTACTTCAGGGTCTGTTTCTTGGCGGCGCCCAACAGGTTGCGCAATGCGTCCTTCTTTTTGTTGAGCTGGGCCACGCCCTGCGTGTAGGCCAGCAACGACTTCAAGACCTCGGGCTGCAAGCCACCAACTCCCTTGCCCTGGAAGGTAGTCGCGTCGAAGGCCACATTGGTCTTGGAAAGAAGTCCTCCTAGGTCCGCTGGATACTCATCCTGGCCAAGCTTCTCGGCGGCCTTCATCAGCGCCTGGCTGACTTCCTTCATCTGGTTGTTGGCCGACTTGACGCTCTTGGCAAGCGCAGAAGCACCTGCGATGGCCTTGTGCCCCGCCAGGCCGCGCTCACGTGCTCCGCCCAGCAAGAAGCCCACGGCCAAGAAGACCACGGTGGCGATGGCCACATAGAGCAAAGTCTTCTTGCGTGCTTTCTTTCGCGCCGCGTGGATCTCTTCGCCAACCTCGACCTTGATGGTCTGCTGCTGAGCCGACTTCTTGACCTCAGGCTCTGGAGGCGCGAACGGAGACGACACGGGGCCGAAACCACCGCCGGCACCAGAGAGCATCTTCGGCGGCGGCACGGAGCCTTGAACGGCCGGCGGCGGAAATGCCAGCGGATCGGCGCCTCCACCACTCGGCAGTGCTGCCATCGAGCCACTCGCACGCACGCTGCTCAGCCGCGATTTGAGATCGATCTTGCGTTTCTTGGGCTGTTCCTCGGAAACGTCTTCGGGGGAGGTTTCTTCTTCAGACATCGCTCCTCTTGCGTCGCAGCCCTATCGGTTGAGCCGGACTAGCACACTGCCCCGGTAATATGGTCCTAGCACTGTAGGGGTAATCCACCAGGCGGGGCGACGTTAGCGGGGCCACAGCCGCTGTGTCAATTGCGATGAGCGCCGAGATGCTCAGGATGCCGAACCTACTTACATTTCGCGCGCTTCGCACACTGTCCCACCATACACGACATGGGCGCTTGGTAGAGCGCTGCGTCCGAGGGGCGAGTGAACCTGCGCCGCCGCAAAAGGGCAAGGCTTTGGCGCCCTCAATGCCGAGATTTGGCGTTTCTTGGGCGGCCGACTGGCCAAGGGCCGCCGCGTGGACAAAGATGCGCCGCTGTGGACCTGATGTCTGCAAAGCCCGTCGTCGTTGTGGTCGACAACTACGACTCGTTCACCCACAACATTGTCCACGCGCTCGCTGAGGCTGGCGCGTGCTGCTCGATCACCCCCAACGACAGCATCTCGGTCCAGGCGCTGCTCGCACAACCCTTCGACGGACTGGTCATCTCAGCCGGCCCCTGCACGCCCAACGA
>CAZRGL010000663.1:0-5732 GCA_964599485.1 uncultured Polyangiaceae bacterium
ACTTCCGGCCGAAGGTGAAACGCGACGAAAAGGAAAAGCGCATCCTCGACGCGGTCCACACCATCGCCATCGAGCGCGTCGGCTTCGAACTCGAAGCCTTGCTCCTCGAACACCGCCTCATTCGGGCAACGTTGCGCCACGCAAAGGGTGACAAGTCAGTCGCCGCGCAGTTGCTCGGCATTTCGATGCGCACGGTCTATCGCAAGCTGGCTGAGATGGGCGATGGCGAGGAGCCTGCCGGCGAGCGCCGTGACTAGTGGCGCGCCCCACGCCTCGCCGTGAGCCGACGATTTGATTGTCAATTTGTCAGTGCCGAGCCGGATGTTTGCCTCCTTTGGTCAGGTTGGCGCAAGTCAGGCCGAGTGAAGGCCGAAATACTCAAAGATTTCGTGGATCGACGCGGGTGGTACGGCTATTGCTCCCTGGATTGGTGGACGTATGGGTCTCGACACACAGCTGAAGCGGTTTTTCCCGCTGTTGATTTGTGCGCTGATCGCCCTAGCTGCGTTCTTCCAAGCCTCAGGCATCGGCCGCATGGTCGCCACGTCCGTAGCAGGCGATGGCGCGCCGTCAAAACCCCGAGCTAGGCTCATGCCGCCGCTGACCAAGGCCAAGGTCGAGGCGATCCCAATCCTGGCCCGGAATGCCTTCGACTCGGTGACCGGTCCGCTCGACGGTAAGGCGATCTCGGTGCCTGATGCACCCAAGGTCGAAGCCGTCCCGAGTGAGCCCGGTGAGCTGTCAGAAGACGCGCCAAAGTGCGACTTCGGGAGGGTCGTCCTCATTTCTGCCTTCGACAACCCCGGCCAATCGTTCGCCGCCATCGAGGATGGTGGAGGGGGCGCCACGCTGCGACGTCAAGGCGATCCAGTTGCGGGTCACACGGTTCAGGCGATGAGCTGGAATCGGGTGTGGCTCGACAAGGCTGGCAAGCAATGCCAGCTGAAGCTCGGCGATCGCTCGAAGAAAGCAGCCGTCAAGAAGTCCACCAAGCGAAGCACCAAGCGAAGACGGCGGCGCCGCGGTCGGCAGATCCCGGCCGCGATGGCAGCCAAGATCCACAAGGTCAGCGCAACCGAGTTCAACGTCGAACGCTCGGTGGTCGACGAGATCTTGGAAAACCAGGCCGAGCTCATGCGCTCAGCGCGAATCGTGCCCGAAAAGAGGGGCGACAAGGTGCTCGGCATCCGACTGTTTGGGATCCGCAAGGGAACACTACTGAACCATTTGGGATTCAAGAACGGTGACCGCCTCGAGGCGATCAACGGCTTTGAGATGGCCAATCCTCAGAAGGCCCTCGAAGCCTACGGTCGCCTGCGCACAGCCGACGCCCTCAAGGTGAGGCTCAATCGAAAAGGCGCACCGGTCAACATCGACTTCAACATCCAGTAGCAACACGCCGATGAGTCGCAACAACGTGGACGGGCAGAGAATAGACGCGAGCAGCTGATGGTTCTGTCAGATAGATACGGTGGAAAACCCCGCCGCAGCATCGTCAAGCGAACGCTTGTCTACATCGTCAGCTTTGGCCTCGGCGCCCTATTGTTGGCGACGTTGTTGAGCTTCGCGATGGTGAGCCTGGCCGAAGGCTTGTTGCCCAGCAGCTCGAAGCCACGCACTACAACCAAGTCCGCAAAGGGCTCCAAGGCGAAAGCGAAGAGCCCAGGACGCAAGCCAGCAACTCCGAGCAGAGTAAAATCCCGAACTCGGCCAAAGGCAGGCTCCAATGCGCGGCGCCCCCGGGCTAAGCCCGTTGCGGGCGCATCGGCGGCGCCCGCGCGACCTCTCTAGCCCCCCGTTTTTGCGGCCCACCGCCTCAGCCTCGTGGCGAAGCCAACACTTGTCAGCATGTCCCATTGTCCTCACAACAGCTCGAGCTCTTCGCGACCACGCCGGCGCACCATCGCGGCCGAATTCGCCCGTTTGACAGGCTTGGCCTTGCTCGCAGTAGCTAGCTTTCTGCTCAGCCCAACTGCTTACGGTCAGCCCACACGTCGCGACATGCCCTTGCGCACGCCGAAAGGCGGCGTGGGACGGCTGCTGCCCGGGGGAAAGAAAGGCCCATCCGGCGCCTCCGGTTCGGGCAGCAAGCCGAGTCGCCCCGGCGGTAGCCCTGGCGCATCGGGCTCTGCAGGTGCGAGCGGCGCGGCAGGCAAGAAGAAGCCGGTCGGCAAGGCCCCCGACATCGCCTACAAGCCGCTCAAAGCCGGCGCGCAGGTCAACCTGAACATGAGCGATGTGGATCTGACCGACCTCGTCGAGACGATCAGCAACTACACGGGACGGCGCTTCATCTTCGGCGGCAAGCTGCGCTCGGTCAAAGTGACCATCGTCTCGCCCAAACCAGTCAGCACTTGGGAAGCGTACCGGGCGTTCCTCGCGGTGCTCGAGACCCATGGCATGACCGTCGTGCCCCATGGTCGATATCTGAAGATTGTCGAGACCACCGGGATCTCCAAACGGAACACGCCCATTCTCGGGACAGCAACCCCCGTCCCCTATGAAGACCGCTTTGTGACGCGGCTCTATCGTCCCAAGCACATCGATGCCGGCGAAGTCGCCGATGTGCTCGGTAAGTTCAAGACCAAGGATGCCGACATCACGGTCTATGCGCCGAGCAATCTGCTCATGATCACCGACACGGGCACCAACATTCGACGCATGCTGCGCATCGTCGAAGAGCTCGATTCGGGTGGCGCCGGCGAACAAATCTGGATGCACCCCATCCACTACCAATCGGCAGCCGACATGGCCACCAAGCTGTCGGAGCTGCTCGATACCGGTTCGGGTGGCAGCAAGTCACGGATATTTGCCGAAGACCGCAACAACTTGCTGATCATCGTGGCCACCGAGAGCGACTACCTGCGGCTGCTCGAGCTCATCAAGCGCATCGACGTGCCCCTCGGCGGCGAAGGCAGCATCCACGTGTTGCCCCTGCAGCATTCGCGCTGCGACGAGTTGTCGCAGACGCTCAGCCAGATCCTCGGCAGCGGCGGAGGAGGAGGAGCCACCCGCTCGCGCACCTCGCGCTCGCGCTCGTCGAGTCGAAACCGCAGCTCGGGACGCAGAAGCACGCCGTCGCGAAGCGGCGGCTCTCGCGCGGCCGCTGGTGACGCTGGCGCGATCTTCGAGGCAGAGGTCCGTGTCGTCTGCGACGAGGCAACCAACTCCTTGGTCACCACCTCGTCGCTGCGCGACTACGCCCGGCTTCGCGCCGTCATCGACAAGCTCGACCAACCGCGGCGGCAGGTCTTCATCGAGGCCGTCATCATGGACGTCAACGTGGACCACACCAACGAGGTCGGGCTCGGCTTCCACGGCGGCGCCACTTCCGACCTCGGCGGCGGCGGCGACACGGTGTTCTACGGCGGCTCGAATCCCGGCGCTTCGCTCACTGGGATCCCCTCGAACCTCGAAGCGCTCGCATTTGGCATCCGCGGCCCCGATCTGGACGGCACCAGCCAATTGCTCGGTACCGGCGTCTCCATCCCCGGCTTGGGCGTGGTGTTGCACGCCCTGTCGCGTAGTGGTGACTCCAATGTGCTGGCAACGCCGCACATCTTGGCGACCGACAACATTCCAGCCGAGATCACCATCGGCCAAAACATCCCGCTGCAGACGGAGGTCGGTGGCGGCATCAGCCAGCTGGCTTCGCTCGCTGGTGCGGGCGGCTCGAGCAGCGCCGGCCTCGCGGGCCTCGGCGGCTTGCTCGGTGGTGGAATGGGCTTTCAGGCCCCTCGTCAAGATGTCGGTATCAAGCTCAAGATCGTGCCGCACATCAACGACTCAAATCAGGTGCGTATGGAGATCACCGAGGAGTTCAGCGACGCCGGCTCGCCCGTCGGTGCACTCGGTGCTGTGCCCATCAACAAGCGCACGGCCGACACCACGGTCATCGTGCGCGATCAGCAGACTGTAGTCATTGGCGGATTGGTGCGCG
Organism: uncultured Polyangiaceae bacterium; assembly: GCA_964599485.1. Classification (GTDB taxonomy): domain Bacteria; phylum Myxococcota_A; class Polyangia; order Polyangiales; family Polyangiaceae; genus JAPYTK01. The sequence goes on from CAZRGL010000663.1 coordinate 3,941, forward strand.
AAGGTCAGATCAACGGCGTGACCAAGGTGCCGGTCCTGGGCGACATCCCGGTGCTCGGAATCTTGTTCCGCACCACCAAGAAGCAAACCCAGAAGACCAATTTGCTGTTGATCTTGACGCCTCACATCGTGCGCAACCAGGACGACCTGCGGCGCATCTTCGAACGCAAGATGCAGGAGCGGCAGGAGTTCTTGGATCGCTACTTCGTTTTCGATGACACGCTGCCCTGGGAGCCGCTTCCCGACTATTCCCGCAGTAACGGTTTGCTCGAGCACATCCGCCAAACCCAGCTTTCGATCGAAGAGCGAGCGCTGCTCGCCGCCAAGATTCGCCCATCAGCCCCGAAGAGCCATGAGCCAGTTCAGCCCATAGCGCTTCCGAGCATCGCCAGTCCTCAGCCCACCAAGAAGAGCTCGCCGCGCACTAAGGCCAGGCGGGCGCCCGCCAAACGAACCGTTCGGCCCAAGAAACGCCCCAAGTTCAGAGTTCCTGGCGGCAGGCTGACGAGACCCAAACGCTACCGTATCGAGTAACCGCCCTGACCCGGGCCCTGAGTCACCGTGCAAACCGCCCAGCAGGAGTATCTCGCCGAAGTTCTCGTCAAGCGCGGCGTCATTCCGGCCGGCCAGCTGGGCGAGCTCCAGCAAACCGCCACCGAGAAGGGTCTGAGTCTCTCGGAGGTGCTCGTCTCGAGCAAAATCGCCAAGCAAGAGCAAATTGGCCGAGCCGTCGCCGAGGAGCTTGGGCTCGGCTTCATGAATGAGATCGACATCGAAGCGGTGCCGCTCATTTTGGCGGAGCGCATCCCCATCACATACGCAAAACAGCACAAGCTGCTGGTGCTGTCTGAGGACGAGGAGCGCGTCTATTGCGTCGCAGCCGATCCGCTGGACGTCACGGCGGTCGATGACGTGCGCACCATCTTCGGCAAGCCCGTCGAGCTCGCGGTCACGACCAGCGACTTGGTTGTCGACGCCATCAACCGAGTCTGGGAACGCAAAGAAGACGGCGGTTTCGGGCTCGAGGGCGACTCGGATCTCGAAGAGGACAACCTCGTCGATCTGCTCGACGCCGACGACGACGCGCCAATCATTGCCTGGGTCAACAGCCTTTTTTCACAGGCCATGCGCGAGCGCGCGAGCGACATTCACATCGAGCCGGAAGAACGAGAGGTGGTCGTTCGTTACCGAATCGATGGTCAGATGTACGTCGCCAAGCGCGCATCCAAACAGTTCATCAGCGCCATCATCGCTCGCGTGAAGATCATGGCGTCGCTCAACATCGCTGAAAAGAGGCTCCCGCAAGACGGGCGCATCACGCTCAAGATCGCGGGCAAGAGCGTCGATGTACGCGTCTCGACCATTCCTACCAGCCGCGGCGAGAGCATCGTCATGCGCTTGCTGCAAAAAACAGCGGTTTTGCTCGATTTGGATGAGCTGGGTTTCGCCGAGCGTGAGCATGCTTCCATGGATGCGCTCATCCGCCGCCCTGACGGGATCATCCTGGTCACCGGACCCACCGGTAGCGGCAAAACCACCACGCTCTATGGCTGCCTCAACCGCATCAACGAGCCCACCCGCAACATCCTCACCGCCGAAGATCCCGTGGAGTACGAGCTCGGCGGGATCCACCAGCTGCACGTCAAACCAGGGATCGGGCTGTCCTTCGCCAGCGCGCAGCGCGCTTTCTTGCGCCAGGATCCCGACGTCATCATGGTCGGCGAGATCCGCGACAAAGAGACGGCCGAGATCGCGATCCAGGCATCGCTCACCGGTCACTTGGTGCTGTCCAC
>CAZRGL010000664.1:0-5723 GCA_964599485.1 uncultured Polyangiaceae bacterium
CGCCATGCTTACAACCGTGCTTGCAGCCGTGGCCGCCGTCGTGCTTGCAGCCGTGGCCGCCGCCGTGCTTGCAGCCGTGGCCGCCGCCGTGCTTGCAATGCTTGCAACCGTGCATTCCGCCGTGCGCGGACACGTCTCCGTGATGCGCTTTTCCGTGATGCTGCTTTCCGCCGCAGCAGCCACCGAGACCCAATGCCAACAATGAAACGACCAACAAGCTCACACGTGAATTCGTCATCACCAACCTCGCTGCCTGACGGCTACCACGTGTCAATGTCGACTGCATCCAACCCGTTGCGAGCCAACAGCCCGAGTTGCGGTTAATGTGCACGGCCACATGACCGCAGACGACCAACCCGTCGAAGCTACCCGGCAGCAGACCCCGCTGCAGCGCATCATCTTCATGGCAGCGCTGATCATCGCGGGCGAGGCCATCTTCGCGTTGCCGTTCCACGTTGCGCGATTCTTCCGCCCGACGGTCTTGTCGGTGTTCGATCTGACCAACACCGAGCTCGGCGCGGCGCAAGCTGCTTACGGCGTGACAGCGATGCTCTCCTACTTCCCGGGCGGACCGCTCGCCGACAAGTTCGAGGCGCGCAAGCTGATCGCCGTCTCGCTGCTGTCGACCGCTGCCGGGGGCGTGTACTTCGCGACCTTCCCGCCCCATCGAGGCTTGTGGCTGCTCTTTGGCTTCTGGGGCATCACGACCATTCTGCTGTTTTGGGCTGCGCTCATCAAAGCCACCCGCGATTGGGGCGGCAAAGACGAGCAAGGTCGCGCCTACGGCATCCTCGATGGAGGGCGCGGACTGCTCGCTGCGCTGATGGCCACGGGCGCCGCGCTGATCTTCCAGCAACTGTTCCCGGTCGACATGTCCACGGTCACCCAGGAGCACCGCCAGGCTGCCCTGCGTGCAGTGATCTACAGCTACGCGGGCGTGGCGGTCCTCGCCGCTTTACTGGTGTGGTTGTGCGTCCCCAGCAAGCTCGCCGCCGATGCCGCCGCGACCCCAAAATCGACAGCTGCCGAAACCTTCGAACGCATCCGCAAAGTGGTGCGCATTCCTGCGGTGTGGCTACAGGCGCTCATCATCGTCAGCGCCTACGTGGCCTACAAGGGCTCGGACAACTACTCGCTCTATGCCCACCAGATCTACGGCATGAACGAGGTCGAGGCTGGCTTCTTCACGACGCTCACGCAATGGATCCGCCCGGCAGCCGCGCTCGCTGCCGGCTTACTCGCCGATCGCGTGCTCTGCTCGCGGGTCGTGACGGGCTTCTTCGCAACGCTCGTGGCCAGCTACCTCTACTTCGCCATGGCCACGCCGGTGCCCAGCGTCGTTTGGATCTTGTGGGTCAACGTTAGTATTTCTTGCGTAGCCATCTTCGGCCTACGCGGCGTCTACTTTGCGCTCTTCGAAGAGGCCAAAGTCCCCATGGCCATCACCGGCACGGCCGTCGGCCTGGTATCGGTGATCGGTTATACCCCCGACATCTTCGTATCGCTGGTCGGCGGCATCCTGCTCGACCGCACCCCTGGCCTAGGCGGCCACCAACACTTCTTCTGGTTCCTAGCCGCCTTCGCCCTACTGGGCCTAATCGCCACGCTCCTCTTCAAACGCTTCTGCCCTCAAACAAACCCTAGCGTCTGAATGTCGCAAATCGCGACAATGAGACACTGCAGCGGTGATTGACCGGGACGCCGTCTCCACAGATGCGCGGGGTGTACCGGACAGCGTTGCCGCGCTGTTGCTGGCGGCCGGTCGCGGGTTTGCAGCTGGCATGGAACTCGCTTCAGTCGCCGGTGACACAGTCGGTTCGGAACACGAGCCGCCGGAGGTGAACATGCGATCGATACTCGCCCTTTCATTGTCGTTGGGCATTGCTGTCTCTGCAGGCTGCATCATCAACGGGCCCGACACCTTCGATCCCGCCGACACCATCGAGCCACCGGGTGCAGGAGGTGATGAGAGCGTCTTCGGCGACGATGACCAGGACGGGTTCGTGGACTCCGCAGAAGGCGGCGACGACTGCAACGACAGCGACGCCCAAGTCCATCCCGGAGCCCCCGACGAGGTGGGTGACGGAATCGATCAGAATTGCGACGGCACCGACGGCGTGGACGCAGATGGCGATGGCTACGCCTCCGAGCTCTCTGGCGGCAGCGATTGCAACGACGCGGACGACAAGGTGCACCCCGGTGCTGGCGACAGCCCCGGTGGATTGACGACCAAGTCGATCTACGTGGAGAAAGAGGACAAGTTCGGTGGTGTAGACACGTCGAGGGTAGCGGTTGGCAGTGACGGCTCCGTGCACGTCGTCATGCGAGACCCTTACCTGATGAAAAACAGCAACACTGTACGGCACCGCGCATGGTACGGGACGAGCGAGCTCGGTCAGTGGACGTGGCAACTGTTGGGCGAACCATCGTTGGCTAGCGCTCCGGTGGTGACGGCCGACGGCTCAGTCCATCTGCTTACCGGAGCGGGCAAAAAGGCCGTGAGCTATCAATATCGTCCCAAGGGGCAGCAGACTTGGAACAAGACCACGATAGCTACAGTGGACGGCGGTCTGGGCGGACTCCACCTCGCGATCGACGACGGCGGCTACGTGCACGCTGCTTGGACCACGTACGAACAGACGGAGCAATGCCACTACGCGACCAACGCAGGCGGCGACTTCGTGATCGAGCTGGTGGCTACGAATCACCAGTGTCAGTTGGCGCTCGACAACAGCGGCGCTCCCATGCTTGCGTACAAGACCAACGAAGGTTTCGAAGAGGACCTTCACTTCGTGAGCCGTGGCAGCTCAGGTTGGAGCACCGAATTGGTGGCGTCGGGCATCGTGTTGCAGAGCTACGAGCTGCTGAGCGACCAGAGCGGCGCACCGCAGCTCGTTTTCTGGGGCCGCGAGGACACCAAGTCCAGTGACGAGACTTTAATCTGGCGCGCGACACGCAGCGGTAATGGTTGGGCCATCGATCATCTCCACACGGTGGACACGTGGCTCCTTTGGGACTCCAACTGGCTGCTCGACGACAACGACGTGCTGCACGGAGTCTTCACTAAATCCGGGAGCATTACCTACCTTTCCTACTTTTCACTCAGCCCCGCTCAGACCAAGCCGACCGTCATCAACGTGGTTTCCAGCTTGGCTTCCCTTGGAGCTGGAGGAATTGCCATCGACGCGCAGGGCAACGCGCACATCAGCTACGATGAGCACTACACGCTCTTTCATGGAGTCATGGCGGCGCCCAACGGCATCGACGACAACTGCGACGGCACCATTTGGTGAGGTTGGGATTCGACAGCCTCGCAGGCTGAGCTCGCGGCGCGACGCTCAACGAAACAACCAGCGACGAAGTCGGCCGATGGCCTTGACTTGCTTGACGGTCGCCGGCTTGATCTTTTGGCCCCAAACCGGAGCGTCGTCTACTTCCCAGCAGTAGATCTTGTTCTGAGCGTTGCGCACGCAGGTCATGAATTTGCCGGAACGCACTTCGACGACATCGTCGACCGCAGCGGTGCCCAAGACGATCTCTCCCGGCGGCCCCAAGGTCCCAGTGCCGAGCTGTCCTCGATCGTTGTTGCCCTCGCAGTGCAGTCGCCCATCGAAGAATATCCCGCAGACGTGCCCGCGCTGCGATGGCCAGTAGACCGCGATTTGTTTCGCGCCCACCAGCGAGACGGCCGGAGTGTTCTTGCCGCTATTGCGCGGATCGGTAGAACACCAAATGGAGGAATTGCTCAGCAGGGCGCAGGTGCGATCAGAGCTCAGCGCCATTTGCTTCACGACGCGCTTGATACCGGGGACCGGACGGGGCTCGGCGACGGCAGCTGGGCTGACCCATTCTTCGAGCGGGCCGCGGCTGCACGAACGACGCAGGATGGTCGTGCCAGTTCCGAGCTGCCCTGAGGTGTTGCTCCCCCAGCACCACATCGAGCCATCGCTCCGCAGGGCGCATATGTGCTCCAGACCTGATTCGAGCTCGACGACGTCAGTCAGCTTGGCGATGAGCTGAGCGGTGATGGGCTCACCATAGCGGCGGTTGGGGTTTGAGCTGGGTACGACTTCCCAATCCGAGCCCCAGCACATCACTTTTTGATCGCCTCGCAGCGCGCAGCCGAAGTCGGTTCCGAGCGCGATGTCGGTGGCTTGCGAAACGCCTACCACGCGGACAGGACGCTCGCGGGCCTGGGTCGTACCGTCGCCGAGCTCGCCATGTGGATTGCCTCCCCAGCACCACACGCTGCCATCGCGGCGGCGCGCGCACGAGGCGTAGAACCCGGCGACGACTTGCTCCACCTCCTCGAGGTGTCGCACGGCCACCATGCTCGTGTTGGAGTCGTCCTTCGTCCCGTCACCGAGCTGCCCCTCCGAGTTGTAGCCCCAGCACCAGGCGGTGCCGTCCTTCATTCGCGCACAACCGTGGGCGAGCCCCAGCGACAATTGGGTGGGAACGGGCTGGCGGCCGGGGCGCGGCGCTGGCTCGGGTGGGTCGCGATCACGCTTCTGGATTACGACCACTGGACCTTTCGACGACGGCGTGTCGGCGCGCTGGCATGCCGTGTGGGAGCACCACGCTACGGCCAGCAGGACGCACACCAAGCCCAACTCCCTCAGGTTGCTCCTGTACGCTCTCGATTTGCCCGCCGCCGCCATCGCCCCCTTCGACCTACGGATGATGGCGCCATAGGATCCCCAAAAATCGACGCCTTGACGCAGCGCCGCGGTCCTCGTCAGCTAGCTCGACCGAAGCGACTGAGCGATGCTGAACGAAATCGAGCAACACTACTGGGATGCGTATGTCAGCAGCCTCCCCGAAGCGGAGCGCCCCCAATCGCCGGTCGTCATAGCCAGCATGGCCGGCGACGAGCGGCTGGCTGACCACCTGCTCGAGCTGTACCTGAGCGGCCGGAAACACGCCGGCAGCGGCCTGGTCGAAGAGTACCGGCAAGATGGCGAGCCACTACCCGAGGTGGGCGACTACTGGATCATCCTCGACGCTGCCGGGCAGCCCAAGTGCATCGCCCGCACCGAGCGCGTCGAGATCCACGCCTTCAAAGACATCACCGCCGAAATCGCCGAGGCCGAAGGCGAAGGCGACCGCTCCCTATCGGACTGGCGGGCCAGGCACCAATGGTTCTACATCCCCCAGCTCGAACGCCTCGGCATCACCGATCTCGAACAAACCGAGGTCGTCACCGAGTTCTTCGTCATCGTTGCGCCGGCCCAACCCGCCCGTCAGCTACGCTGAGCACGACGCGCTCATTCGGACGCTGTGCCACTTGACTGCAGCGCCCGAAGCTCGCACCTTGTACCTCGTGGCGAGCTGGTGTGGGCCAGCCGCTTTTGACAACTCGAACAAGCCACCCACACGGGGCCGATTGGTTTCGACGTGGGGACGAAACACTAGTCTGCGTGTAGGCGGCGCCCGTCCCGCCTCATCAAACGGGTCGTCTTATTTGCGAACGACAACGCAGAACTTCTCGCCGCTTAATTGCAGGTGAGCATCCAGAGGGAAGGTCGCCCTAGTACCCCGAGGGTGTCAACCACAGGGCTAGGTCACGCGAGAGCGCACTCTGTAGTGTGACCGAAATTACTGTGAGCTAGGTCGTGGCCGAATCCACGAACCCCGTCGCGAGGGTCAGAGCGACTACGCACGTGAACGAAGGCTAGTCGGACGCCTTGCGGACCCGGGTTCGATTCCCGGCGGCTCCACCA
>CAZRGL010000665.1:0-5688 GCA_964599485.1 uncultured Polyangiaceae bacterium
GAGCTTGTGGACGTGGTTGGTGATGTGGCGGCCCCGTCGCGGTTTGACCGGGCCGTGGTGCTCCTTGCGCGCATCGGAGGGCGGCTCGGATTCGGGCTCTTGCGCCTCTTCGACTTTGTAAAAGAGCGGATCCTCACCCGGCGCCAAGCCCTCGCTCAGCTCCTGCATCAGCTGCTTGACCTCGGGCCGATCGCTCGGCTCGACCGTGCTTGCCGGCTGCGCGGCCGGGCTGGTTGGCTGGAGGCTGCCCGGGCTTCCCAGCGAGGCTGGCGCTGGGGGTCTCGATGAGTTGGTGGGATCGTTGTCGGTCACGGCTATCACACTGTAGCGAAAACTTTGGTTTCGCCCCAAAGAGCGGGGCGAGGTCGCCCATCAGAATTTCGGCTTTCCTCCGACCAGTTTCGTGTTGGGCCCCGCGGGCGTCCTGGTTCTGGGCTTGGTTGTGGTTGTAGGTTTCGTCGCCGTGGTCTTGGTGGCTGGCCAGGCCCCACCAGTCGTGGCGGTGCGGGGCGCGGGGGTGGTATTGCTTATCGAAGTGGTGGTCGCCGCGGTCGCTGAAGCCGTGGAAGTCGTGGCGGTTTCGCTGGCTGCGCTCGTCGCTGCTGTCGTGTCGGGGGCGGCCGCCGCTGCATTGGTGGAAGAAGCGCAGGGCGCGGGCGCTGCTGCGGTAGATGCGCTCGAGGTTGCTACGCTCGTGCTGGCCGCCGGTTTCGGCTCGAACAGCCCGTCGAAGCCAAGAACCTTGAACAGCACGACGCCGCCTGTGATGCCCACCACGGCTGCGCCCACCATCGCTGCCCGGCCGAGCCGTCGACCTGAGCCAGCGGAAGGTCGGTCTGGCTCACCCACGTTGCGCACCGCGGCGAAGCGCGCCGACTGCGACTCTGCGCTGATCCTGACAGGCGGAGCGGTCGGGGTCGCGGACGGCGCCACCGCGCCGGGCGGTGCATTGGGCATCGCTTGAGTTTGGAGCCACTGGTTGCCGCTCTGGCCCAAAGCCTGCTGTGGTTGTTGCGGTAGCGCGGGCGACTGTTGCGGTGGCTGCTGCGGCGGCGGCTGCTGCTGCGGCGGCACCGGTTGAGCTGGCGGCGGTTTCGGTACCGTGCTGACGGCTCCGTCCGGATCAGGCAGGTTGGCGGTGCCGAGTCGCTCGGTGGGCGCTTCCAAAGACGAGTCGGCATCGCCCAGCATTTCCGCTCGGCGCTCGTCGGCTCGGCGGCGCATCACGGCGGCGAGGGCGTCGCTCAGCTCCTCCATGCTCGAGTGGCGCTTTTCGATGTCGGTCTGGCAGGCCCGCGCAATGATGTCCGAGATGTCTTTGGGAAAGCCTGGCAGCAGCCTGGTCAGCTCGGGGATCTCGACGGTCAGCTTGCGCATGATCACCGCCTGGTGGTTGAACTCGGCCGGGTTGTCGATGAAGGGCTGGGTGCCAGTAGCTAGCTCGTGCAGAATCAGTCCGAGCGCGTAGACGTCGGTGCGCGCGTCGACTTTTTCTGATTGGGCTGGGTCGATTTGCTCGGGCGCCATGTACAGCAAGGTGCCGAGGGTGGAGCCCATGGTGGTCTTCTGGCCCCAGTCGCGGAATTTGGCGATGCCGAAATCGAACACCTTGGCTACGTCTTTGTCGCCGATGATGATGTTCTCAGGCTTCAAATCGCGGTGAATCACCTTGAGCTTGTGCGCTTCGTGCACGCCTTGGGCGATGTGCCGGCCCCAGCGAATGAGCTTGTCGATGCTGAGCTTGCCGCCGTGCATGCTGATGATCTCGCGCAGCGAGCGGCCCTCGAGGTATTCGAGCGCCACCCACAACAGGGTGCGCCCGTCTCGTTCGAGCACGCCGGTCTCGTAGAAGCGCACGACGTGGACGTGATCGATGTAGCTCAGCAGTTGTACTTCGCGGGTGAAGCGCGAAGCGATCTCGCCTTTGACGCGGGCCTTTGGGGACAGGACTTTGATGGCTCGCTGCCGGCCGTCCGGACTGCACGCCAAGTACACCTCACCCATGCCGCCATGACCCAGCGGGCGGGTGATCTGGAACGGCCCGCAGCGATCGCCTGGGCGGAAGACAGCATGGGTGGGCGCTTGGCTGCTCATGCGCTCCCCAACATGCGTAGTACGAGGAGCACCACCATGGTCAGTGCCAAACAAACAACCATGATGACGATGAGCTTGAGGGCTGGGTGGGCGCCCGAGGGTGCGGGCGGCGAGATCCCAACTTGACTCGGGGTGGGGTGCGGAGCGGGTTGCGGGGCGCGCGGCGACAGAGCGGTCTCGGCGAGCCGGGCGGCCTCTTGAGTGGTTGGACCTTGGGCGGTTGTAGCAGCGTGCATGGGCTGGGTGGAGGGTCGCGGCGCGTGGCTGGCGAGTCGCGCAGTGGGGGCCTCGCCGCCGGAGACCGGGGCCGAGACCGGTGGGGCAGAAACTGGTGCCGCGCTTGCCGGTGGCAGGTCGTAGCTCGCATTGGGATCGAGCGCTTCGGTCTTGAGCCAGCGCTCGGAGATGGGCTCTACAGCAGGCGCGGGGGCAGGTTGGGCGGCGTCGTCGGCCAGGGCGCGACGCAGGGCTTTGGCGAAGGCCGGCGCGCTCTGACAACGCTCGTTGGGGTCCTTGGCGAGAGATTGCAGCAGTACTGCGTCGAGTGCTGGGCCGATGCTGGGCTCCCAGCGCGAGGGGGGCTCTGGTGGTTGGGTGGCTTGGGCCAACAGTACCTGGACGAGGTCTTCATGCTCGGCGAATAGGTCGCGACCACAGATTGCGCGGTAGAGCACGGCGGCTATGCCGTAGACGTCGGCGCGGCCATCTACCTTCTGACCGCGCGCTTGTTCGGGGGCGAGGTAGCGGGGCGTGCCGAGCGAAGTGCCTTCTTCCGTAGGGAAAGCTAGTGGCGCCAGGCCGTGCTTGTCGTGTCCTGCGATGACCTTGACCAAGCCGAAATCGAGGATGCGCATGACGCGACCGGAGCCGTCAGGCTTTGGGCAGATCAGCAAGTTGTGGGGCTGGATGTCGCGATGGACCAGGCCCTGGTCATGCATGAACTCGAGCCCCTTGAGGGCGTCGCAGGCCAGCTCGATTGCCTCTGTGGGCGGGAGCTTGCCGCGGGCGGCGAGCTCGGTGCCGAGGGTAACGCCGCCTTCGTCCTCCATGACGAAGAAGGGCCTGCCTTCGGAGATGCCCGAGTCGATGACGGCCACCAAGTTGGCGTGGGGAAGCCGCGCCAGGGCTTGGGCCTCGAGGCGCATGCGGTCGGCCATGGCGGGGTCTTGCGATTGGGTCTTGTTCATCACTTTGACCACAACGCGCTTCTCTAGCCGCGTGTGCTGGCCGCGAAAGACCTCGCCGGTAGCGCCGCGTCCCAGCGATTCGTGGAGCACATAGGGGGTGCCCGCCAGCGACTCGCCGGATGTGGCGCTAGCCGCCATTAGAACTGGCCCACCAGCTGTATGCCTGCGCTCGCACCATTGGCCCCCCTCGGGTCGAGCAGCGGCAGCACCATCAGCGTAGCGGTACTGCTCTTTGGCTCGGTGCTCGAGCCGGCTGCGAGCATGCCATAGATGATTGTGCCCGCGGCCAGCGCGCCGCCTGCGGCTAGGCTGACGGCGCGGGCGACGGTGCGGGAGGCGGCCGCCTCTTCGTTGTTGGTGATTTCCCCACAGACATCGGGCTGCGCAACGCAGTCGTTGCTTCCGGTGGCGGCCTGCAATGCGTCGACCTTCTCGGTCTTGTTGCCGTCGCGCGCGCTTGCCCCGATGAGCAGGGCGGCGCCGGCGCCGAGGCCTCCGAGCGACAGCAGCGAGCCGACGGTGATGAGCGCGGTCTGTCCGGTACTCAGGCCTGAGGCAGCGTCTGGTGCGGCGGCGGGCTCGGTGGCGGGCTCGGTGGCGGGCTCATAGGGCGCTCGCTTCTTGGCTTCGGCGAGCTTGAGGCGGATCTCTTTTTGAAGGATTGGGTCGATCTCGGCGTACATCGCCCCGGCGGCTAGCTCGAGATGCCCGGCGGCGAGGCCAGCTTGTCCGCTGGCGAGCTCGAGCAAGCCGAGATTTGCGGCTGTATCGAAGCGTGCTTCTTTGGCGAAGGCGGCGCGGTAGGCTTCGAGGGCCTGTTTCTCTTGGCCTCGTTCGAGGGCCTCGTGCCCTTTTCGAAGCAACCCCTCGACGCTGCTGTCTTGGGCACGAGCCGGTGGCGAAACCAACATGAACATGGGCAGCGACAGGGCGCAGCAGAGCAGCAATGTTCTCATTGGAAGCTCCCCCTGAGCTGAAGGTTGCCGCCTCGGGGGGTGGCGCTTGCGCCGAAGCCGAGCTCGATGGCTCCGGTCTGGGTTGGCTCGGAGGAGGGCGCCCAGTGCCAGATGGCGGCGGCGGCGAGGCCTAGTCCTGCCACCAGGGCGGTGCCGACCATTGCAGCCTTGGCGTCGGTTCGAGCGCTGCGCGCTGCGCGCCAGTCGGTGCATTGCTGTTGGTAGGTCTGGACCACCACAGCGCAATACATGTGGGGTGACTGCTTGGTGGCGCTTTGGATCTGATCGGCCAGATCAGTCACTTCGCCATCGTTCATCAACATCAGCGGTGTCGTGATGGCTACGCCGACGGTGGCGGCGAGGCCTACCGAAAGAAAGACCGCGGCTGGCCAGCCGGCGCGCGGTCCGTTGCTGGCTCCCGTGGCGCTTGCGACGGGGGTCGTGGCTGCGGGGCGCAGATTGAGCTTGGCGGAGCGTTTGCTGCCTTTGGGGCCGTCGATGGTCGTGGGCGGGCTTTCAGCGCCAGCGATGGAGGCCACGAGCTTGTGGCTGCCAGGGTCGGCGAAGGCGATGTCGCCATTGATCTTGGTGGGCTTGTTATCGACGAGGAGCGCGTAGTCGGCGCGCTGCTTGCCGAAGAGGCTGACTTGGAGCGAAATGGTGATCAGCTCGGCTTGCGCTTTGCGCAGCAGTTTGGTTATGGGCTCGGCTTGACTGGGCTCGACGTCAGGATCTTTGCTGATCTCGACTACGGCGAAATGCAAGTGCTCGGCAGCGACGCGATAGCGTTTGAGCTTCAGCTCGCAGTCGCCCAGGTTGGCGGCTATCTGGTAGTGCCGGCGCAGCGAAAACGCCTTCGAAAACGCGTCGCAGGCTTGCTCGTGGCGCCCTGCTTGCTGATGGGCGACCCCATCATTGTACAAGGCGCGGGCCTTGCTATTCGATTCGGCGTCGGCAAAAGCAGCCGACGCAAAAGACAGCGTCAGCAGCAGTGTCAACGAGCAGACCAACGGGCGAACAGACCGCGTAACGAGGAACATAATCACAAGCGCTTGCATGAGGAGTCGCGAGCGAGCGACTCAACACGACAAAAAAGGCACGATTCCGACGCAGATTATCTCCGGTGCCCCGCTGGACCTAGTCCAAATAGCTGTTTGTCATCAGAGCGTCGTGGACCGCCCTCGTGCTGGGCATTGAGCTGTGAAGCACGACACTCCAGAACGTATGTCGAGGCTAGCCCGCCTCCAACCAGCTAGGTTTGGACTGAGGCGTACCAGTCGTGCAGCTTCTCAGCGAGTTGCTCGCGTAGCGCAGCGTGCTTTGGGTTGTCGCTGATGACGAGGTTCGCTTCTTCGTAAGGATCTTTGACGAGATCGAAGAACATCGCGGGCTTGCCATTGGCCATTTCGGCGAATTTGTAGCGCTTGCTGCGCACGGCACGCCAGCTGACC
>CAZRGL010000666.1:0-216 GCA_964599485.1 uncultured Polyangiaceae bacterium
TAGCGCGCCTGCTTCGGGAGCAGGAAGTCGGTGGTTCGAATCCACTCACCCCGACTTTTTCTTTTTGTGGCGGTGATCCGCTTGCGTAGGGCGTCCTGCCGACTGTTACGGGTGGATTCGAACATGTTGACTCCCCTTCGGGGGGCCTGGCGCGGGTGATTTGCTCTGAAGCCTCGACGCTACTGAGGTGTTCTCCCCCGTCGCCGTCCCTAGCCT
>CAZRGL010000666.1:316-5681 GCA_964599485.1 uncultured Polyangiaceae bacterium
TGCGGTCCTCCGAGGGGTGCGGCTTGGGGGCGGTAACGCGCTTGCGCAGGGCGTCGCTGCATGCTGTTGCGGGTGGAGTCGAACATGTTGACTCCCTCCTGGGGTGCCTGGCGGGGGTGATGTGCTCTGAAGCCTCGACGCTACTGAGGTGTTCTCCCCCGTCGCCGTCCCTAGCCTCCGTCCAGCAAGCTGGACTCCGGCCAGCTCCGGTCGAATCCACTGGCTCGCACCGGTGCGGTCCTCCGAGGGGTGCGGCTTGGGGGCGGTAACGCGCTTGCGCAGGGCGTCTTGCCAACTGTTACGGGTGGAGTCGAACGGGTTTGCTCCGTTTTGGGGTGCCTGGCGCGGGTGGGCTTCTTTGCGTCCCGTGAGGAGAAGCCCTCACGCCAGCAAGGCCTTCTTCAGCTTCGCCGTCTTGCCGCCGCGCTTGATGGCCTCGAGCCAAGCGCGCGCTGCGGCGTCGTCGAGCTTCGCGCCCGCGCCGACGAGCTGCTCGCGAAGGAGCGACAGCAGGCTGGCGATGTCGCGGGGGGCATTGCTCGGATCACCGCGAAGGCTTGCCGCGATGATGGCGATCACCGCGCGAGCGTGCTTGCCCGACGCCTGGGCCACCTGCCCGAGTGTTCCCGCCAAGCGCTTCGCCTTGATCAGGGCCGCGGCGCTCCGCAGGCCCGCGGCGAGGGGCGCGCGCAGCTGCGGCCGTGCCCCACGCCCGCCGCAAAGTGAGCGCCGAGCTCGTGCGGCACGACGGTGGCGCACCAATGCACGAGCGGCCCGTGGCCGCACAGATCGCCGCGCGCCAGGGCGCGGCGTAGCTCGACCGCATCGATGGCACGCGGTCATCCTCGCCGACCTGCCTGACAAGTTGAGCAGGTCAGGCTGCTCGCACGCGACCGTCGGCGCCTGGCTGCGTGGGCGAGGCATAGCGAGCGAACAGCGCCGGTACCACCAGCAGGTTCAGTAGCGTGGCGCTCAGCAACCCTCCCAGGATCACGATGGCCATGGGCCCCTGGATCTCGTGCCCCGGATCGCCCGCGGAGACTGCAATCGGGATGAGGGCCAGAGTGGCGGTCAGCGCCGTCATCAGGATCGGCACCAAGCGGTTGACGCTGCCTTCGATGACCGCATCGCGCACATCATACCCCTCCTCGTTCAGGAGCTGGCGGTAGCGGGAGACCATCATGATCCCGTTTCGGCTGGCGATGCCGAACAGGGTGATGAAGCCCACCAGCGAGGCAATGGTGATCACGCTACCGCTGAGCCAGACGGCCACCGCGCCGCCCACGAGCGCGAGCGGCAGATTCACCATCACCAGCGCCGCGTCCCGGAACGAGTGAAAGGCCGAGGTGAGCAACAGGAACATGCCCAAGACCGCCAAGAGCGAGAGCCACAGAATGGTGCGGCTGGCCGCTGCCTCCGTCTCGAACTCCCCCCCGAGCGCATAGCGATATCCCGCCGGAAGCTGCAGGCGTTTGCGCAACGCCGCGTCAATCTCCCGCGCCGTGCTGCGCGCGTCGCGCCCGCTGATGTTGGCGCTCACGACGATCCGCCGCTCCACGTTCTCCCGATTGATGAGGTTTGGTCCCATCGTGCGGTCGATCTTGGCGACGGCCTCGAGCGGCACGATGCGCGTGCCTTCGGACTCGACCGGCAGGGCGCGCAGACGCTCGATGTCGTTCAGGTAGGCTGGAGGGAAGCGAGCCACGATGGGCATCGTCCGCTCCTCCTCCCACCAGAGTCCCACGGACTCGCCGGCGAGCGCCATCTCCACGAAGTGGGACAACTCACCCGGTGAACGGCCGTGCGCCGCCAGCTCGGTCGCCCGTGGTTGGATCACCAGGTGCGGGACCTCCGTCTGTTGCTCGACCGCCACGTCGACCGCTCCCGGCACCTCGCGCACGATGTCTTCGGCCTGGCGCGCGAGGGCTCGCAAGGTATCCAAATCGGACCCGAAGAGCTTGACCGCGAGGTTCGTACGCACGCCGCTCAGCATGTGGTCGATGCGGTGGCTGATCGGCTGGCCCACGGTGACCGCGAGGCCGGGCATGCCTTGCGCAATGCTTCGCACGTGGGCCAGCACCGCGTCCCGATCAGCGTCCTGCAGATCCAGGGTCACCTCCAGCTCCGAGTAGTTGACGTCCAGTGCGTGCTCGTCTGCCTCGGCCCGACCAGTGAAGCGAATCACCGAAGTAACGGCCGGGAGCTCGACCAGAGCTCTCTCGAGCCGCGCCACCACGGCGTCCGAAGCCTGCAGCGAGGTGCCCGGTGCGGTGGCCGCCGCGATGTTGAGGGCCCCCTCGTTGAACGGAGGCAAGAACCCGCGGCCGAAGCTGGCCAGCGCCACCACGGCCGCTGCCACGGCAGCCAGCGACAGCGCCGCCACCAGGTTGGGGGCGCGGAGCACCGTGCGCACGAGCGGCCGGTAGCCCTGTTCGAGCAGGAGCGCGAGGCGGCTCTGGCGCACGCGGGCCCCCGAGCCCCGGTCGTCGAGCAGCAGCAAGCAGAGCACGGGCGTCACCGTGAGCGCCACCAGCAGCGACATGCAGATGCTGCCGACGAAGGCGATCCCGAGGGGCACCAGCAGTCGCCCCTCGAGCCCGCTCAAGAAGAACAGCGGCAGAAACGCCAGCACGATGATGGCGGTGGCGAACACGATGGACCCGCGAATCTCGCGCGAGCCACGGTAGACCACGTCGAAGGTCGAGGCGCGCTCGGCCGCGGGGAGCGCGGCGTTCTCGCGCAAGCGGCGATGCACGTTCTCGACGTCGATGATGGCATCGTCGACCAGCTCGCCGATGGCGATGGCGAGGCCGCCCAGCGTCATCGTGTTGATGGTCGCGCCGCTGGCCTTGATCAGCAGGATGCCGGCCAGCAGCGACAGCGGCAAGGCCAGCACGCTGATCAGGGTCGTGCGCCAGCTCATCAGGAACATGATCAGCACCAGCACGACCAACACCCCAGCCTCGAGCAGCACGCGCTCGACGTTGTCGACCGCCACCTGGATGAAGTGCGACTGGCGAAAGCCCTTGCGGTAGAGCGTCATCCCCGCCGGCAACGTCTCTTCCACGCCATCGAGGGTCTGGTCGATGCGGCGCGTGAGATCGAGGGTGTTGGCGCGGGCCTGGCGTTGGATCTTGAGCACCACCGCGGGTTTGCCGTCCACGGCGGCCGCCCCGCGCTTGACGGCGCTCCCCTTGGTCACGTGGGCCACGTCGCGCAACATGATGGGCACGCCGTCCCGGCGCGCGACGACGGTCCGCCCAAAGTCGGCGAGCGTAGCCGGCCGCCCGTAGGCCCGAACCAAGTACTCCTGGGAGCCAACCACGTGCAAGCTGCCCGAGCCCACCGCCGTAGCGCCGCGCAGCGTCTCGACGATGTCGTGCGTGGACAGCTGGTGCTGCAGCAGCTGCTCGGGCTTGAAGGTCACCTGAACCTGCGCCGCGTCACCGCCGATCGACACCACCTGGGCCACCCCGGGCACGCTGAGCAGCGCCCGCCGCACCTGCCAGTCCGCGGTGGTCCGAAGGTCACGCATCGACACCGTCTTGTCGCCGAGCAGCCCGACGAACATGATCTCGCCCATGACCGAGCTGGCCGGTGCCAGCACCGGCTCGGCGTGCTCGCCGCGGGTGCCGTGGGCCACGCGCAACCGCTCGTTGACGATCTGGCGTGCCACCAGCTGGTCGACTTCCCAGTCGAACTCGACCCAGATGAGCGAGCGGCCAATGGCCGACGAGGAGCGAATGCGGCGGACGCCGGAGGCCCCGTTGAGCGCCTGCTCGAGCGGAATGGTGATGCTCTGCTCGACCTCCTCGGGCGAGAGCCCCTGCGCCTCGGTGATCACAGTCACGGTGGGCGCTGTGATCTCGGGCAGCACGTCCACGGGCATGGTGCGAACCGAGTGGATGCCAATAGCGACCATCAGCAGCGCGCCCACCAGCACCAGCGCCGGGCGGGAGAGCGAAGCGCGAATGATGGCGTCGAACATCGTGGGTAGGAGCTTGCGTTACGGTGACTGGGTGAGCGGACGTGCGATCAGTGACGGTGGGACTCGACCTGCCCCATGATCGAAGCGAGGTGGATGTCGTAGCCGCCGCGGGTGACGACGCGCTCGCCCTTGCGCACGCCCTTGAGGACCTGGGTGTAGTCGCCGTCGGAGTGGCCGAGCACGACGCGCCGCTTCTCGAACTCCTCGCCGCCGGTCTGCACGAACACGTAGGGCCGGGTGTTGATGTCCACGACCGCGCTGCGCGGCACGACGAGGCGCTTCTGGGGCTCGCCCACCCGCACAAGCAGCACCACGTGGGTGCCCGTGCGGAGGCTGTGGCTGGCGGGCTGCCCCGCGCGACCCATCTTCACCTCGGCGATCCAGGTGGCCAGCTGAGAGCGGGGATCGACGATGGGGTGGGCGGAGAGCATGCGCGCGCGCTGTCGCACGTCGATGCGCTCGCCGGAAGGCACGCGCACGGCCACGGGAAGCGCGTCCTCGAGCTCCGCCTCGGGCCGGGCCACGAAGCGGGCGCGTACCCACCGGCTGTGCTCCCCTCCCACCCGAAGCAAGGGCGCACCGGGCTCGACCGGCTCGCCGTTGGCCACGAAGATCTCGGTGACCACGCCGTCGAGGTTGGACTTGATCGCCAGCCCGCCCCGACCCCCGGGGGCGACGACGCGGCCCAGACGCCGGCGGGCCGCGCTCAAGCTCGCGCTGTGTCGCTCGACCGCGTTGTCCGCTTCCACGAGTCGCTTGGCCGGCAACAGCCCCTCTTTGACGAGCGGCGCGACCCGGTCACGCTCCCTCTGGGCCTGTTTCTTGGCGAGCCGCGCCTCGTCGACCGCTTGACGCAGGCGGTTGAAATCGTCGCCCGCGACCGTGGGTGCGATGTTGCCAACACGGTCGCCCCTCTTGAGGTGCGTGCCCTCGGCGAGCGCGAGCTTGGTGTTGTGGAAGAAGCGACCGGAGGTGGGCGAAGCGATCGTGAGCTGATCGGTGCCTGCGGGCTCGACCGCCGCTGGCAGCTCGATCTCCCGGGCGACCTCGCGCTCACCAGCCCACGCGGTCGCAAAGGGGATCTTCCACTGCTGCTCCTTCAGGAAGCTCAGCGAGGCGCGCGCGGGCTCTTCGGCCGGTAGCTTCGCGCTCACCGTGACACGACCGCAATCGAACTCGGAGACCTTCTTTCCCATGTAGCGCATGCGCAACTGGTATTCGCCCGCCGGTGGCGCGGCGGACTTGGGGGCAAACAGGCCCGCACGCGCCACCTTGGGCGCAGTGACCTCGCTCACGACCTTGCCGCCCTGCAACCAGCTCACCAGGAGGCGGCCCTCCGTGACCGGCTCGAAGCCCTGCAAGCGGGTGATATGCGCG
>CAZRGL010000667.1:0-5666 GCA_964599485.1 uncultured Polyangiaceae bacterium
AGCTTCGAGCTGCCTGCCGAAGGGGCATATCTCGGCGTGAACTGGGCCGTGCACGTGCCGGGAGAAAACGGCGCGCTCATCGACGCCAACCGTGACTACATCTACGCGGCGACCAAGATCACCGTGCCCGAAGGTCAGCGCGCCTTCGCCCGGGGCGATACGGTCGTCGCCTTCTACACCTTGGGCGGGCAGGCCCGCCATCCAGGCGACTTCTACCATTCACGAAAGATGCGGGTTCCGCTGGCGGTGGGCGCCGGAGAGCATTTGCTGGTGGTGCGCGCTCTGGGGCGCCGCAATACGCCGGAGGTCGAGCTGTGGACCACGGACGCAGAAATGGTGATCAACGTAGCCGACAGCACCCCGCCCGACTTGGTGGTGGCAAGCAGTGAGCCCCGTTATCTCGGCGTGGCTGTGCTCAACATGACAGACCAAGCGATTGGGGGTGTTTCGGCCACGGTGCTCGACAGCGAGCATTTCGAAGAGACCAGCGTCGCGTACCCCTCGCTGTCGCCAGATGCGACGACCCAGCTGAGCTTTCTGTTGAAACCCAAGAGCGCCATCAGCGCTCCCGACGAGAAGCTGAAGTTGACGTTGAAACTTCAGGGCGGCGGGTTGACGTGGACCTACGAGCAAGCGTTCGAGGTCGCCACCGTGGCCAAAGGCGCCCGCTACCGGCGCACCCGTTTGAGCGCAGTGGACGGATCGACTCAATACCACGCGGTGATGCCGCCGAGCGTCGTCGAGGACGGCAAGAAGTACGGCTTGATGTTGTCGTTGCACGGCGCCGGAGTCGAGGCGACCGGACAAGCAGCGGCTTATTCGCCCAAGGACTGGGCCTATTTGGTAGCGGCCACCAATCGGCGCCCATTTGGGTTCGATTGGGAAGAATGGGGAAGGCTCGATGCGCTCGAAGCGCTCGATGACGCCACAGCCACGCTGCCTATCGACAGTCAACGCGTCCATCTGACAGGTCACTCGATGGGGGGCCACGGCAGCTGGCATTTGGGCGTGCATTTTGCGGGCAAGTTCGGCTTGATCGCGCCGAGCGCGGGTTGGATTTCCTTCGACAAATATGGCGGCTCGGCCCACCCCGAAGGCGCTGTCGGTCGGGCCCGCGCGGCGAGCCAGACGCTCGAATACGTCAACAACTTGGCTGATCGCTCGGTGTTCATCATCCATGGTGACAAAGACACCAATGTGCCCATTTCTCACGCCAAGCAGATGTTCCAGACCCTCCAGCCCATCGTGAACGACCTGGAGTTTCACGAGGAGCCGGGCGCAGGCCATTGGTGGGACGCGGACGGCGAGGAAGAGGGGGCCGACTGCGTCGATTGGGAGCCGATGATCGCCAAGGCGGCAGGGATCACCAACGATCTGACCCCGCTGAGCTTCAGCTTCAAGACCCCTTCTCCCTGGGTAAGCGCACAGCACTCCTTCGTGACGGTGCGCTCTTGTACGAGCCCCATGCTCGACTGTGAGGTCAAGTCCGCCGAGGCCGCCGGCGCAGTCACCGTGACCACTACCAATGTGCGCTCGATGATTGTCGATGGCGCTGCGCTGACCGCGAAGGGCGTCAGCTCACTGTCGGTGGACGGGCAAGTCCAGACGCTGGCCAGCAGTCCCATCGAGATTGGTCCGCAGGACGGCAAACGTCCCGAGCTCAATGGCCCGCTCAACCAGGTCTTTCACAAGCCCTTCTGTTTCGTCTGGGACGACGACGGCGCAGCAGCCTACCGCCACTACGCTGCCTGGCTCTTGAGCTGGTGGTCCGTCATTGGCAACGGCCACGGCTGCGGCATGCCCCTGTCGAAGCTCACCAGCACCACCAAAGATGCCTACAACATCATCTACTTGGGAGTGTTGCCGAGCGATATTGGCGGGGCGAGCTTGCCGATGTCGTGGACCGCCGAGCAAGTCGAGGTGGGCGACAAGACCTTCGATCAGGCGGCGCTGGCCTTCGTCTACCCCGCTGGCGATCGCCTCGGCGGCTTCATCACCGTCGCCAAGGGCTACGAGTATCTGCTCTTTCGATACACGCCGTTTTCCTCCCGGGCCGGCATGCCCGACTTCCTGGTGTGGAGCGACGAAGGCCTGATCTCGACCGGCTTCTTCGACGCCGACTGGAAGCTCGACGCAGCCTTCGCCGAGGGCTTGTAGCTCGTCACGACGCTCGCCCCGGGCCACTTCAAGGCTGGTAGCGGCTGGCTGAAGTTGGTATCGAGCCGACCATGTCATCGAAAGCCGGCGCCGCCGACACGCCCAAAGGACACCCCAAGGGGCTGTATCTGCTGTTCTCCGTCGAGATGTGGGAACGCATGTCCTACTACGGCATGCGAGGCCTACTGGTCTTGTACATGGTCGCCAAGACGACCGAGGAGAATGCGGGTTTCGGGCTGTCGAAACCCACGGCGCTGGCCATCTACGCTTGGTACACCGGGCTGGTGTACGCCACGCCGTTGATCGGCGGTTATCTCGCCGACAAGTACATCGGCAAGCGTCGAGCGGTCTACATCGGCGGCATCTTGATGATGATTGGCCACTTGTTGATGGCCGTTCAGGTGCAGGTCGTGTTCTTCAGCGCGCTGATATTCCTCATCATCGGTAACGGCTTCTTCAAGCCGAACATATCCACGATGGTCGGTGGCCTCTACGAAGAGGGCGACCCCCGTCGCGATGGCGCGTTCACCATCTTCTATATGGGTATCAACCTCGGTGCGGTGCTTTCTGGGTTCGTCTGCGGCACCTTGGGCGAGAAGATGGGCTTTCACTGGGGCTTCGCCTCGGCCGGTATCGGCATGGCCATCGGCGTGCTCAACTTCTGGCTGCTCGAAAAGAAGCTGCTGCCCGACCATGTCGGCGCGCCGCCCAAGAAGGCCACCAAGGGCAAGGACGGCAAGATCGAAGAGGTCAAGCACGAGCCGCTGACCAAGAAAGAGAAAGACCGCATCGTAGTCATTCTCGTGCTGGCCATCTTCGTGATGTTCTTCTGGGCTGCCTTCGAGCAAGCCGGCGGTCTGATGAACCTCTACACCAAGCAGAAGGTCGATCGGGTCGTAGGTGGCTTCGAGATCCCGGCCACTTGGTTCCAGACCATCAACCCGGCCATCATCTTCATCTTCGCGCCGCTGTTCTCGTGGTTCTGGACCTTCTTGGCCCGCCGCAAGATCGATCCGCCGACGCCCATCAAGATGTGCTTTGGGCTCATCTTGCTTTCATTCGGCTTCGTGTTGATGCTCCACGGGGTCAACGAGGCTGACTCAGGCAACTCGGGTCTAGCGGCGCTGTGGTGGATCGTCGGCGCTTATTTCTGGCACACCATGGGTGAGCTCTGCCTGTCGCCGATTGGCCTGTCGATGGTCACCAAGCTGGCGCCGGCCCGCATGGTCTCGCTTCTGATGGGCGCCTGGTTCGGATCGAACTTCCTGGCCAACTTGGCCGCTGGCTACATCGGGGGTTACTCGGAGAAGCTGGGTGAGTTCGAGCTGTTCAGCTACATCGTCTTCGGCACCGCTGCATCGGGCATGATCCTGTTCTTGGTGTGCCGGCCCCTAGTGAACATGATGCACCTCGAGAGCGAGGGTAAGAGTTGGGGCTGGATGCCACTGGTCGTGCTCACGGTGGGTACCGGGGTGCTCTTCTTCGGCTACCCCAAGTTGGTAGAGTCAGCCCGTAGCGCAGAGAGCTTCACTTGCGCTTGGGATCAGCGTGAGGCCAAGGCCAACCTCTACAGCATGCGCGACAAGATGCGCGCCTACTACAACAGCGTGGCGCCCGGACAAGAGAAGGTCGCCAAGGAGCAGCGCAAGAAGCGGCTCGCTTTCACCAGTGACGCATCAGCCATCGGCTTCTGTCCCGTTCCGGACAAGATCGACCACCTACAACGTGAGGCCATCAACACCCTCGAGGGGCTGTTCCGCGCGCAGGACAAGTACCACGCCGAGAAGAAGGCTTATGGCGATCTCAAGGCGCTCGAGATTGACTTCGAGAAGGCCAGCAAGGACGGCATCTACGAGTACAGCTTCAAGCTCGAGGGCAAGACCTGGAAGGCCACAGCGAAGATCAAGAAGAGCCACAAGGCGCGCGATGGACGCGACCTGGTTGGTGACACCTGGACCATCGACGAGAAGGGCTGTCTGCTCAACCCGGTGGCTACGCTCTACAGCTACCGAATCGTGAAGATCGACGCCAAGGGCTACGTGCTCGAGGCGCGACGGCGCGCCGACCGTGGCGGTTTGCCAGGCGATACCTTCTTGCTCGAAGACAACACCGGCAACTTCTCGACCGGCAACGTGGTGACGTCGAGCAGTCAGGGTACGTTGACCAACCCAACCGGCGGTTGCGGGGCACACAAAGCACCAGCGGGGCTGCCGCCAGCCGCGAGCAGCACAGCGAGCGCCAGCACATCGGCTTCGGCCACGGCTGCGCCAACGGCGAGCGCGAGCGCTGCGCCGGACGCTTCGGCATCGGCATCTGCGTCCGCGTCAGCGTCTACGGCGGCGAGCGCGAGCGCTTCCGCGAGTGCTGCAGCGCCATGAGCCCGCTCGTCCATCTGGAAGGAAAAGTAGCGCTCGTTACCGGCGGCAGTCGAGGCATCGGCGAGGCCATCGCCGCCGGGTTTGCGCGTAGCGGCGCCAAGGTGGCCATCGCCTCACGCCGCAAAGAGGGCATCGAGGCGGCGGCGCAGCGCATCCGCGATTCTGCTGACGACCTCGAGGTGTTTGCCTTGGTTTGCCACACGGGCAAGCTCGATCAGATCGAAGCGACGGTGGATGCAGTAGTCGAGCATTTCGGCCGGCTCGACGTGCTGGTCAACAATGCGGCGACCAATCCCTACTTCGGGCCGATGGTAGGGGCGGGTCAGGCTGTGTTCGACAAGACCATCCAAGTCAACGCTCGCGGCTATCTCGATATGGCTCGGGCCGTCATCAAACATTGGGTCGACCGCGAGCAACCCGGCGTGATCGTCAACGTCGCCAGCGTGGTGGCGAGCACCGGCGCGCCGCTGCAGGGCATCTATGCCATGAGCAAAGCTGCCGTGGTGTCGATGACAAAAACACTGGCAATCGAGCTCGGTCCCAGCAAAATCCGCGTCAATGCCTTGGCCCCTGGGCTGGTCGACACGCGCTTTGCGGCCGCCATCGTCCACACCCCCGATTTGGCTCAGCGGGTCGTCGAGCGCACACCGCTAGGACGCTACGCGCAACCCGACGAAATGGCCGGCGCGGCGCTCTTTCTCGCCAGTGACGCGGCCTCCTTCGTTACGGGCCACACCCTGGTGGTCGATGGCGGCATGACCATCTCATAGGTGGTCAGGGCGTGCGCGAATGTGTGCGCTGCTCCTTGGTTGACGGTCATGCCCTTGCGCTGGGGCGCCCGTTTTCTTCGTGGTCGGGGCCGAGCGGGTGCGCGACGGGGTGCGCGTGGTCGTGACCGGGACGTGAGCTAAGCTCGCTAGTTTCGTCCGTGGCTGCTCCTTGGCAACTCCGAAATCGAAGTAGGGGAGTCTCGGGCGGTTTATCCCCTCCCGCGTCCGCGTCTGAGAGGTCCGCGTCCGAGAGGTCCGAGTCTGAGAGGTCCGAGTCTGAGTCCATGTCCAAATCGGCGCGTGCCGTTGCTTCCGTCAACGGGGTCCCAAGCAAAATGTCAGCGATGTCCTGATCCACACC
>CAZRGL010000668.1:0-5654 GCA_964599485.1 uncultured Polyangiaceae bacterium
AGCAGGTGCTCGCTGGCGACCGCCGAGCTGCAGCCGTACATGCGCGAGAAGGCCAAACAGGAGCTGGATGGCGATGGCGAAGTGGCCTACGCACGCAAGATAGTCAACTTCTATTCCACCGCCGCAATTCGCGGCAACCCAGGCCAAGCCAACTACGTGGCGGCCAAGATGGGCAACGTGGGCCTAACGCGGACATTCGCGCAGGAGTGGGGACGGTTTCGCATCTGTGTCAACGCCGTAGCGCCGGGGTTCATCGAGACGCGCTTGACTGCTCCTAAGCAAAAAGGTGACACGCTCGGGATCCCCGAGGCGATGCGGCAAGCGTCGCTGCAGCGCATCCCGTTTCGTCGCTTCGGCCTACCCCAAGACATCGCCGACGCCGTACTGTACTTGTCCAGTCCGCTGAGCGATTACGTCACGGGTCAGCAGATCAACGTTTCGGGCGGTCTGCAGATCCCGTGATTGAGGCTGCTTGACGAGCGCGGGGCCATCACGCACTCTTGGTGGACAATGATGAGGGCAGCTCGTTTCGTGGTGTTGGCAATGATGTTCGCGGCTACCTTGGCGGCTTGCGAAGAAGACGTCGTCGTGCCGGTGCACAGCAAGGCCGCCAAGTGCGGCCCCAAGAACTGCGCCGCCGATGAATATTGCTGCGATGCGACATGCGGAATATGCGCCGAGCAAGGCATCGCCTGCACGCAAACTTGCGAGTAGGTTTCTCCGTGACGGAGCCGTGACACTCGGGGCTCACAGGTGACGCAAGGGTGACGCACAAATGGGCGCTTTGCGCGTCCAATAAGGAGGTAGCTAGGAGATCGCCTCATGAAGTGCCGTGCTCACACTCTCGTCGCTCTATTTCTCTTTCCCGCTCTTGCCGTTGGTGGCTGCGCCGAAAAAGCAGAACAAGCAGCTTCTGCGCCGGAGCCTCCGTCAGCAGCAAGTGAGGCGGAATCAGACGGAGACGGGCTCGAGCGCGGCGACAAAGGGGGTGACCTCAAAGAATCGAGCCCCGCCGCCCAGGCGACTGCAGCAGCCAGTGCTGGCGGTGCGCGCAGGCCGGCCAAGGGAAGGATCGCCAAGAAACCAAGCCCGAGACCGAGAGCGACTACGGCTACGCCACCGCCCGGCGCATTTGGACCTGGTTATGGCCCGT
Source organism: uncultured Polyangiaceae bacterium (assembly GCA_964599485.1). Lineage (GTDB taxonomy): Bacteria > Myxococcota_A > Polyangia > Polyangiales > Polyangiaceae > JAPYTK01. The sequence goes on from CAZRGL010000668.1 coordinate 1,154, forward strand.
TTGCTAGCCATGACGCTCCTGGCGAGACGAAGAGCAAGCCCAAACAAGGCCTATTTGGCACGGGTCGTGAGGAGATCGCGCCCCGCGACGAGGGCCGCTTCGGCGGTGATGCTGGCGTGCGCGTGCTTCGGCCCGAAGTGCCGCAGAACATGTTCTTCAAGCACTACGGGGTCAACCCCACCATCGACACCGCCGAGCAGCGCAAGAGCACCTTCGCCGTGGATGTCGACAACGCCTCCTACACCATGGCCCGCTCTTTTCTCGAGCGTGGGCAGTTGCCCGACGAGGCAGCCGTCCGTGTCGAAGAGATCATCAACTCTTTCGACTATGGCTACGAGGCGCCTCGCAGCGACACCTTCGCGGTGCATGCCGAAGCCGCGCCCTCGCCCAACCGCAGCGGCTACCACTTGCTTCACATCGGCTTGAAGGGTCGAGAAGTGCCAGCGGCCCAGCGCAAGACAGCCAACCTCGTGTTCGTGATCGACGTGTCCGGCTCGATGTCTTCCGACAACCGTTTGGGCCTGGTCAAACGCAGCCTTCGCCTGCTCGTCGGTCAGCTCAAGGAGTCCGACACGGTCGGCATCGTCACTTATGGCAGCAAGGCCCGCGAGGTGCTGCAGCCCACCAGTGCCCACCACAAGCAGCGCATCCTCGGGGTCATCAACAACCTGCGTACCGAAGGCGCGACCAACGCCGAAGCGGGCATCCGACTCGGCTACGGCATGGCTGCCCGCCAGTTGCGTCGCGGCGGCATCAACCGAGTCGTGCTGTGTTCCGATGGCGTCGCCAACGTCGGCCGCACCGGGCCGAACAGCATCCTGCAGACGGTTTCCCGCGAGCAAAAGCGGGGCATCACCATCACCACCGTCGGCTTCGGCATGGGCAACTACAACGACACGGTGATGGAGCAGCTCGCCAACCGCGGTAACGGCAACTACTACTACGTCGACAAGCTCGCCGAGGCGCGTAGGGTGTTCGTCGATCAGCTCGGCGGCACCTTGCAGGTCATCGCCAAGGACGTGAAGATCCAGGTCGATTTCGATCCCGAGGTGGTGGCGCGCTATCGGCTCATCGGTTACGAAAACCGGGCTCTGAAGACCCGCGACTTCAACGACGACCGGGTTGACGCTGGCGAGATCGGTTCCGGCCATGCTGTTACCGCCCTGTACGAAATCAAGCTGCGCGAGGGCAATTCGGCCAACATCGCCAAGGTGCGTGTCCGCTTCAAAGCGCCGAGTGGAAGCCAGTCTCGCCTGATCGAGCGTGGCGTGCCTCGCTCGGTGATCAAGAGCTCCAGCGAGGGGTTGAGCTCACCGAGCCAGCTGTCTCTGATCGCTGCGCAGTTTGCCGAGAAGATGCGCGGCTCCTACTGGGCGCGCAACATCAGCTACGAGGCCATTCTGAAGCGTTTCACCCATATCACTTCGCCGCTTCGTGAGCGGGCCGACACCGTCGAGCTTCGCCGTCTCGTCGCCAAAGCACGTGATCTGGACAGTCGCGGCGACAAGTTTCAGCGTCACGGTCCAGTCGCGCATATGGACTTTGATAGGGTGCCTGTGTTGAGGTAGCGGGAGGGAGAGACGCAGCTTGTCGTTGTTTCGTAGACTCTCACTGCTGCTGGCCCTCGGGTGTGGGTGCGTTGCGCTCGCCTGGGGGCTGTTTCATTTGCGCGGTATTTTTGTCGAGGAGCGCCAGGACGCGCTCGACGGGATTTCGGCGCGGCGCCAAGCATTGCAGCAGTACGCCCACCAAGAGCTCAGCGCACGGCTGCGCAATCGTCTTGCTGAGGCGCGCCCGAGCATCGATGCGGCCGCCCGAGATCCGCTGCTTCCTGCCAGCGAGCTGTTGCTCTTCGACCGAGGCGAGCAGCTCCTGCCCCGGTTGATCAAGCGCGGCAGCTCGGTGACCGGCTCGGCGAGCACGCTCTATCGCGCATTGCGCAACGGCCAGGCGGCGCGCTTGGCCCAACAAGAAGAGCTCAACGAGGCGGACTCACCCTGGCATGTGCGCTTGCGCTTTTTCGCCGCGCTCGACAGCGCTTTAGCGGTGCAAGACCGGGCTGGCATCGAGACGGCCGTCAGGAAGATTCTGGCGCATCGGGCAGCCTATCAAATCTCGGCGACCCAGGATCTGCCCTACACCGCCGCCATGCTCGATCGCCTCGCAGCGCGCGCCAGGCCCGATCCGGGGCTGATGCGTTTGGTGCTCCGAGATGGTTTTCGAGGACGCGCTGGCAGCGCCCCCGGCTTGCAGCGCGACTTGCTCGACAATCGCCATCGCTTCAGCCCGAGCGATTTTCGTTTTCAAGCCAAGCAGATTGCCGATCTGTCGAGGCCGCACAACGTCCTCTATACCGATTTCATGGATCGGGTCAGCGAGTCAGCCCTGGCGCAGCCTCGTCCGCCAACGCTCAATGTGCCTGCGTTCATGCCCCAGGTCGGGCCCACCATTGCTGGGAAGCTGTGGTACCTCGAGCCGCCCAAGCGCGAGCGCATCTATGGTGTGGTGGTCGACTTCCCAGCGCTGCTGTCGGAAATCACAGCGACCATGCGCAACCATGGTTTGCTGGGCACGCGTGACGAGGTGCGTGGCAAAGCCGAGAGCGGCGATGTGGCCAAAGTGCCTCTGCAAATCGACTCCCCCAGCTGGGCGCCCGCCGCCGCCGCCGTGCAGAAGCGCTACCGTCTCAAGGCGGCGTTGGAGGTGGTCATCGCCGTGTTGGCTTTTGGCGTGCTAGCGCTCGGGGTGCTCGTCTATCGGCGCAAACAGCGCTTCGTCGAGCTCAAGAGCGATTTCGTTTCGGCCGTGTCCCACGAACTGCGTACCCCGCTGGCTTCGATTCGTTTGATGGCTGAGACCCTCGAGCGCCGCACCAAGGACGTGCCGGGGGCGCGTGATTATCCCACCCGCATCATTCGCGACATCGATGGGCTCAGTTTTTTGGTGGAGAACATCCTGTCCTTCAATCGCCTCTCCCGCGGGCGCTGGACGCCGCACAAGGCCCAAGTGCGCCTCAGCGACATCGTCGACAAGCTGCAAGTGGAGCGCGACCTGTGGGCGCGCCGGCCCGCCGAGCTCGAAGCCGACGACCTAGAGCCCGTACTGCTGCATGCCGACCGCGACTTGGTGCAGTTGCTGATCACCAATCTGATCCGCAACGCCAGCCAGTACAGCGAGCGCGAGCCCGCAACCATTCGCATCAGCGCTGCCCAGGACGACAAGGCCTGGACGGTCCTCGTTGCTGACAATGGCGTCGGGATCCCCGAGGCCGAGCAAGAGAAGATCTTCGACGACTTCTATCGCAGCAAGGAGGGCGGCGAGCGTGGCAGCGGGCTGGGCTTGGCCATCTGCCGCAAGGTCATGGAGGCGCACGGCGGCAGCATACGCGTTTCCGAGTCATCCCCCGACGGCACCACTTTCGAGCTGGTGTTCCCGTCGCCAGCAGCGGGCTAATCCGTCTACCCGGTTCCGCAAAAAGTGTTGACTTCCTCGACGATGGGGTCTTCGCGTTTTACGGCGGTCTCGAGGGTTCGCTGCGCTTTGCCCATCGCTTTGGCGTCGATCTGCTCGATGGCAGTTATGAAGTTGTGGGCGCCTTTTGATACGTCGCTGGCCATGTCGCTGTATTGCTTCGACAGCGCTTTGAGCTTGGGAATCGTGAAGACGATCTCGCCGACTTCTTTTTCGGCCTTGCTCATGGCGGCGGCCATGGCCAATAGGGGAGCTGTGGGTCCCGCGTCGGTCCTCGGGCTGCGCTCGATCTTCTCCATGCGCGCGACGTTGTTGTTGATGGCTTTGACGAGCGCACCGCATTGGGCTGCCTTCGCTACATCAGCAGAGGAGATGGCCGGCTTGGACGAGCCCATCGACGAAGCCCCGGAGCGGTCGGTGACGCGGGGCAAATCGGCAGTGGCAGGTTTCGCCGTTGGTGCCGTGCTGTTGTCACAGCCGACGCTGGCGCTGGCAAACAAGGCCGCCGCCGCGAGCAGTTGATGTGCGTGTCGAGGGTTCAATCAGTCTCCGTCGTGGTGCTGATGGCATAGCTCCAACTCGACCCAAGAAGACAAAAAAAGCGTCATCTAGCCGGTTGTCGAGCTCGACAGGGCCAAATGTGACAGGAATTTGTCGTTTGGAGGGAGGTTGCTCGCAGCGCTAGGGTGTGCCCAGCCTATGAAACACTTCGCCCCACTTGCCTCACTGCTGTTGACACTCGCGTTAGGCACGCTCTCTTCGGTGGCGCAGGCGGATCTCGCGCCGCCGCCGGGTTATGTCGAAGTCTGCACCGTCGACCGACAACAGAAGCCGAACGAGCGCTGCGAGCTTTGCAGCAAGTCGTATTTTCGTGAACCAGACGGTTGCAAGAAGAAGCTGGCGAGCAAGGGTTTTAGTCAGCGCTGTCGCAGCCGCGGCGCGTCGGTTTGGACTGAAGTCTGGTGTCGCCCGAAAGACAGCGCAGCCCCACCACCCAGCCCCCGCGCCCCCCCCCCACCCACCCCCCCCC
>CAZRGL010000669.1:0-5056 GCA_964599485.1 uncultured Polyangiaceae bacterium
GGGTGCCGCCCCACCCGAGGCAGCCGCACCTCCCGAGCCAGCCCCAGCTCCCGAGGCAGCCGCAGGGCTCGAGCCAGCCCCATGTCTCGAGTCAGCCGCTCCCAAGCCAGCAAGTCCCAGCAACAGTGACGCTCAGCGAGCTGGAGCAAGTGATGCTGCAGGAGCTATCTCACGCCACGGGACAGACCCCGCGAGAGCTCATCTTCCAGGCGGTCCGCCGCGAGCACGCCGCCCTGATCGGCCGTCCACCTCGAAAGGGCTGACCGGACGCGTCAGGGGTTATGCCGGAAGCGGGGCCCAAGTAGAGTCCGCCTGTAGCAATGACGGACAAGCAAGCGAAGAGCACGCTGGCAACCTTGCTCATCACCTGCCCGGATCAACCAGGCCTCGTGGCTGCGCTGGCCCAGCTGCTCTACGGCCACGGCGCCAACATCCTCGACTCGGACCAGCACACCGAGACCACCCAGGGTGTGTTCTTCCAACGCATCCGCTTCGACACTGCGAAGATTCGGACCGATCGCGTCACGCTCGAGCACGGTATCGCCGAGACCGCTGAGCGCTTCGACATGAATTGGGAGCTGCGCTACGCGGCCGAAAAAAAACGGCTCGCGATCATGGTCTCCAAATACGACCACTGTCTGTACGACCTGCTGTTGCGGCACCGCGCTGGTGAGCTCAACTGCGACATTCCCCTCATCATCAGCAATCACCCAAATGCCAAACCGATCGCCGAACAATTCGGCATCGATTTTCATGTCTTCCCGATTTCCCGCGATACCAAAGAGGAACAGGAACGGCAGGAGATCGCGCTGCTCGAGCAGCGGCGCGTCGATGTGGTGGTGCTGGCGCGCTACATGCAGATCCTGACGGGACAGTTCGTCGACAAGTTCCCCTCGCGCATCATCAACATCCATCATTCTTTCTTGCCGGCCTTCGTAGGCAGCAAGCCCTACCACAAGGCCTATGATCGCGGCGTGAAGCTGATCGGAGCTACCGCGCACTACGTCACCCGCGACCTGGATGAGGGACCGATCATCGAGCAGGAAGTCATCCGCACGTCCCACCGCGACCGCGTGGCCGACTTGGTGCGCAAAGGTCGCGATGTCGAGCGCACGACTCTGGCGCGCGCAGTTCGCTGGCATCTGGACGATCGGGTTCTGGTCTGCGGCTGCAAGACGGTCGTGTTCGACTGAACTTGTTTATTCCGTCAATTGACCGAGGTACACTGGCCGGTCACGGACGGACAACAAAGGGCATCGCTTGGGGCATCAGGAACAGTCATCTGAGGGAACGAAGCTGCCCCCGGGCGACCCGTCGTGGAAGCCGCCACCAAACGAGTCAGTTCCGGCCGTCCACCACAGCCTCAGCGATTCAGACAAGCTGCTGCTAGGTCGGCTGTTGGAAGACTGGAGCAGCACAGCTGCCTCGGGAGAGCCTACTTTGTCAGACAGCAGCGCGTTGGCACGGCGCTGGCGCGTGCTCTTGGACGGCGATGACGTCGCCTACGCCGAAGCGTGTGCGCGAGCCGGCAAAGCACTGCGCCGCGAAAAGGGCAGCGTTCACTCATACAGGAAGCAGTCGGAGCAATTCGCCGCCACGCTGCTCGACCGCACGGCGACGACTCACCGAGACGTGAGCGAGCAAGCCGCCACGACGAGTGCGCTGACCCGCGTGCTGCTGCTCGATGCTGCGCTCGTATTCGACGGCTACCTCGACGATGAAAAAGCCCAGGCGCGCAGCGAGCGTGACGAGGCTGCCACCCTCTATCAGTCGGCTGTCGCGCTCGCCGGTTCGCTGACCGATGACCGCTTGCTCGAGCGCGTGCTCGAACGGGCGGTCGCCCACAGCGGGGCCTCGGCAGCCGTCGCGGTCACTTGGAGCGACAGCGAGCAAGCCTTTGGCCCTATCCACGGCATCGGGCTCGCGAGCTCCACGCTACCAGCTCTGGCGTTCCCGGCGGATCGCCAAACCGATGCCGCGCTGGCCGAGCCTGGCTCACTGTTGCTCAGCGGTGAGCTCCCTGCGGCCCGCTTTGCCCTGGATCTCGAAGCTCACCATGCAGGGTTCGAGGCAAGCGTGCACATCGCCGTACAAGATGGCACCAACACGACGGCAGTCCTGTGCGTCTTCTTTGGCGACGCCAGCAAGCTGGACCCAAGACGGCACGCGCTGCTGGCACGCTTTGGGCAACTGGCTGGTCTGGTGCTCGGCAACGCCCGCACGCACGGAGAGGCCGTCAGCATGGCAAGCACCGATCCGCTCACCGGTCTTGCCAACCGACGTTTCTTGGCAGAGGGACTGAGTCGCGAGTGCCAGCGCGCACGAGGCCTGAGCAAGCCCTTCTCGGTTCTCGCCCTCGACATCGACCACTTCAAGCTCATCAATGACCAACATGGCCACCCTGCGGGCGACGCTGTCCTCGTGCAGCTGACCTCTGTGTTGCTTGGGCAGCTCCGTGAAATCGATTTGGCGGCGCGCGTCGGGGGCGAAGAATTCGTCGTGGTGCTGCCTGAGTGCGACGCTGACGGAGCCCGCGAAGCAGCGGGCCGCGTCAGCCACGCTATTGCTACGAGTCCCTTCGAGCTACCGACAGGCGGTTCGATCAGGTTGACCATCAGCGCGGGCATCGCCACCTTCCCGCTCAGCGCAGCCAATGCAGATGGCTTGCTCGAGTGCGCCGACTTGGCCCTCTACGACGCCAAGCGCAGAGGCCGCAAGCGCAACTCGCACTTCCACGATCTGCTCGCGGCACAGCTCGAGGTCGACCCAGGCTCTTTGCGACAACTGCTCAGCGACCACCGCGGCTACGTCCTGCCTGTATTGGCGGCCATCGAGGCTCGTGCTCCTTCGCTCGTCGATCATTCGGTGAGAGTGGCAGACATATCCAGAGCCATTGGACAGGAGCTCGGCTTGGCTCGCGAGGTGCTTGGGCGTCTCGAGCAGGCGGCGCTGCTCCACGACGTCGGGCTCGCAGGCGTGTCCGCCGACTTGCTCGACGATGACTCGGAGGCGCACGATGGTGACTGGGAACGCTTCGGCCAACATGCTGTTGTTGGCGCCGATATCCTCAGCGAGGTGGACGGTCTCGAGGACCTCGCTCCAACAGTCCGTCACCATCATGAACGCTTCGATGGCACCGGCTTTCCAGACCGACTGGCGGCCAACACCATCCCGCTGCAAGCACGCATTGTGGCAGTTGCTGACAACTACGTTGCTTTGACCGACAGCTTTCCCGGACGCGAAGGACTGGACCGGGCTTCAGCCGTCGCCATCCTTCACGGCCAAAGCGGCAAGAGCTTCGACCCCGTCGTCATCACCGCGCTCTCCCAAGCACTAGCGCGCGATTCACAGCGCCCAGGACGACGCGGCCGTTGGATCGACAAGATCCTCCAGCCTATCCTGCCGACCTTGCCCTCGCGTTTCTCGGCGAGCTGACCAAGAGCGAAGGCGCTCGATTGCAGCCGCAACCGCGGCCACTGTTGGGGCGAGTCGATGCGCTTTGCGGTGGTCTCGTTGCCACCTCATTGCTGACTGCAGTCGCTCGTCATTTGGGTGGATCGGGAACGCAATCGCCCTCTTCGCCAATTTGCGCGTTCGTTCGGAAGGTGTTGAGGTGCTTCCAGCTCTTCTTCATCTTGGCCGGAATGGTGCTGTCCTCACGCACATTGGTGACGTGATACGAGTATTGGTTCCAAATACGTCGCGAAGGAATCCAACGGTTCTGCGCGTCGCGAAGCACCATCAGGGTAGGACCGCTATCAGGTGCTTGGTAGTTGGACACGAACATGATCTCGGCCGAGCCGTCGTTGTCGACGTCAGCAACGACCGGGAACTCGATCAGGGTCCCGGAAGAGCGCGGCGCGTTCATCGCTTGCTTCCCGGTTACGCCATCGAAGACGAAGATGAAGGTCTCGTCTGCGTAGATCGCCTCGGCAACCGCGTCGCCGAGGAAATCGAACGCAGTTGCAGTGGCCAGCCCGCTCATGTCCTCCACGGCGGCACTCCACTGGTCCTGCATACCGCCCGGGCTCATCTGGAACACCGAGTAGGTCGTGCAGGTCGAGGCGGCGACGTCTGCTTTGCCGTCGCCGTTGAAGTCGTGCACGACGCTGGGTTTACCCCAACAATTGGCCGAGGCGGGCTCGCCTGACGGCCGCACGGGTCCAAAGCTGACCTGGCCATCATGCTGCACCATCATGTAGCCGTTCATGTTGGTGAGAAAGACCTCAGGCAAACCGTCGGCGTCGAGATCGGCAACGTGAGGGTGCGAGGGCGGCTGGCCATTGATCTGCCAATAGAGCGTCCCGTCGTGGTGGTAGGTTTGATGGCCGAACAACACCTCGAGCTTGCCATCGTCATCGAGATCAGCCGCGGTCGGCGTCACGCACCAGTAGCTGCCCTCGTGCTCCGCCGCGTTGTTGGGAACACCCCAGAGGCGTTTTCCTTGTGCGTCGAAGACCTCATAGCCGAGGATGATCTCGGGCGTACCGTTACCATCCAAGTCGTAGATGGCGGTCGTGGTGCACTGCGCTGCAGAGAAGTGCGAACGATAACCGCCCGGATCGCCTACCCACTTGACGGCTCCATCGTGCTCGAAGGCGATGATGTTCCCGTTGGCGTTTGCGGCGACCAGCTCCGGGAGGCCGTCGTTGTCGATGTCGCCGAAGGACGGGTAGACGAAACCGTCGACCGGCGCCTGGAAGGCGAAATGCTCGTGTCCATCATCGCCGGACAACAAGTGCAGCGTGGCCTGCGAGGTGAGCATGATGGGCGAGTTGAAATCGAAGCTGAAGGTCTCGATGGCGGCGACGACCACATCGGGGACGTCGCACAGATCGATCTCGCCGTTGTTGTCGTCGTCGGTGAAGTTGCCAACCAGCGGCGTGGTGTAGCTGCCGACCATCATGGCGTTGGGATCTTTGGGTGGAGGCGCGGTCCACGACCATTGCTTAACCGGATCGAACGAGTCGGGTGCAGTTGCGCCGCCGGCCCCCCCGCCCCCCCCCCCCCGGGGGGCAAACCCCCCCCCCCCCCCCCCCCCCCCCCCCCCCCCCCC
>CAZRGL010000669.1:5066-5613 GCA_964599485.1 uncultured Polyangiaceae bacterium
GGAGTCGTTGCCAAAAGCGCGCAAGGCCGACCGGCCGCAACCGCTCAGCGCTACGAGGACCGCGGCGAGTGCCGGCAAGCCCATCCCGCGAATCTGCACAACCAACCACCTCCCAGTAGATTTGCTCGCGCCGCGAGGTGCGCACAAGCCCACCATGAAGGTACTGCTGAGTTCTCGAGCGAGCCACTTACATGTGCCCGCGCACCCGTAGGTAAGGCCTTAGCCTTGGTATTTCGATGCTGAGCTCGCCACCCCGCCCTCTCCGTTCCGCCGCCGCGGCCGGCAGCCGACCTGCCACTGCTACCCAAGGCATCGCTCAGCGAGGTCCCACCGCCGCCCTCGAGCACGCCGGGGGTGTCGGCGCCGCCCTGCACCAACATGCTGCTGTTTGCCTGCTCCTCCAATTCCTTGAAGATTGCCGTGGTCTCAGCCTCGCGGAGCGTCGCTTCCTTGGTGGGGTCCTTTGGGTTGTCCGGGGCGCCGTCCGGTGCGATGACCACCGTCGACACTGGAATATCCGGTTGGGGCGTCGGATGCGACGCACAGG
>CAZRGL010000670.1:0-5613 GCA_964599485.1 uncultured Polyangiaceae bacterium
TTGACAGGTGGGATCTGATGGTGCGCCGAGTCGCAGGCCGCCGCACCTACGGGTACATTGAGGCAGCTCGCCCCACCCCACACCCCAACGGGCTTGTTGGATTGGATGGGACTGCCGGTCAGCTCCTGATCTTGACTGATTTGTACGAACTCGCTGCGCGCCAGGGTGTAGGTGACCGGTGTGTTGGCCGCCGAGCCCGCCACGCCCTGCCCGCCACCGATTGCGACCTTTGGCAAAATGGTCACCTCGGTGTTGTTCTCGATGGCCAAGATGCGCAACGAGGGGGCAGCCTGCGCCACGATCTGGCTCTTGGGGTAGGCATTGACCGCCACGTAGTTGGTGTCCCAGGCGCTGGTCGGTAACAGCAAGCTGGCCGAGGTCGCCGCCGAAGGGCCGCCGCCGTACGGCAAGATCGAATAGGCGACGATGGGTCGGTCGGTAACGATGTTGAACGCGTTTCCGCGCGCGGTGCCGCTGACTGCTGTCTCGCCGTTGACTGCCGCAGCCACGGGGCAAATGGGCAGCGACGTGACAGGTGGATTCTCGTGGGACAAGAAGATGATGGCCACCTCGCCCACCGGCAAACCGGCATTGTCATCGTAGGGCTGGAAGCTGAGACTCTGGCCTTGCCCCTTGGGGATCTGGATGAAACCCGTGTTGGGCAGATCCGTTCCAGAGAAGGACAGCTTGATCTTGACGGGCGCGTCCCAGGTGTTGGCGACGTAGGCTGCGAAGCAAGCGCCCTTTCCGTCCGTGATCAGATCCGGACGCATGACCCAATAGTCGCAACCGTAAGAGCTCTTCGATGCCTCCGCAGCTCCGCACGGATCGTCGGAGCACGTGCCGTTGAGACAGGCTTGATCGGCAGGGCACTCCTGGATCAGCTCGCCGTTGCAACCGAGCACTTTCTTGAGATCGGCACTGCACTTGTAGGAGCAACCCCCGCCAGTGTTGCCGATGCCCAAGCCCCCGGTGTTGGAACCACCGACCCCAGTGAAACCACCTTGGGCCGTGCTCGAGCCCGACGAGGAGCCGCTGCTACTGCTACCAGTGAGGATGCTCGGGTCGCTCACCGCTGTGCACGCCGCAACGGCCACGCCGCCGAGCACCACGAGTGCGATCAACAAGAAGTATCTGAAGCTATGTCGTTGCATGGTTCTCAGAATGTAACATGACGGCAACCGTTGTGCGTTAGGCTCGACATGACCTCCGTACCGATATGAACAAGGCAAGAGACAAACTGGCTTGCTGGGCTTTCACGATCTTGGCAGCTGCGCTCGCGTCGACAGGCTGCGCTCCGTCCACCACACCCAATGGCGGTGGCACCAGTCCAGAGGCGAAACCCACTGTTGTTCTGACGGTCTTGTACACCACCGACGAGCACGGCTGGATCAAGCCCAACCCGGTCGAAGGCATCAACCGCGGAGGTGTCGCTCAGCTGCTAACCAAGTTGACCCGCCAAGAAGCCCACTGCAGCGGCGTTCTGCCAGGGGCGACCGAGCAGGGCGCGAGTCCAGCAAGCTGTGAGGACTCCTCCACTGTGTTGCTTTCTGGAGGCGATAACTACACTGGGCCGGCGATCTCGACCTTCTTTCGCGGACGCAGCATGGCCGAATCGATGGGCCGCCTCGGCTACCAGGCCGCCGCCTTCGGCAACCACGAGCTCGACTTCGGCAGAGAGCAATTCTTCAGCAATCGTCGCCTGGCCGGCTTGACGTATTTGGCTGCCAACCTCACGCGTCGAGACGGCAAGCCACAGGATCTCACCAAGCCTTATGTCATCATCGAGCGCCAAGGCGTGAAGCTGGGCGTGGTGGGCATCGCTACGCCGACGACCCCCAAGACAGCCACCGCATTCCGTTTTGCCGAGCTTCGTTTCGCCGACATCGAGAGCACACTCGCAACATGGATGCCTCGAGTCTGGGCAACCGGTGTCGACGCCGTCGTGTTGCTCGCCCACGAATGTCACGACGTGGTCTCACCCATACTCGCCCGCCACCCCGAGTGGGACTTGTCATTCGCGGGCACCGGCCACTGCCACCGCACCTCGGTGGAGGTGGTGTCGGGCACACCCGTCATCGGGCCCGATTGGCGCTTGGAGCACTACGCCCGCGTGCGGCTGCGCATCGATCCGAGCAAGCCGGCGCGAAAGCGGGCAGCGCTGCTGGACTACGAGCTGGTGGAAGTTGCGAGCCCCGTCGACAAGCCCATGGCAAGTGTCGATCCGAAGCTGGACGCGCAGATCGCGAGCTGGGACGCAAAGGTCAACGCAGCGCTCGGAGAAGTCATCGGCTTCAGCTCGAGTGGGATGGCAAAGAAGTCGGCGATCATTGGTCGCTGGATCACCGAGGCGTGGCGACAGCGCTTCTCGGTCGATTTGGCCATCAGCACCCAAGGTGCAATTCGGCAAGGTTTGCCCCCCGGGCCCATCAGCTTGGCGACGGTTGCGTCGATTCTGCCATTTGAAAACAACCTCGTGCTCTGCGAGGTCAGCGGCGCTGCGCTGGTCGAGATGCTCCGCGATCCGGAGGCCCTCGTCGCAGGGGCGGACCGCAACACCATCGATCCGGCCAAGCGCTACCGCGTTGTCACCACCGACTTCCTTTTCTATGGTGGGGATGGGTACACGTTCCATCAGCACGACCCCAAGCCCACCCACACCAATCAGAGTTGGCGTCAGCCGGTCATCGACTGGACCCGCGGGCTGAAGACCAGCAACGAGCGCCCGCTCGAGCAAGCGCTCTCTGACTCAGACGTCAGCGCCGTTAGGTAATCACCGGGCGCCAGTTGTCACGGCATCGGTATCGGCGGGCTGGGACGCTTCTTGACGGTCATGAGCATCTTGAAGACCTTCTCGCCCACATAACCGACATCCGCCAAGGTGGCCCCAGGCATGCTCAGACGGAAGCCCGTCTCTCCGCTCGATCTGGCGAAAGTGAAGCCTGTGATCGGCGTGGCGCCCTTGTTGGGCATGGTCTTGAGTAGATTGAGAATCTGCTTGCCGGGCCCCTTGACCACCTCAGGGGGGGCCATCGACAGAGCGGCCTGAATGGTTGGCTCCATGCTTTCGAGAATACCCGCGAGCGTGGTGTAACCACCGGCGGTGTACTTACCAGTCTTGAACACGCCCAGGGTCGAGAGCGAGGCGATGCTGTCAGCCTTGTTGTTGCGCTTGGTCTTGACCATCAACTTGGCGAGCTTGTTCTTGTCGAACGCAAAGCCCATCCAGGTGCGCTTGCCGTCCGGCATCAGCAGCAAATGCATCTTCATCGTGACCTTCTTTTTCGGCTTGGGCCTGCTGCCCTTCGACTTCAAGCCGCTCATCGGATCCTCGATGTTGGCTACCGCGATCTCGATGGCTAGCGCGCCCCTGCCGAGGCTCGCCGGCGCCCGACCGGTCTTGACCTTGGGCAAGTACTTCGCATCCTTTCCGAGCTCCTTCTTCATCAGCTTCTGCAGGGTGCCGCGGTTGTAGACCTTGACCATCTCTTCGAGGTACTTGCGCACATCGGGCGCGCTTTGCTCGATGCCCATCAGCTGCCAACCGACTGAGCCGCCTACCAAATCCACAAACAAGTTCTTCTTGCTCAGCTTCTTGCCGCCGAAGTAGCCCGTGGCTTGCATCGAAGCCGCGTGCTTCTTGAAAGGCGTGCGAATGAGCTTGGCGATCGCCTGACGGTCGGCAGCGGTGCCGATCTTCTCCTTTTCGAGCAGGCCCTTGAGAAGCACGCGGGCGGTTTTCATGATGCCATTCCAGCGAGATGGGTCGCCGGCATAGCCAAATGCAACAGCAGCCGAAGTTTTTGGCGCGCTCCAGAATATCGCAGGTGCTGGTCCTGCAACAGCTGACGTCTCCGCGATCGTTTGGACGAGCCAGGATTGCTTGCCCGCGAAGCGAACGCGTCCCTTTGCCACCACGCCCTTGGTGGCATCGAAGCTCAAATCGAAATCCATGCGATCTAGATCACGGATGAGCGCGCCGGCCTCAGCCGCCAATGCGGCAGCCCCATCCATCAGGGCATCGTCGAATGCGGGAATACCTATCTTGCCTTCTTCGGCAAAGATCGGCAGCCCCTTCACCTGACGCTGCCATTTGCTCCCGTACTTGTTGAACAGCCCGCGCAGGCGAATCTCTGCGTGGATGTCGCCGCCCGTCGACGCTTTGTTGCCGAGGGTCTTGCCCAGATAGGGCCCGAGGCTGAGCAGATCGCGGGTCCGGTCACCGCACACGACACGCGCGGGGACCTTGCCACCGGTCGCGACCACGCCGCAGGGGGCGCCCCAAGAATTCTCGTCACCAAGGCGCCACATGTCGTCGCCGATCTTTCGTGGCTTGCCCTTGGAGGCGTCGAGGGCCCGACCCAATGAGCTCAAGCCGAACGAAAAACCGAACATCGGTCGCGGCGTCGCTCCGCCACGTGATGTGTCGACAGCAATCACGATGTCGACCGGCGCCTTAGCGTCGACCACTTTGACGAACTTGCGAACGTCGACTTTGGAGCGGAGCGTATCTCTGACGATCTCCTTGGTCATTTCTTCGATGGCCTTGTCGACCACCTTGGCTGGAAGCTTGGCAAACGCGGCGACGTTCCTCAACGTCCGCTCTGGGCTCTTCCAGCGCGCATGAAGCACGACCTCACCCGGCACGGAGCCGCTCGACGCAGGAGCGGCGATGCCCGGCTGCGATTCGTCTTCGTTTGGTCCTGTTTCGCCGACGCCAGCTTTTCGGACACCTGGGGCCTGCGGAGCAGCGCTGGGCGTCGCGCTTGCAGGCGGGTTGGTTGGCGCAATCGGAGGAGTTGGGTTGCAGGCCACCACCGCCAATGCCGTGGCGGCGACGAGGAAACGAGCCGACTTCGGGTTCATGCTCGGCTTATACGATGCGGACGCTACATCGTCGAGGACGACGCAGCATCGCGACAGCCGATGCATCACTGCAACCACCATGCTACAGCCGGCCCATGAGGGGCGAAGGCAGCGAACATCAAGCAGAGCCCGAGCTGCCCCCTCTCAACCAGCCGCAGGCAGATGCCGTCGCCCATGTCGACGGTCCGCTCATCGTCTTCGCGGGTGCGGGAAGTGGCAAAACCCGCGTAATCACCTACCGAATTGCTAACCTCGTAGCACGCCACCGGGTACCGCCCTACGCCGTGCTGGCCGTCACCTTCACCAACAAGGCCGCGGGCGAGCTGAAGGAGCGGCTGGCGGCGCTGCTCGGCGCGGTCCTGGCGAAGGGCGTCGTCTGCGGGACGTTCCACTCCTTCGGTGTCCGGGTGCTGAAGGCGCACGGCGGGCGGCTGGGGCTCCCGTCGCGCTTCACGATCGTGGACGCCTCGGACCAGGCCGCGCTGCTGCGGCGGCTGCTGCGAGAGAAGCGGGCCTCCTCCTCGGTGGACGTCCGGGACGTGGCCCGGGCGCTGTCTCAGGCCAAGCGGGCCTTCGTCTCCCCCGAGGAGTACCGCTCCCACGGCGACCCGGCGGGGGACGTCACGGCGGCCATCTACGCCGACTACCAGCAGGCCCTCGGTGCGCTCGGGGGGGTGGACTTCGACGACCTCATCGTCCTGCCGGTGCGCCTGCTGTCGGAGGCGCCGGACGTCCGGGACGCCATGC
>CAZRGL010000671.1:0-5595 GCA_964599485.1 uncultured Polyangiaceae bacterium
GGTCTTGTTCGCGTTCTTGGCGTGGTTGTTCTTGTTGTGGTTGGGGTGGTTGGCGTTGTGGTTCTTGCCGTGCTTGCCGTGTGGTGGTCCGTGCGGGCTCGCTCCGCTTACGGGCGGTCCGCCGGCCGGCGTGCCATCCATGGCGGAATCGATGTCGCCTTTTGGTGGATCGTCCTGGGCGGGGCCATGCGGCGGTTGCGACGCGGGTGGCTGAGCTGTGGATGGCTCCGCAGGTGGCGGCGGAGCCTCCGGGCTCGCTGTCGGCTCAGGCTCTGGTGGTGGCTCAGGTTGAGCCCAAGCAGAGCTCACGACCAAAGGAGTGATGAGCAAGACAGCGAGCAACGACAGGCGCAGATGGGTTGGAGCGAGCGACATGTTTGATCTCGATGGAGTAGTTGGTGCTCTATGAGAGCGGCGAGCTCAGATGAGCTCCGAAGTGTGGTGGATGAGGCGAAGCGACCAGTGCTCCACATCTTCCTGCGCCACGCGCACAGCACGAGTCGTGCCGAGCGGTGTCGGAAGTGCGACCGGCAACAGTCTCAACCTGCTGTCGCGCACTTGCACACGCCGCTATCTGCCAAGCAGGCGAGTGGGTGTATCGCCCGCGATACGCTTTGTCGCGCCATCGATACAACTGACGAGATGGCGGTCGCGCTTTGCCTGGATGACCGCCACCCGCGTGTTCGCCCCAAGAACAGGGCCTCTGGACTGCCCTCAAGTGGCTGAGATCTAACGGAAGAGCAAAGTTTTGCGCTACGCGAACGAACGTTCGTTTACTATCTGGCCCCCCAAAGTCGACAGAGGATTGGATCGAATGAAAACCAAGGCGTATTTCCTAGATGTATTTGGTGAGCCACTTGTCGAGCGTGAGCTCGATGTTCCCGCACCAGGTGCGACCGAAGCGATCGTCGAGGTCGAGGCCTGCGGCATGTGCCACACCGATCTCGGTTTCGCCAACGGCTCGGTGAAGCCAAAGCACCCGCTGCCTTTGGTGCTCGGCCACGAGGTCGTTGGGAAAGTCATCGAGGCGGGCGACGGGCAACTGGTTGGCAAGCGCGTGATCGTGCCTGCCGTGTTGCCCTGCGGCGATTGCGTGTTCTGCCAGAATGGCCGCGGCAACGCGTGTCCACGCCAGAAGATGCCCGGCAACGATGTGCACGGTGGTTTCGCTGAGCACCTGCTCGTACCGGCAGCACCTCTGGTTGTTGCAGAAGATGCCCCTGCGGACATGGATGGGCGGCTGCTCGGCGTTGTCGCTGACGCGGTCTCGACGGCCTACCAAGCAGTGGTTCGCGCCGATCTTCGTGAAGGTGACGTTGCTTTCGTGGTGGGAGCAGGTGGCGTCGGTGGCTACGTAAGCCAAATCGCCCACGCCAAGGGCGCCAAAGTGGTTGCTTGTGACATCAACAAGGCCCGACTCGAGCAACTCAAAGAGCACGGGGCCGACGAAGTCGTGGACGTCACAGGTCAAGCGGCTCGGGACGTGCGCAAGCAGCTGTCAGGTTTCGCCAAGGGGTGGGGCATCGAGTCGCTGCGCTACCGCGTCTTCGAATGCAGCGGCACGCCTCAAGGCCAACAGTTGGCCTATACGTTGATGTCGCGCGCTTCGACCTTGCTGCTCGTTGGCTACACCTTCGAGAAGGTCAACGTGCGCCTCTCGAACATGATGGCCTTCGACTCGACTGCACACGGCAGTTGGGGCTGTCCGCCCGAGGCCTACGCCGAGGTGCTGCAGCTCATCTATCAGGGCAAGGTCGTCATCGAGCCCTTCGTGATCTACGCGCCCATGTCTTCCGTCAACGATCAGCTCACGGCCATGGCCGAGCACCGCCTCGAAAAGCGCGTGGTGCTCGATCCGCGCCTCTCTTGATGATTTCACTCTCAGACCCGCACAACGTGTTGCGACAACCCCAAGCCAGGATTGAATGCGATGACTGAACTGAAGAACCACGACCTCGTCCCCCGTTACGAGTTTCGCCACATCAAGTATGAGGACCGCCCCGTGTTGGGCCGGGACGGCAAGCCGGTCGAAGGTTTGCACCAGACTTGGATCGCGCTCGACAACCAAGCGCAGCTGAACTCCTACACCACCGATGCGGTCAAGGAAGTCATCCTCGGCTTCCAGCGCGCGAGCAATGATCGCCGCTGCGTCGCCGCGGTGTTCACGGCCACTGGCGACCGCTCCTTCTGCACCGGTGGCAACACCAAAGAGTATGCCGAGTACTACTCCAACCGGCCGCTCGAATACCTGCAGTACATGCGCTTGTTCAACGACATGGTTACCAACATCATGATGTGTGACAAGCCGGTCATCTGCCGCGTCAACGGCATGCGCATTGCCGGCGGCCAAGAGATTGGCATGGCCTGTGACTTCACGGTCTCGGGCGATCACGCACGCTACGGACAGGCCGGCCCCATCCACGGCTCGGCGCCCGACGGCGGCTCGACCGACTTCTTGGATTGCTACGTTGGCTACGCCAAAGCGGCCGAGTCGTTGGTCCTTTGCGAGGCCTGGTCGGCGCACAAGGCGCTCTGGCTCGGCTTGGTCAACGACATCGCACCGGTTTACAAGAAGGACGGCAAGTTCATCCCCAACCCCTTCGTGGTCACCGACCGGCAGCTCGACGAGTTCGGGCGCTTCATCTACGGGGACTACAAGACGGGCGACGAGCGCAAGGCCGCCAAAGCCCTGGTCGCCGAGTGCGAGATCGATCTGTCGCAGCTCGATGCATTGGTCGACACTTACGTGACCAAACTGCTTCACACCTTCCCGGACTGCACGCGCAAGACCCTTCAGAGCCAGCGCAAGAAGAAGATTTCACATTGGTATGCCAACTCCGATACCAACCGCTCTTGGCTATCGCTCAACATGAACACCGAAGCGGCTGCTGGCTTCCCCGCCTTCCAATTCGGAGCGCGCGGCGAGCGGGAGATCGACTTTGCCCAGTTGCGCAGGCGTTATGCCGAAGGCGCCCGCTTCGATGGTGAGCTCGTAGACGAAGTGCTGCCCAAAGCGACCCGTGAGGCTTTTGCGGCCTACCGCAAAGGCGAGGGCTGACGCACCATGGGCAAGCAAGAACTGGCCCTCTTGAAGGTCGAGCCGCTCGAAGACGGCGCGGTGCTGTCGGTGCAGCTGAGCGGCGGCAAGGGCAACATCTTGACGATGGCCATGATGGCCGAGCTCGAGCAGGTGCTCGACCACCATGCCGGAGACGAAGCGCTGCGGTTGGTGCTGCTCTCCGGCTCTGAGAAGGTGTTCTCCTTTGGCGCCTCGGTCGAGGAGCATGTGGCGAGTCGAGCAGCAGAAATGCTGTCGGCATTTCACCGCATGATTCGCAAGGTCGGCAAGTACCCCGTGCCCATCGCGGCGTTGGTTCAAGGCCCGTGTCTCGGTGGCTCGTTCGAGCTCGTACTCGCTTGTCACATGGTGTTTGCAACCAAACGAGGGCGCTTCGCTTGTCCCGAGATCAAACTGGGCGTGTTTCCGCCGGTGCTTGCAGCCATCGGCGCTCAGCAGCTCGGCGCTGCGGTGGCCGACCGGTTGCTCATTACCGGCGGTGACATGGACGCCGCTGAAGCGGCGCGCATCGGTTGGTTGACGAAACTGCTCGACGACGACGACCCAAGCGGCGCGGTGCTCGATTGGTACCGCGAGCACCTTGCGGGACTGTCTGCGAGCTCGCTTCGTCATGCGACCCGCGCTGCGCGCATTTGTGGTGGCTTCGACGCGGCCGTAGGCGAGCCGCTCGACCGCGCCGAGCGGCTCTATGTCGATGAGCTGATGAAGAGCCATGACGCCAACGAAGGCATCGAAGCCTTCATCGCCCGCCGCAAGCCGCAGTGGACGAACGCGTGAGCGACGAAGAGCAGGTGAGTGAAAAGGAGCAGCGACGCGAGCAGATTCTCGTCGTCGCTGCTTCTGCTATTGCCGAGCATGGTTTTCACGGGATGTCGATGCGAAAGCTGGCGCAGGCAACGCAGCGTTCGCTTGCCAGTTTCTACAACTACTTTGCTTCCAAGGACGAGGTGCTCTTGGCGCTACACACACGCGCCTTCGATACCCTCATCAGCACGGCGCGGCAGGCCTTGGCCGAGGCTGAGGATCCTGTCGCCCAGCTGTACTTGTTCATCGCCAACCACGTGGGTTACTTCATCCAGCACAGCGAAGTGATGCGGGTGTTGGTGCAAGAGGCTTCGACCCTGCCTCCGCCCCAGCGGCGCATCGTGCGCGAGCTCAAAGAGGGATACTTTGATCTCGCTCGTGAGGTGGTTCAGCGCATCGTCTCGGAGCATGGTGCGCGCGGCGATGACGGTTGCGTGATGGCCGATGGTGCTGAAATCGAGCGAGCGACCTACTGCTTGTTCGGCATGATGAACTGGGTGTTTGGTTGGTACGAAGCCGAGCAGCACGGTCAAGCCCGCGATGTGGCACACACCATTCATCGACTAGCGCTGAGCGGCTTGGTCACGGCCGGCTCACCCAGCTCGGTACGAGACGAGATGGACCGACGGATCGCCAGTGGCGAGCTGCCCTCTCCGCTGCGTCGTCGCCCCAATGGCGAGCACGCTGCGGCTTGACTTCGAAAGAACGTTCCATGGTCGCACTCAACATCCTTGTGGCAATCCGCAGCGGATCGATCCGCTCGTTGGGGGTCGTTGTAGTGGCGCTCGTCGTCGGCTCCCATTGCGGCGGCAAAGCGGTGGTCGACGATGAGCCTGAGAGCTCAATCGTGGGGCAGCCCTGTATCCCGACCATCGAGGAGGACCCCGCTTTTACGGGTTTCAGAACCACCGAGATCGCTTTCGAACAACAGCACGCCAGTTGCGAAGGGGAGGTCTGCGTGGCGTATGCATTTCAGGGTCGCGTCAGCTGTCCCAAGGGCCAGTCCAATGGTGAAGCGCTTTGCTCGACGCCAAGCTCCGTTGCGGTGGTCGGGGAGGTTTGCGGACAATGTTCCAAGCGCCCCGCGGAAGATACCGTCCACTGCACATGCCGATGCGGCCCCGCCGAGGGCCAGCCGCCAGTAGGTCCGTATTGCACTTGCCCCGAAGCCTTCAGCTGCGTCGAGCTTCAACCGTACCTAGGGCAAAACAGTCAGGTTGCTGGCAAGTACTGCGTCAAGAAAGTCAGCGTGCTCGACAGCGATGACCCAGACGTCTGCGGAAAGGTGATTGGTCACTGGGGTGCCTCTTGTGACGGCCTGCCGCCTTGAGAGGGCGTCGGAGTTTTGGCAGCGTCGCTCGGGTCAGAAGGGGTCACAGGGTCCTGGCGGCCCGCAGACAGCGCTCCAGCCGGTGCAGACGCCAGGCACACAACCCGGCGGAGGCGGGGGGCCGCCACACCAGCTCCCTGCAGCAGCTAGCTCGTCGGCAGGACATGCTGCGCTCACGCCGTCGCACGACTCGGCGATATCGCAGACACCAGCTGCTGGGCGGCACAGCGTGCCCGTTGCCGCGACGTCGTCGGTTGGGCAACCCTGGCCTGCCAGACCGTTGCATGTTTCCTCCAGATCGCAGAGGTCGGAGCTCGCGCGGCACACCGTGCCAGCTGCCGCGACGTCGTCGGGCGGGCAAGGCTGGCCGGCCGAGCCGCTG
>CAZRGL010000672.1:0-835 GCA_964599485.1 uncultured Polyangiaceae bacterium
TGTGGATGGAGCCATGTTATGTATGATAGGTGTGCCGGGGGCGGGGGCAGCGGCGGCAGTGCAAGGGGGGTAACAGGTGGAGTGACCTCGTCGACAGGCGGCTCGTCGGTGGGCGGTGCGTCAGTAGGTGGCGGCGGAGCGGGGCAGGGCGGCAAGACCGGTCAAGGTGGCCAAGGCGGCACCGCCAATCCCACGGTTTGTGATGACATCGACAAGCCACAGATCATCGATTTGACGCCCAAGGCGTTCTACTACGGGCTGGCCCAGTACCAAGACACCGTCCTGACCAGCATCTACACGAGCCACGAGATCACTGCCGTATCGACAAAGACGCTCAAGCAGCTCTCGCCCCCGTGGCCAGGCTCGATGGGCGATGTTGGCGTTTTCGGACCGCACGGTCTGGACGTCGAGCCCGCCGATGGCACCATCTACCTCGCAGATCTCAACATGAGTCGGCTGCTGCACTTCGAGGCCAATCCCAAGGCCGGCAAGTTGGGCCTCATCGAACAATTCGCCATTGGCAAACAACCGGTCAACGTCATCGCCCACGGCGCCTGGCTGTTCGTGGCAGATCGCGAGGAAGAGACCATCTACCGCGTAGACAAGTCGCCACTCGGAGCCAACATGTCCAAGGTCGCGCTGCCGGGTGTGAAGAACCCGTCGGCCGTCGGTTATTCAGATCTGTTCGTCTACAACGACAAGCTCTTCGTGGCGGCAGAGGACATCGATGGCTTCGTCACGATGGGGCTCGATCTGTCCAGCCCCGTCTTTCACCCGCTCGACAAGGCGCCGCCCGCTAGCAACGATGCTCCAGCGTCGGGGATATACGTGCTCG
>CAZRGL010000672.1:845-5578 GCA_964599485.1 uncultured Polyangiaceae bacterium
GACCGCGTTTACCTCAACCGTCAGTGGAACATCACCGTCACCGACTTGAACGGCAAGATCGAATGCGCCTGGGATCTGGTGAGCACACCCAACAACGTGGGCTACATCGATCTGCTGCGCATCGACGGCAAGTGGTGGACGGCCAGCTGGAACAACACCTTGAGCCACGCACATTTCGCCATCTTCTCGACGAAACTCTGACGGACTCGTTGTTGGCCTCTACTCGTTTGACGCTATTTGTTCGACTCTACTTATTTGATTGGGCCAGTGAGGTCAGCTTGCTGTAGTTGCCGCTGTAGCCCTCTTGGATGTTCGTCACCTTCATCGTGCGCGGGTTGATGATGGTCGTCATCGGAGTGCCCACCGAGTTGCCGGGGACCATCGAGAAGCTCGGATCGGCGCATACGGCTACCGAATCCAAGCCCCAATAGTCCTTCCAGGTCTTGGCACCGCTGATGGTCGGTTTTCCCTCGTTGGGGTTGTCGAGCATCAACGTGATCCAGCGGATCCCTAGATTCTGGCCTTTCCACTGCTGCATTTCACTTTCGAGGCCAACTGCCTCGGAATCGCAAGCGGGTCACCCATATTGCGACGTCTCGATCATCAAGGCGTTGATGCCTTTCGAGCCGTCGCAGTCGAAGTAATCTTGGATGGAGATGGTGGAAGCCTGGGTAGCGTTTTCGGCGTAGCCCTGCCAGCTATGGCTCGGCGGGACGACTTGGCCGACGTTCACACC
This sequence comes from uncultured Polyangiaceae bacterium, assembly GCA_964599485.1. Classification (GTDB taxonomy): domain Bacteria; phylum Myxococcota_A; class Polyangia; order Polyangiales; family Polyangiaceae; genus JAPYTK01. The sequence continues at coordinate 1,582 of CAZRGL010000672.1, forward strand.
GTAAGGGCCTGCCGGGTATTGGCAGGGCTGCGAGGTGCTGGTCGTTCCACTGGTCGAGCTGGAGCTGGAGCTGGAGCTGGAGCTGGTGCTGGAGCTCGAGCTGGAAGAGCTGCCGTTGCCGCTGCTGGTGGAGCTGGAAGAGCTACCGTTACCGCTCGTCGAGCTGGAGCTCGAACCCTGGTCCGTTTCGCTGCCCGTGGTGTTGCCGGCCCCTTGACCACTACTGGTTTGACCGTTGAATTCATCGTCGTCGAGCGAGCCGATGATGATGTCGTCGGCGCCCGAAAGTGCGTTGCAAGCACTGAGCGCGAAGAACCCCGTGACTAATGCTACTGCAGCCGTTTGGGCTGCACTGACTCTCTGTTTCATGTGCCCCTCAAAAGAAACCGGCCAGCCGGCCGGTTAGGGGACAGTGTGGGCCATGGTGCGCTGGTTGTCAACGATAGAGCCATAACAGGTTGAAATTGCTTACTGGCTCAGCGGAAACGTGCACCGAGAGCGAACGGCTTGCGCCCAGGGCTCAGTTGCCCAGCTCTTGAGATGGTCGGCCGGCGGGTCGGTCCTTGGTTGGTTGCTGGTGGATCCACCCCGCCAAGTCCCGAACGACCTCGGCGGCCACGTGACCGGGCTGCTGGTACTCAGTTGGCGAGCTCTGGCCGGTCCCTGCAGCGAACAGATGGTTCAAGTCTGGATAGGTTTCGAAAGTGGCTTCAGCGCCAGCCAGCGCGCCACGCCAAATCGCCAAATCTGCCGCCGTGACCTGGTAGTCCCGCTGTCCTTGGACAACCAAGAAAGGCCGGCGCTCATCACGTAGAAGCGCCGCGAGTGGGTGGGCCTTCAAGTCGAGCCAATAAGGCGCGGGCAGGCTGAGCGGCAGCTGCTCGGGACGCACATGACTGCCCGCAGTCAGAACACGCACCAGCTCGGCTTGAGCGCGCAATTTGTCGAGGATCTCCTTTTCAGCCTGGGACACTTTGCCGTCGAGGGTCACCACGTGCTCGAGCTGGGCGATCAAGCTCTTCTCGAGAGGCTGCGCCCCACCTGCCATGATGACGAATCCAGCGAGGTCTCGATCGCGTCGCGCAATGCGGGGGATGGCGGTTCCACCCAAGCTGTAGCCGAGCACGAAGACACGTCCGCTGTCGATTTCGGGTTGCCCGCGCACGCTCTGTGCCGCTGCGAGCGCATCGTCGACGGTTTCTTCTCTCAGTGTCAGCGCCTCGCCGATGTGAGCCTTCACGGCTGCGGCGTGCTGGTGGGTGCGCTTGTCATAGCGCAGCACGGCGACGCCTCGACTCGCGAGGCCCCAGGCGAGGTCTTTGAATGGCTTGTTGGGGCCAAGGGTCTGATCTCGGTCCTGCGGGCCCGATCCGTGAACCAACACCACAGCGGGGACATTCTTCCCTCGGGGGATGGTCAATGTGCCGTCGATGGCCCAGCGCCCCGCGCCAACCCGGAGCGCGCGCTCGTCGAATCGTGCTCGGTCGACGTAGGGGGGGGCTTGCCAGCTGTGGGACCCCTCCGTCGCCGGTGCGATTGTAGCGGCGTCAGCGCCGGGCGGGCTCATCGCGCCACAACATGACCAAACGCTACAGCCCAATAGCACGGCGGTGTAGAGCGGGAGCACACACCGTTGCAGTGCGCGCTTCATGGTGTGCGCTCAGCGAATCTCCACAAAGTGAGCCAGCAAAGCGGAGGGGTAGTTTCGCATCAACCCCAGCAGTTTCTTGGCGGCCTCCTGCCACTTCTTTTCCGCAGCCGCGTCGCCGCGCCAACGTGCCGCTTCCGCTCGCGCCAGCATGCTGCGCACCGCTTGCCTGCGATGCTCCCGGTGAAACACTCGATCGAGCCAAACCTCGACGTCGACGGTCGGCGGCACGGCGCGGCTCACCACGTACATGACCGCGGGAAGGACAGCGTCGTTGGGTTTGGGCAGGAACATGTCGATGCGTTCAGGGCGTCGATCGTCTTCGGGCAAGCTCGTGACATCGAGCCATTTGGCTAGGTCTTTCAGCTCATTGGTCGGCGATCCTCTCAGCGCCTGAGCCACGTCTTTTGCCTTGCCCAGCTTGGCGGCGGTTGCGGCCCAAATCCAGGCTGCGCCAATCTTGTCCTCGAGCAGCGCTTCGGTGCGACGTATGTTACCCACACCACGTGAGGCGCTCTCGGCGCGGACCGCGTAGGCGTAGGCTTGCTCAGCGCTCTGCAGTGCCTTGTCAAACCTGCCCAAGTGGGAGAAGGCCAGGGTCTTGTTGATGAACAAGCGAGCCTTCATGGCTGGGCGGTCGAGCAAGCCACTAGAGCGTTCGCATACCTGCAGGGCGCCTTCTGCATCCCCGACGGCGAGGTGGATGGGCGCAGACTGATAATGACGCTCGGGCGGGGTCAGCGCAGTGGCGCGATTGGTCGCTGCCACAGCTGCGCGCCGACGGCCCCGTCGTGCGTGCTCCACTCCAGCTTCGAGCCAAATCATGCGGGCTGCCTCCCGAAGAATGCGCACCGGCATGTTGAGCGCTGGCTCGACCGGGCAATCTTCCTCTTCGCAGTAGAGCGGCTCGGGCCTCATCTTGGCCACCAGACGCTCGAGATACGCCGCTGATTCATGGGCTGCGGCTGTATTGACCAAAACGGCCTGGGTTGGCGCCGAGCTGACATCGAGCAGTGTCCATGGCGTACGCAGCACACTTAGATCGAGCCGCGCGGCCGGGCTGCTCTCTGGCGCCAAGATGATCAGCGCTTCGAGCGGGCTGGGGCGCATCTCTTTGATTACGAACATGCCGAGCCGCAAGCGATGCACGCCACCGATCTTGTTGTCGGGGTCGTGCACGAAGCGGCGCACGCGATCGAGGCCCTCCACCGTACCCAAGCTCGCCTCCAGGGCGGTCAGCGCAGGTTGGTATCGTTGTGACAGAGCGCGCGCGTCGATCTTGCCATTTGGGCCCGAGGGCTTGCCACAAGCGACCAATGCAAGACGGGCTTCGCCAAGTCCGGCGCGTTGGCCCTGCTGCTTAATGTAGCCTTCGTCGGCGTCCAGCAGCGCACGGGCGCCTGCCGCGGCTTCACCCAGCAAACAGAGCATGGCGCCACGTCGCACGTTGAGCGCGAAATGCTCAGTGGCGTCGGTATTCAGTGAGAGCTTGTGCAATGCGCCCGTCGCAGCAATTGCCCGCGCGCTTCGGAAGCCGTAGGCGCGCACAGCCTTGTCGTCACTGCTCTCAGCGTACTGGGTCACTTCCGAGAAGCCGCCGTAAAGCCGAACCAGGGGCGAGCCTGCGACTGCGGTGCTCATCGTGTCGAATCCGACCTTGATCAATTGTGTAGCTGCCAATGAGCGCTGTTTGGCGTCGGGCTTGATGGCTGTTGCTTTGTCGTAACCCAGCTGGGCTGCACGCAGCCGCAGTTGCTGACGCAGGTGCACTGCGTCGCTCTCGAACCACGGTACCTTTTGCGCCCAGTCGAGCTCGCCCGATTGCGGCAAGCATTTGGAAGGCTCGCCGTTGCCATCGTTGCGAAGACGCTGGAAGCACGTCTTGGCGAACGTCTCGGCCCGGTTCATCAAATAAAGCGGCAGCAGCGATATCGTTGCCCCCGCCAGAATCAGCAGCACAGCGGCGACCAACAGCAGTCGCTTGCGCAGCCCAGTCTTCGTGCGGACCGGGGCTTTGCTCGGCGACGCGGGCAAAGGCTTGCCGCGCCGTGCCTTCTTCTCGTCATGCTCTTTTTCATCGCGCTCGGGTGCATCGTCCTCGGCGCGTGGTTTCCGCTCGAAGGCGAACTCGCTGTCGTCCTCGATGTCATCGTCGTCATCGAGTCCCAGTACCGGAGTTTCGGGTTTGGCTGCGAGCGCTGCCAAATCGTCGTCATCGTCGAGCTCATCTCGTTCGTCGTCGAGCTCGTCTGGCTGGTCGTCATCGTCGTCGAGCTCATCTCTGAGCGCGCCCAGCTCATCGTCATCATCGTCAGGTTCATCTCTGTCGTCGTCGAGCTCATCTCTGTC
>CAZRGL010000673.1:0-5560 GCA_964599485.1 uncultured Polyangiaceae bacterium
GAACAAGAGCAAGGTGGGGTCGATTTCCATGGTCACTGTGATGGTTGTGGTAGTCCTCGAGCAGGCAAGTCAGCCGTAGCCTTTCGTCCGCATGCAGGCCAGTATTTCATGCGAAGCGGCGATACACATTGAGACGGTTGCGGGGCGTGCTCGGCAGGCAACTAGCCGCAATGAGGACCACTCCCAGCTTGGCACTCGGTGTGCTTTGTACAGCGTCAGGCACACTTCACCCCGCTTTGAAAGGATGCCCCAAATGCTTGCTTTTCCAACGATTGGTACCGCTTTGTCATCTCTACGCCGGCGCTACGCTTTGCTGTCATTCATACTGCTGTCATTCATGCTGCTGTCGTCGATGGTCGCCTGCGGGGGTGACGACAGCTCCTCTGAATGGGCCGCGAGTGGGGGCCAAGGTGGTCAAGGGGGCAATGCCAACAGCGGCGCAGCAGGCGGCATGGGCGGAGCACCTGGGTCGCCTTCCAAGCCGTGGCTACCGCTAGGCGCAAACCTCGAGGCGCACAGCTCCTACAGCAGTGAGATCATCTTCGTTGACGGCTTCAAGCGTTCACGATCTTGGATCCCTCGCAACTACCCATTTGACGACAGCTGGGACAGCGGCGTGAGCATTCCCCTCGACGAGCAGGGTTACCCGCTTCAAATCCCCTACCAGCCCGCGGGGGGCGGCGCGCCTCAAGTGGTCACCACCATGATGTACGACGAGCTCGGTGGCAGCTATCCGGCGGGCACCTATACGCTTCTGTTCGAGGGCAGCGGGACCGTTGCGGTTTCTGGCGCTGGAGTCGATCAACAGCTCCAAAACGGTGGCAGTTACCCAATCGAGGTCACGCCGACACAAGCCGATAGCGCCATCTTCTTGCACATCCTCGCCTCGGATCCAGCCGATCACATCCGCAACATTCGCTTCGTGATGCCCGGACACCTCGAGACCTATCAAACACAACCGTTCTACCCGCCCTTCATCGCCCGCTTGTCGGAAATGTCCGTGGTGCGATTTACGCAAACCCAGCAGACCAACGGCGGAGATTACCCTTGCGACAATGACGCCACGCCGTGGGACGCCAATTGTGTCAAGACCTGGCAGAGTCGTGCCAAGCAGGATGACCAAACACAAGCTTCTGTGCGAGGCGTCGCGCTCGAGTACCTGATCGACATCGCCAACCAAGCCCGAACAGACGCCTGGCTGTGCTTGCCCCACGGCGCGGACGACGATTACATCGAGCAGTTCGCGCGCTTGGTCAGCGAACGGCTCGATCCTGGGCTGCGGGCTTATCTCGAGCTGTCCAATGAGCTGTGGAACTTCAACGGTGACTATCCGCAGTTCGATTGGGCTGGAGCCAACGGCGCGGCACTGGGTCTGGATGAAGATCCAAACATCGCGCGAATGAAGTTCGTAACGATGCGCTCGGTGCAGATGTTCGCCATCTTCGAACAGGAGCTCGCGCCCGAGCGAATGGTCAAAATCATGCCCGGCTTCATCGCCATTCCTTGGATGAACGACCAGCAGCTTTCTTATTTGGCCGATTCGAGCATCAACCCGCTAGGGATTCAGGTCGACGCATTGGCCATCGGTGCTTACTTCGGGGGCGCAGTGGCCAATCGCGCGCTTGCCAGCGGCTTGGCCGAGACCATCAGCGCTGACGAGATTCTCCAGCAAGCCGCCGTGTCCATAACCGAGCAAGTTCCCGTCTTCGGCGAGCCCGGCGCGCTCGACGACAGCCTGCTCGATCTCATCGCGCAGAACAGGGCGGTCGCTGACAGCTTCGGTGTTGGGCTCGTGGCCTACGAGGGTGGCCAGCACATCTTGGAGACCCACGGCTGGGACAACAACGTGGTGCTCGGCCAGCGCGTCATCGAGGCCAATCGCCATCCGGGCATGTACGACGTCTACAACACCTTGCTGGACGTCTGGTATGGCCAGTCCGCTGGTGGCTTGTTCGTGCACTACAGTCTCAGCCGCAGACCGAGCATCGAATGGGGCTGCTTCGGCTCGCTGGAGCACACCGAACAGCCCCTGGAGCAAGCCCACAAGTTCCGCGCGCTGGTGGATTACAAGCAGCAGCTCGGCAGGTGACGACTCGGGCTAGCGCACATTTGCGGGCGTGTCCGCAGGCGAGGCGTCGAGCAGCTCCTTCAACGCGGTGCTGACCTGTGCGGCCGTGGTCTTGCGTAGCTTGGCTACGGGATGACCCCGTTCGTTGAAGATCCACACCACCGGCAGCTCGAGCTTGCCGCCTAGTTGGTCGACGACGGGGGTGTCGACATCAGGTGCTTCCACCCGGCGCACCGCCAGCTTGGGGTGGTTTGCCGCGAGCTTGCGCAGTGTCCGATCGATGTGCTTGCAGGGCTGGCACCAGCTGGCCCAAAAGTCGATGACGGTGACCTTGCCCACAACCAGTGCTTTGGCCGTGTCAAAACGAGCACCACCTGTTGCCAGATCACTGACGTCACCCTGCTCGCCGTGGTCGTTGCCGCGGTCGTCGTTGCTGTGCTTGTCGTCATCGCCGCGGTCGTTGCCGTGCTTGTCCCCGCCGCGGTCGTCGTTGCCGTGGTCGCCGTCGCCATGGTCGCCGTCGCCGTGGTCGCCGCCGTCGCCGTGGCCGCCGCCGCCGTGGTCGTCGTCGCCGTGCTCATGCTTCTTCTTGCCTGCGCCGAGGCGCACCGTCAGCGAGAGATCTACACTGAAACTCTCCGATGCCTGTCGGCCATGCACCTTGGTCAGCACCGGTGCCCGGCCGCTGGCGCCGATGACCAAATGCTCCCCAATCCGAAACGAGGCGCCCCCGCCTGCGCGCAGCCAGGATCCGCCCGAGTTGATGAGCTTGCCCTCGTGCTCTTCGTCGGTGTAGCCGAGCGCCTCGTAGTCCAGGCCCGCTCGCAGCACCACGCGCTCGTGAACGAGCCACAGCGCGCTCAGGCCTGAGCCGAAGCTCGTCCCCGACAACCTCGCCGCTGATGAGCGCGAAAACGGAACGCGCAGCCGAGCTGGCAGGCTCAAGGCCACTTTGGGGTGCAGGAACTGGGTCAGACCGAGCTGCCAAGTGCCCGAGAAGCTGCCATCGCCGATGCCCAAGAAAGTCGGCGGCACACCGGCACCGGCAGAAGCGAGGGTCGCCTGTTCTCCTGTGGGCAGCCCCAAGGTGTAGCCGAGCACCAGGCTCGGCTTGTAACCGCGCGGGCCCCACAGCGCCGAAAAGTCGTACCGCGCGCCCACGGACAGGTCGCCGAAGCCAGCCACCCGACCCAAGGAGTCGCTGTCATGTGCGCCGCTTTCGGTTTGGGCAGCGCGGGCCGACATGCTGATCAATCCAACCGGGATCGCCACCGAGGTCGACCACCCTTTTCCGAAGTGGTGTCTCAGCGACAGCGAGGTGACCACGGCGTCGATCACCGGTAGCGCGTCGTCGTCGACGGGCTCGTCGCCCTCGAGGGCGCGTCCCAAGTGCACATACTGTCCCATCAGCGACAGTTGTGTGACGTCTTCGGGCAACCCTTTGATACCGAGCTCGAGATCAGTCGCGGAACCTCCACCCGGGAGGTTTGGATTGATTCAGGCGGTTCAGATAGCGTGCGCGGGTGACCAGCTGGTCAAGGCTGCGGCAGCAACGAGCAGAGCGGCGAGTCGCCTCTTCATTGAAGGGTCATCCTTTGGCGGCCGTATACGCTCATTGGCGGCGGAGCGGAAGCCCGGCTGCAAGCACCAACTACTCGGCGAGTCGATAGATCGCCCGTGGATTGTCGCAGGCGACGGCGCGGGCGACCGCGTCGGGGAGCTGTCCTAGCACGCTCCAGGTTCCGGCGGTGCTGGGGCCGCCAGTGGTAGCGGTCGGATCGCTGCCGACGAACTCGTCAGAGCCGAATACGAAGCGGCTGGGGTGATCGGTCATCAGCGTGAGCCACTCAGATCTAATCTTGCCGTCCTCCGTCAAGGGGCGGTTTTCGTTGACCTGCAGCGGCCCCGCCTCGTCGAGCAACTTGAGGCTCAAGTAGAGGTTGGAGTGCTTCTCGATCAGGGTGCGCAACCGCTCGACGGTCATGTGGCCGGTGTTGTCCCAGCCGACGTGCGACCAGACGATTTTGGCGTTGCGGTTGTGTGCTAGCAGCTTCTCGAAAGCGCCGATGTTGGGCAACAGCTCGGCAGGGTTGTTGCCTTCGGGGGGCGACTTGAAGCCCGCTGGTGTGGTCATTTTTTCGGCGACGAGCTCGAAGTGGATGTCGAGCGGCAGGCCTACTTCGGAGGCGACGTCGGCCAGTCGCAAAAAGCCCGGATGATCGGCAGCAATCTCGATGTATGGATGGGACTTCTTGTACGACAGATGGAGCGCGACCAGCTCACCGAAGCCCGCCACCTGAGTGTCGTCGGCGATCTTGCGGGCCTCTTTCCCGAGGGCATCGAGGTCAGCCTCAGACGGCATGTCGCCCTGCAGCGCCATGGCATGAAGCGGCTCGTTCAGGTTGTTTCCGCCTCCGACCACGCCAAAGCGTCCAGGCTGCGAATTGACCGCTTCGATGAGCGCCGTGTACGGATAGTGCGCCCCCTCGGTGGAGTCGGCGGGGGCGGGCGGGGGCATGACCAAAGCCATGCTGATGCCTTCCTCGTCCATCAACGTGACCATGTTCGAAGCGCTCATGTTGAACATCGCCGAGCCGGCAAAGTGTTGATGGATGTCCACGCTGCACGAGCTGATCGGCGCGGCTGGTTCGGGATCTGTTTCCTGCTGATCGCTACAGCCCAGAGACCATGGCAACACACAAGCAAGTGCGAATGCGCCCGTGGCAGCGTGGCGTTGCAACAGATGCGTGAGGATTGATCGATGGCTCATTTGTTCTTGCATGCTGCCACAAGGCTGCACGTTGACGCCAACGTGTTGCATTCAGCCCTGCGACGGCTGGTGAGCGGCGGTGGCTCCAAGCGGGTTGCGGCTCCGCCACAATAGTCCGCGTTGTGGCCAAGACCGCCAACAGAAACCCGGCCGAAGCCATTAAGTTCCCGCCCGCTCAGCGTGTTTCAGCTACCTTGCCCGGCAGATGAGTCGATCAGAGCAAGCAGAGCAAGTTGCCCACGCCATCAACATGGTGGTGCGCTCAGGGTTTGAGCGCTGGTGGCGGGGTCTGGGCGCGCGCTGCCCCGAGTGTGGTCAGTCCGGCTTGCAGATCGACGAGCGCTTCAAGAACAACGTGTCGATGGGTCGTGGGGGCACATTTGCAGCCTACGACATCACTTTGGCTTGCGGCAGCTGCGGCTACCAGCGGCGCTTCTTGCACGGCGACTACCAACCCGAGGCCGACGCGATGGCCAGCTATTGGGTGCGGCCGCCGGGCCTCGGCAAGGAGCTCCACTGGCACATCGGTGACCATGCTGGTTTGGTCGGCAAGATCCGCAACAAAGTGAGCGGCCCGGCCCAGGTCGTGGCCCGCGAAAGATCCAGCGGAGCGGTGATGGAGCTTGCCTGTCAACTGGTCGATGCGGCTTGCAGCGTCGATGCCGACGCGCTCGGCTTGCGAGACGCGATCGCGACTTGCCGCAAAGAGCTGGGGTTCTTCT
>CAZRGL010000674.1:0-4823 GCA_964599485.1 uncultured Polyangiaceae bacterium
CAGAAGCCAACCTCACCCGTCTTCAGCTCTTTCAGCTGTGTCAGGTGCGGAGTGAACACGCCGACCTCGGTGAGCTCGTAGTCGCGTCCGGTGGCCATGAAGCGCACTTTCTCACCTTTGCGCATGACACCGTCGATGATGCGCACCATCACGACTGCACCGCGGTAGCTGTCGTACCAGCTGTCGAAGACCAAGGCCCGAAGCGGTGCCCGAGGGTAGCCAGTCGGCGGAGGAATCATCTCGACGACCGCTTCGAGGATCTCCGCAACGCCCTGTCCAGTCTTCGCGCTGGCGGGTAGCGCCGATGATGCGTCGAGGCCGATGACGTCCTCGACCTCTTGGCTGCGCCCGGCGACGTCAGCGCTCGGCAAGTCGATCTTGTTGAGCACCGTGATGACCTCGAGATCCGCTTCGAGAGCGAGATACACGTTGGCGAGGGTTTGCGCCTCAACGCCCTGGGTTGCATCAACGATCAACAAAGCCCCTTCGCAAGCTTGCAGGCTGCGCGAAACCTCGTAGTGGAAGTCGACATGACCCGGCGTGTCGATCAAGTTGAGCTGGTAGTTGTTGCCGTCGCTGGCTTGGTAGTCGAGCCGCACGGTCTGTGCCTTGATGGTGATCCCGCGCTCTCGCTCGAGATCCATCTTGTCTAGGAACTGCTCCTTCTGCTCGCGCTCGCTGAGCGCCCCGGTCAGGCCCAAGATACGATCAGCAAGCGTGCTCTTGCCATGATCGATGTGGGCGATGATGGAGAAGTTACGGATGCGCTTGAGGTCGTCCGTCATCGCTTGTTGCAGAGCCATGGCACCTCGCGCAGGCGACCGCAACCACCTGCAGCGCGAAGTGGGTAGGCGACAGTTCGCGGGTTGGCCCGGAAGAAAACCACCGCCGGAAGAAAACCCAGCGCGTAGCAGCCACCACTACGTCTTGGTGGGCTTCTGTGCCGTGGCGCTCTCATCCAGGGACAGCTGCCCTGGAAGTAAGTGCTCGTAATGTTTGAGCACCATGTCGATGCCCTCGCGGATGTAGACCGCAACTGGCACTTTCGTTCTCCCGTGAAGCATCTTGAGTCGCTCGGATTGGCCGGGCGTTATATAGATGGTCGTGGAGATCTTTTTGCGCGACATGATGCCACTCCACTAGTCCGATGGTGGACTAGGCGTGAGACTAGTCGCTGAGCAGCTGCAAGCCTGCTCAGTGGGCGTTTTAGGAAGCCACATCTCGACATGCCCGGGTTGAGACAGACATGACAGAGGTTTGTGACGTGACAACGCGTTACCCTAGATGAATGTACGTATGTTGTCAATGCGATTTGACGGTGTCTGATCGGTGCTGTCCGCGGTCATCGGCCTCGATTGAGGCTGCAGCGCAAGGGCTGCCACCACACGTCCCTGTCTCTGCGAAGGCGTTGTATCAACTGCTTGGTGCAGCGGGCTGGACTGCGCGCATCCTTCAGCATAGGCTCCAGAAATAATAGCGGTGTTCCAGGCATAGCGGCTTGGAGCCCTCTTGATGCGGGCCGGTGATTGGCCCGCGGGGCAGCCATAAGCGAACATGATGACTCGGTTTTTTGGGCTCGCAGGGCGCCGGCAGGCGGCACTCGTTGTTGTCTCGGGCGTGCTGTTAGGGGCGGGAGCGATGGCCGTAGCGTGCAACGGCAACAAGAAGGGGCCTGAGGGCCCGAAGGCATCGGCGATTGAGCGACGTGACGTGGACATGAAGCATGAGGATTGCGATTTGTCCGCGAAGGACGCTGTGGTGATGGACGCCAACGGCGATGGGCGCCCCGACATCATCAAGGTCTACGAGGGCAAGCGCGAAGTGTGCCGTGCTGTCGACATCAACCTTGACACGGTGATCGACGTGTTCGTGTACTACGACGATCAGGGCCGACAGCGCCGTCGTGAGTCGGGTTTCGATCGCGACAGTCGCCCAGACGAGGTCTCATTCTACGAAGGGGGCGCGTTGGTTCGTAAGGAGCGCGAGACCAACAACGACCAGAAGGTCGACACGTGGGATTACTACCAGGCTGGCAAGCTCGTGCGAGAAGAGCGCGATTCGACCGGCGACGGTTATGTCGATCAGTGGTGGACGTTCAACCGGCCGAATAAGCCGAAGTGCGCCATCGTCGTAACGGACAACGATGGTGACGGCCGCCCCGACAAGGGATCGGAGATCGACACGTGCGCCGCGGACGACGCCGCGGGGCCACCACCACCATCGGGTACAGCGAAGCCATCGGATACGGCGAAGCCTGCGGACACGGCCAAGCCCGCGGACACGGCGAAGCCCTCGGACACGGCGAAGCCTGCCGACACGTCTGCCCCCAAAGCCCCCCCCCCACCGACCGCCGCACCGGACACGGCGCCTCCGCCGGGCTAGACTACGAGAGAGGAGACTCATCGTCGTGACCCCAAGGTTTTGCTCAATCCGCACTTTGCTCGTTGCCCTCGCCTCGTTGGTCCCGCTGCTCGTGACGCCTGTGGGCTGCACCAGCTCCGATGATCAGGGCGCCAAGAATCCAAACTCGATCAAGGCGCAGCGTCGCGCAGACGGTACGGTGATCGATGACCACTCGATGTGTGATTACAAGAACCGCAAGGAGCTCGAAGCGAGCGAAACAGCGGGGCCAGGGGCCATTCAACCAAACGTTCGCCGCGTCTGGAAAGTGTTCACGGGCGGTTCCACCCGACGCAAGATCTTGGTCTGCCGTGAGGTCGACACCAATCTTGATGGCATCAAGGACGTGGTGCGCTTCTACAACGACGACGGGCAGAGCAAGGAAGAGCGGGCCGACACGAACTACGACGGCAAAGTCGACACCTGGAACATCTTCGCCAAGGGGCGGCTCGCCGAGGTTCGGCTCGATCACAACCACGATGGCGAACCCGACGAATGGAAGATCTACATCGGCGGTGAGCTGAGCCGTGTCAAACGCGACACCGACTTCAACAAGAAACCGGACGTCTGGGAGATGTATCGCAAGGGCCGGCTCGAGCGCATGGGCGTCGATCTCGACGGTGACAAGCGCGTTGACCGGTGGGACCACGATACCGAATGGCGCCGCAAGCTCATCGAGACCGAGAAGCGCAAACGCGAGGAAGAAGCCAAGAAGCGACTCAAGCGCGAAGAGAAGATCCGCAAAGACGCTGAAGAGGCTGCCAAGAAGAGGGAAGAAGGAGGCTAGTCTAGCCCTCTAACCCTCGCTGTCCTCTCCTCGATTGACCTAGCGGAACAGATTGACCTAGCGGAACAGGCACGATAGCGGTCCACCAGCTGGGACTGAGCTTCGGGCTCTTGGTTGGACTCATGACTTTCGAACGCTTGCAGAAGATCATCGCTCGTGCCGGGCGAGACTCGCGGCGCGGCGCTGAGCAACTCATCGCTGCCGGACGGGTCCGCGTCAACGGTGTGGTGGTGACCGAGCCAGGAAGCAAAGCCGACGCCCAGAAAGACAAGATCGAGGTCGATGGCATCCGGCTCGTTGCCGAAGAGCTGGTCTACGTCGTACTGCACAAGCCGCGCGGCGTCGTGTCCACCATGGTCGACCCCGAGGGGCGGCCAACGGTGGCCGATTTGGTCGCTGACCTACCGATGCGCTTGTTCCCCGTAGGCCGGCTCGACTTTGCCACCAGCGGCGTGCTGCTCATGACCAACGACGGCGCATTTACCCAAGCCGTGCTCCACCCCAAGTGCGCGGTGCCCAAGATCTACGTCGTCAAGCTCGACAAGAAGATCGATGAGCAAGAGATCGTGCACTGGTGCGAAGGCATCGAGCTCGACGATGGCCCTACCCTGCCCGCCGAGGTGAGGCTGCTGCGTCATGAGCGTGGCAAGAGTTGGTTGACGCTGCAGCTACGGGAGGGCCGAAACCAACAGATTCGTCGCATGGCCGCCGCACGCGGCTTCGTGGCCATGAGACTGGCGCGGCTCTCCTTCGCAGGTATTGACGCCGAGGGACTTCGTCCTGGTCAGTGGCGGCTACTCAACGTGGACGAGCTGCGCAAGCTGAAGCGCAGCTACGGTGTGCCCAAGCGGGTTCGCGCCCAACGCAAGCTACAGTCGATTCAGGTCAAAGCGATGGCCCGCAGCAGCAAAGCGCGGGCCGACAAGCACGCCCGCAAACGTGGGGGCAAACGCAAGGCCGCCAAAGCGGGTGCTCCTGGCAGCGCCGCTCAGGGCACTAGAGCTGCGCGAAACGACCGCTCTGGAACGACGCCTCGAGCAACTGGTCGACGCGGGTCTCGAGGGCCCGGGCGCGGTCGCCGTTGATCGTCGACAACGCACTTTTGATTTCGCCAAGCGCCTTGAGCTGGCTGAACAGCTGCACGTCACCCAAAGCTGCCCCGCCAGTGATGACTTGGCGTATGCGGTCGACCTCACCCTCGAGTGCTTCGACGCCGACACCGACCGCCCCGACGCGGCGACGGTCCGGGTGCTCGCGGTAGAAAGCATCGAGCACCGGCTGGACAATCGCATCGAGCAGCGCAGCTTGATCGTGGTTGTTCCAAATGTGCTTGAGGATGAAGAAGTCGCTGGTGTCAGCCTGCTGGCGGCCGTCGAGATATGCGCTCGCAGCAAACAACTTGAGCAACTTGATCAGGCGACGGTCAGACAAGCTGATCCCCTCAGCGCGGATCTGGAAGACCAAGCCCTTGTAGGTCGACAAGAACTCATCCGAGAAGTTCATCTGCCTGCCAAATTCACGACGCAAGGCAATCAGCTCGTGCGCAGCCACCAGCGGCTGCAGGGGCTTGCGTTCCAGCTGGCGCACCTCCCAGTCGATGCCGCGCATCAGCAACTCGTTGAAGTGGTACGCATCG
>CAZRGL010000674.1:4833-5552 GCA_964599485.1 uncultured Polyangiaceae bacterium
AGGTTGTCAGACTGAACCCGCAACAGGAAACGGTCGAAGATCGCCCCGAGGGTTTCGTCGGTAGGCACTTCGTTGGAGGCGCCGAACACGCTGATGAGCGGACACTCGATGACCTCACCGCCACTGACGAATTTTCTCTCGTTGAGCAGGGTCAACAGTGCGTTGAGAATCGCGCTGTTGCTCTTGAATATTTCGTCGAGGAAGACGACCTCTGCCTCAGGCAACATGCCCTTCGTGTTGCGGCGGTACACCCCTTCGCGAAAAGCGCCGATGTCCACGGGCCCGAAGATCTCGTTGGGCTCGGTGAAACGAGTGAGCAAGTACTCGAAGTAGTTCGCCTGAAGCAGCTGCGACAATGTTCGTATCAGGGCGCTCTTCGCAGTGCCTGGGGGCCCCAGCAGCACACAATGCTCGCCGGCAACTACCGCAACGCCCATCAAGCGGATGATCTCGTCCTTGCCGATGAAGGTCTGCTGAAGGTTCTCAGCCACCATCCTCAGACGCTGGTGCAGCGGAGCGGTCATAGGGCGACTTAACCACACCCGGCTCCCGAAGACACGTCCGCTTTTTGTCTTGCAAAGTACCCAGGCGGAGCGGGACCATCACGCGCGGTGATGAGGGTCCTGTTGCTCGGCGCAGATGGTCAGCTCGGACACGAGCTACGTGGCCCGTTGGCTTGCTTCGCCGATCTGGCTACGACCACTCGTAGCGAGCTCGAC
>CAZRGL010000675.1:0-5532 GCA_964599485.1 uncultured Polyangiaceae bacterium
GGTGGGGTTGGCCCCATTCTCAATGCCACGTTGGTGGGGGCGATGCGCTAGGGGTAGGCCAACGAATACGTACGCGGCGAGGTTGCCACGGACTCACTAGGCAACGTCGTCATGGTGGGCGGTTTTCAAGGCAACATCGACTTCGGCAACGGCAACTTGATCAGCCAAGGTGGCTACGACGCCTACGTGGCCAAACTGGATACCAACGGCAACTTCCTGTGGGCGAAAAGATACGGCGACGCGACTGGGCAGGTTGCCTACGCAGTCACTGTCGACCAAGGCGATGACGTCATCGTTGCGGGCCGGTTTCAGGGAAAGATCAACTTCGGCGGCGGCGCTTTGGAAACACAGGGGGTGGCCATGTTCGTGGCCAAGCTCGACGGCGCCAATGGCAATGAAGTTTGGGCGGTCGCTTACGATGGCCCCACGCCTAACGATGAGGTGATCCCGTGGGACTTGGAGGTCGACTCCAAGAAGGACATCCTGATGGGCGGTCATATCTTGTATGACGTTGGAACGCACAAGGACGCGATCGTCGCCAAGCTCGATGAGTCCAACGGCGCGGTGCTATGGACCCAAGGGTGGACGCAAGATGGCGCCAACCAAGACATCTACGGCATTGCTGTCACTGCGACGGACGGGGTCCTGGCAACCGGCTACTTCTACGGCACGGTCGACTTTGGCAAGGGTCAAGTAGTCAATAGCGCCGGGGCCGATTTGATGCTGCTTCGGCTCGACGCGCAGGGAGCTCCGACGGGAGCGAGCACCTACGGCGATGGCAGCAGTGAAATCGTTGGCCTCGGCATCGACACGGACTCCGGCGGCAACCTCGCGGTGGTCGGCTCGTTCCAAGGAAGCCTCGACTTTGGCGGCGGTGCGCTCAACAGCGCCAACAACGCAATGTTCGACGTTTTCGTCGCCAAGCTCGACAACAACTTCGCCGAATTGTGGCGAGTCGGATTCGGTGACAACGTGGCCGGTCAGTACGGCCGCAGCGTGGTCGTCGACGGCGCTGACGACGTGGTGATATGTGGCGATTTTGAAAGCACCATCAAGTTTGGCAACACCACCCACACCAGCAAAGGCGACCTCGACCATTACATTGCCAAGCTCAAGGGCGTTGATGGTGGGGCCTTGTGGAGCCATCGCTTCGGCGACTCGTCACTGCAACAGTTCGCTTCGGTGACTGTCGACGGCAACAACAACATCTTCTGGGCGGGCGACTTCACTGGCGAGGTGGACTTCCCCATCACGCTCAAGAGTATGGGCCTGACCGACGTGTTCATCGCCAAACTCCAGCCTTAAGGCTCTCGACAAGGAGTAGCCTGGCCCGAGCGCGACAACCCGACCACCGAAGACGACGCGATTCTTGTGGCTTTCACAGCAGTCGAGTGCGAGTGAAAACGGGTTCATGGGTCACAGCGGTCTTCGTATACTGGAAGACGAGGAACCGGGGGGATGGCACAGCTGCGCTACCACGTGGACGAGGTACAAGCACCTCGAGTGACTCGTTTGCTGCGATCGCGGGGCGTTTACCTGATCGGTGCGGGACCAGATGCGGACATCGTCGTCGAAGCCGAGGGCTCACCAGCGAAGCTCGCAAAGGTGGAGCACCACGACGGTAAATGGCGCGTGTCGGGCTTCACGACTGAGGTCGATCTACGTGGCGAACAGCTCGGTCGGGCCACCAACCTGGAGAGTGGCGACACGCTGCGTTGGATCGGCGGAGGGCTGCTGCGGTTTTTCGATGGGGCGGAGTGGGTTCGTGACGTAGCGCCGTGGGCAGCTGTACAGACTCCGGAAGTCGACGAAGTGATCAAGAGCGATGTCGTAATAGTCTCGGCCCAAGAGGCTCAGCGGCGCGGAATCGGGCCGGTGGATTTCTGTTTCGATCTCGTCTCGACCGGATTGGTTGCAGCCTGGCGCCGTAGTCATCTCGCAGTTGTCAAGACGCGGCCGCCGGGACCAGAGCGAGCGGTAGTCGAAGGCGTTGCCGGTCAGCTCGACGGTAAAGGACTAATGGCGCTCGTCGAAGAGCGCGTCGGCGACGCGCAAGAGGTCGCGCTGAGCAAGCTCCAGCTGTCATCGTGGGAAGATGGCGACCAGTTCGGCTGGCAACCGCTGGCAGGCGGACAGTGCCACGCGGTCCGGGTCGCGTGGCAGCGAGGGTTGTTCACTACAGTGGTTTGGGTCCCCGCTAACAACCGCAGCGGCCTGCTGGTGTCGTTCACCAGTCCAGCGGTCGATCCCTACGCAAGCCAGTGCATCGGGCAGCTCATGCGCACCTTCGCGCTCGGAAATACGCCGCGCACTCTGAGCCGTGCGCACATCGAAATATGCGATGGCGAGCAGGCCGGGCGCAGAATTGCGCTCGATGAGCGTAAGCAATACGTGCTCGGCTCCGGGCCCGGTTGCGACCTCGTCGTTCACCACGAAGCCTTGCGCAAACAACACGCACGGCTGCTGATGCGCGGCAATCGCTGGGTGTTCGTCGCGACCACTGCAGCACTCGAGCTTACGAGGGTGAACCACGCACCGGCCACCGAGAATGGCGATGCGCTCACGAATGGGGACCAGATTCTTGTTGAGAGCCCCGCGAGCTCGCCGGAACAGCTCGTCATCAAGTTCTACGACGACGTGTTCAAAGCCAGCAAGATGGTGGTTCGAGCGAAACCGATGGTCCTCTGGCCTGTGGCCAAAGCAAGCTCCCCCGTGCAACGCACGAAGATCAGCAAGCTGCTCCGGGTAACCCCAGGGCGCCCTCTTGTCGAAGGCACGGCGAGGTTCACCCGAATGGAGCTGCTTGGATGTGGCCTGCCCGCCTTTGCATTCTCCCTTTTCGCCGACGGAATGAAGCTGGGCCGGTACGAGGAGCGGATCGTCTTCGAGCATGACCGCGTGAAGTTGAGCATCACCGGATACCAGAGCCCGGACCATGGCCCGCAGCAGCTCAATCTGCTTCTCGATGAGCGAGCGGCCTGTGCACCCCGCAGCTGGGCGGGCCGGCGCCTCAAGCTCGGCAAGAGCAAGTGGTCCTACTTCGGACAGGTCTTTCGGTTGCGGGTAGGCAGCAACCACCTCAGGGCCGTCATGCCCGACTCGGATACCTGCGCCACGCTCCTGCCCGCGCCAAACGAAAAACCTGAAGGTTTCTTCCTCATGCTCAAAGGCGACCTCATCACATCGGCGGGTTTTTGCGAACCCGCCGAGCCGAACATGGCCCGCGCACTCGAGAGCTGGACGTGGCTCGACGAGGACGCTCAACAGGACGCGGTCGAAGAATCAGACAAAGTACAGCTCCCCTCAAAGTAGTATCCACCTCGGCAGCTCCGAACGACGAGGGAGTGCCCAGTCGATCGTGCTGCCGCGACCAACGGTCATCCCGTTGGGAACGACGAACTGAACAAGGAACAGAGGCCCTTACACGAACCGGTCTTCATGACGCTGTGCTTATCACGATGTCTTGCGCGCCCGGCGTTGCCCACGCAGACGCGGCGGGCGATCTCCCTTCTGATCGAGCGCGGCGCAGCAGGCGATTGATCTCGCAGGGAAGGTTACTGGAATACGATCGTATGATTAGCTGATCGCCATGACAGAGCCCAATGAGATTGACGCATTCGAGCAGCGCATCGTGCGAGCACGAAACCGCGACCGCATGCTGTGCCGCTTGCTCGGTGTCGCCATCCTAGCGCTGTCGTGCTGGTTGCTGGTCGAACAGCTCTACCGTGTAGCCTTCGTCGCAGCCGTCGTCGGCGCGGGCCTGGTAATTTACGCGACCCGTATTGGTCGGGCAGGCGAAGAGCCGGACGACTTCGATGAGCCAGACTTCGACGAGTCAGACTCGGCACAGGACCTGGCGGATCGGAGTAAGCGACTTCTCGGCAGGGCCGACGTGCTCCTCGACAAGGTGGGCGGACCTCGCGCGCATCTACTGTCGACAAGCCCGATCGATGTGACCTACGGGACGCTGAAGAAGTTGCTACGTCGCCATCTGCCGCGGCTGCTGGTGGACGAGGTGGAAGGGGGACTGTTGCTTCGCGAGCCGCCTGGCGAACGGTTCGAGCCGGAGTCGGCCATCGCTGCATTCGTACAGAGGGCCGAGCTCGACGGGTGCAAGCTCGGACCAGCCGTCGAGCATTGTAGAGACTGGCAAGAGGATAGCATCGAAGTCGACACTGCCGGTCTGAGCGTCAACATCGTCTCCGTCGACCCATCCCCGGTGCCCAAGCTCCGCCTGCTGATGGACGTGCTCTATGCGCTGATTGAAATCGTGGAGCCTTCGGCACTGTATTGGCCGAGCTCTGAGTGTCTGACTGATCCAGCGCGAATGCGCGCCGAGCACGAGGACATGCCGGACGAGCAATGGCTACTGAGAGCCGCCTCCGCCGGCGCCGTCAACTTGTGGTCGTTCCCGCTCGATGGCTCGACGAAGCTGCTGCTGGATACGCTCGGCATGGCGGCGTTCCAGCTCCCCGATCTCGAGACGATCACCGATGCGCAAGACCCTCAGGACACGGCGCTGTTTCTGCTAGCTAATGCGGCGTGCATGCTGGGGGGTGATGTGCCAGAGGAGGGAGGCTACCTCGATGCACCAGTTGGTGCCCGCTGGGTGTGCGGCCAGCGTCAATCCAGCCACGGACCCGACCGCGATGTGATTCACCTCTCTGCCGAGCTGAGCTGACAGAGATCTGAAAGGCGTGGGCACCTGACCAAGCTGCGCCTGCACGGGCGCTTGCGAGTCCGTAGCGCTTACGACCGGAGCGGTAGAGCAGGAGGCTGAGGCGCTACTCCGTCAGGTAGTCGGCTCTTTCTATGCTGCCTCGGGGCCAGAATTGCATGGAGAAGACGCTTGCTGCCAGACTATCTCGCGAGCGCGTTGTTGCCAATGACGGCCAACTGGAACGCGCCCCTCGCGTAGCTCATGGAGACGATCTGCTCGTCGTTCACCAAGTTGATCGCGCCATAGGACACACCCTGCGACGTCGCGCTGAACGGCGGCTCGGTAATGACGAAACCGGCTGGAGCAGTAGGCAGGGCGGTCCAGTTCCACCACGACAAGGCGAAGCCCACTTCGTTTCGCTCCAAGTCGGTGATCGAGTGGCTGGAGACGAAGGGGTTGAACTGGTTCGTTGGCTTGACGGGCTCGCCGGTGTCCAAGGGCCACATCTGCCAGTCGTTGGGGAACAGAGCGCCGGTCAGGTGCGAGACCGCAGCCTGGCCGGCATGGCTGTCGACGGTGTCCAGCGAAGCGATCGGTTCAAACGCAATTACGTCGCCGTGCTCGAACGCGACTACCAAGTCGAAGTCGGGCAAAACCAACACCGCTGCCCCAGCAACCTCGTCAGCCACTGGCATGATGCCGCACGGGCAAGGCAACACAGCGAGGTCAACGCAGTAGGGCTCGATGCGGACAGGGTGGTTGCAGCAAGGAACTGAGCGGCGCGGCGCTTCGTGTTCATGTTCTCCTCGTTGGCGGGCGTGCGTTGTTGTTGCCGTGTAGATCTGCAGCCGTCATGCCAACTTGTTTGTGAC
>CAZRGL010000676.1:0-5532 GCA_964599485.1 uncultured Polyangiaceae bacterium
ACTACCGGTGTCGATGGTGTGCCCTTCGGTTTCACCGATGATGTCGACGTCGCGCCCGACGGCCGGATCTACTTTTCGGATGCGAGCAGCAAGTTCGGCGCCAAGCAGTACTTGTTCGACATGCTCGAGAGCCGTCCCTACGGTCGACTGCTGCGCTACGATCCCAAGACCAGCAAGACCGAGCAGCTGCTCGATGAGCTCTACTTTGCAAACGGTGTAGCCGTCGCGCCAATGGCGATTTCGTCCTGGTGGTCGAAACCTACCGCTACCGCGTGCAGCGCTATTGGCTGCGCGGCCCCAGGGCCGGCAAGGTCGAGCTGTTCGTCGAGGGATTGCCCGGCTTTCCCGACGGAATTTCGACTGGCTCGAAAGGGCGCTATTGGATGGCCCTCTACACCGTGCGAAATAAAGCAGCAGATTGGCTCTCGCCGCGACCTAATGCCAAGCGGTTGTTGGCAAAGCTCCCCCGTTTCATGTGGCCCAAGCCCGCGCCCTACGGCTTGGTGCTAGCGCTCGACGGCGGCGGCAGGATCATCGAGAGCCGGCACGATAGTCGCGGCAGCAACATCATCAACGTGACCAGCGTCGAAGAGCACGGCGGAAGCTTGTACCTTGGCGGCTTGCACAGTCCCTTCATGGCGCGCTGCACGCTCTGACTGCCAATTGCAGCCCGCAGAGGGACGTCTATTGCGGAGCGCAGGTCGACACGCCGGCTCCGACGACAGGCTCGCCTATCAGGGCGACTTGAGTCAGCTCCTCGGTAGCGGGCACGAAGCGATGAATCGATGTCGTGGGCAATCCGCCCGCGGTCGTGAAGATGTAGAAGTCGCCGCCCCAAAACGCGAAATGGAAGGCACCGATTGCTGCTTCGATGGGGATCGGCTTCATCTCGCTGAGCACGGCGGTCTCTTTGTCCAGCTTGGCAAGGGTTCCAGCGCCCTGCTGATCGACCAAGAAGCCAAAGAGTTGTTGTTGGTCGGCGGTGATTTCGGCCCGATATGCCGGCGCGCCGCTGAGCTTGTCGACGAGCTGCAGCGTGAAGGTGTCCAAGTCAATCCAGCCCAAAGTCCTGTTGGGCTCCGAATCTTGGGTGCCGGCTATGAACAAGCGTTCGGTGACGCCGTCGTCGTTGAGGGCGAAGCCCATACCAAAGCCCTCGATGCCGTGCTGATTGGGCTGATAACTGGTCGCGGTGCAAGAGGCGTCTGTGATGTCGACCTGCCAGAGCGTGCCGTTGTTGTAGATGACGTAAGCGGTGCCTCCACGCGTAACCGCCATCGAAAAAGGAGTGGCGTTGTCGGCAGGGCATTCGAGCAGTCCGCGGTACTCGAGCTTCAGGCTCTGCGGATGCCACGAGTACATCTTCATGGTTTTGGTCACCAGGTAGATGTTGGTCGCGTCTGGATCGGCGCAAGGATCCTCTGGCCCTTCGACGGGAACGTCTGGGCCGGCGTCGATGACCTCGGTCCCGCCGCCTCCTTGCTCAGGCGGGCTACCAGCCGAGCCCGCCTCTTGTGTGGGCATGCTACCGCCCACACCCGGAGCGGGCAGCCGGCCCTCGTCGAGCTGAGAACGGGCGCCACAGGCCGTCCACATCATGATGGCCAGCCAGCCCAGCGCCCCCACCAATGCCAACCGGTCACGGTGCATCGTAGAGCGTATCGTACACGATGGTCAGGGCAGGGCGACGATCTGCTCGACCAACGGGTAGGTCTTGCCGGCCATCAAGTGCAGCCAGCGGCCCGAGTTGCCTTGCGAGAGCGCGGCGGCGGGAATGGTCAGCTGCGTCTTGCCGGTCTCGTCGCATTGGGTTTCTTCGAGGTGGGCGCGGGTGAAGTCGTCGACGACCAGCGATGCGCGCACGCTGGCGTTGGGTTGGGGCGTGCCGTTCGCGTCGATCGCTAGCAAATCGACCTTGAGCCCGTCGGCCACTTGCTCGGTGCTCACTTCGAGCTTCCACAGCTCGGTGTCGTGCACGGCAAAGCTGTCCGGTGCTGATTCGTCGAGCTTCGTGAGCGATTGCCCGAACGCAATCGCGACCTCGCTCAAGAAGACCAGATCGAGCTTGTCGATGGTGTCTTCTGGGGTGTGGTAATAGACCGAGTCGCAGGCCGTGCTCATCCCTTGAAGGCCGCCCCAATACATGCCCTGGATGTCAGTTGGGATGACGCCGCCGAACATAGCTGGCACCAGCTCCATGCCGACGTAGAGATTGTACAAGCCGTGCAGCTCAGCAGCCCGCAAGGCCTCGTCGATGGGGCTGCCGTTGGTGTGCGCCAAGGCCCGTAGTCCGCTGGGCCCCGCGCCGGGCATCTCGAAGTTGATGAAGCCGAGCATCGGTTCTTTGCCCACCACCACGTGCTTGCGCAAGAAGTCGTAGCCCCCGAACAAGCCCAGCTCTTCGCCGTCGTAAGCGACGAAGACCAGCCGGTGGCGCCGGTTGGTGCTTGCCGCCATGGCCCGGGCGGTCTCGAGTAGGGTAGCGACGCCGGTACTGTTGTCTGCCGAGCCTGTCATCCAGGTGTCGTAATGTGCGCCGAGCACCAGGTATGGCGCTTCGTTGCTATCGCCCGGCAGCTCGCCAACCACGTTTCGCCCGCTCGCGGCGCTTACCGTGGCCTCGACCTCGATCTTCGCTGTGACGTTCTTGGCCGATGCCAACGCCGAGACGATGGCCGCGCCGTCGTCGGCGCCGACGGTAATGGCTGGCACCGAGCCAATGCCGTCCTCAGGCTCAGCAACGGTGCCCACTTGGATCAAGTTGTCGGGGCTGGTGCTGATGTAGAGCATGGCGACGCCGCCATGTTCGACCACCAGCCGATACTGCGAAGAGCGGTGGAACTTCGAATCGCGCTCGACCAGCACGACCTTGCCCGTGACATCCTTGCCCTCGTAGTCCGCTGGGTAGCCAAAACCGAGGTCGACTAGCGCTGCGTCGACCTTGCCCGTGCCCGAATAGGCGAAGGTCTCGTGCTGCATCGTCAGCTCTTTGCCCTCGACAAGGACCGTCAGGCTCGACGATTTCAAGTCAAATGATGGAAAGGTGAACGCTTCGAAACGCACTTGCTCGAGCCCAATTTGCTCGAACCGCTTGGCAACGTACGCACCGGCTTGAATACCTTCTGGAGTGCCGGCGCGCTTCTCGCCGAAGGCCGCGAGCGCCTCAAGGGTGGTCCGCAAGCGAGCCTCGACCGCCTTGGGCGTGTCGAGCGAGGCGGTTGGCTCTGGCGTCGTCGTGCAGGCTGCGCTCGCTGCAACGACACCCAACAAGGACGACAACACGCTTCGCTTCATGATCGATAGAGCGTGCCTTCCGAGGACGGTGGGGTCAATCGCTGCTGCCGGACGACATGACCCCACATCAGCTCCCTTTCGAACATCCTGCAGTGGTCGTACACTAACAAGTTGTTGCAAAGGGGATCGCGATGCGAATCAGAGCTCTGGTATGTGCACTGATGGGCGGTGGCCTGTTGGCGCTCAGCGGTATGGGTGTCGGCTCTTGTGCCAGCGAAACACCTCTCGAGGCGCCCGACGCCGGCGAGCCCATTGGTCAAGTGGTGCAAGCAGCGACCGGTGTCTGCGACTCCAATCCACCGGCTTCTACCCAGGCTTGCATCAACGCCATCCAAGCCAATGGTGGTGTGGTCAACGACATCTTCAAAGACGTCAACAACAAGACGGGGCCCGAGTTGCCGACCTTCGGCAAGTTGTTCAACAACTGGCCCAACTGCACCACGGCCAACGCTGCCTGCAATTGCGGCATCTCTCAACCGCCTTACGACTGCGCCGGCCAATACAGCTGCGAGAGCAAGCCCAAGCTGTTCACCAACGTGCAAAACTGCGTCAATGCGCTCGACCGTTTGTGGGGGCATCCGTACCGGCTGATCGACCACAACATGAATGGTGATTGCCCCAATTGGGGGGCGAATGTCACCGATGGCGTCACCGGACATTACTTCCCATGGGAAGGCTTGGTCTTCGATCTCGGCGGGCCCTCGAACAAGGTTGTGATCTTCGCTGAGAACGACCACGGGCCGCAGCCCTGCGAGTCGCTCGAATACACCGTCTACTTGACCGACGACCCGTTTTCGAAAGAGCGCATCACCGATCCCATCAACGACGGCGTCGATCCCGGCAAATGGAATCGCGCCGTGCTCAGCAAGATCTTCACCAAGGGTTGGATCGAAATGCGGCCGCCCGATCCAGTTGGCCACGCCGGATGCGGCGACACTGCGCAGTACTCCGTCGAGGAGGACTCGTTCGTCCAGGTCTTCTCCTTGCCCTGCGGAATCACCTTCCGCTATGCGGCGATCATTTCGGGCAACGATGGGCTCGACTTTCCCGAGTGCGCGTTCGACTCTTCCGAGTCTGAGCTCGACGCTGTGGCAGGTCTGACCGAGAGCGGCGCGGGCGTGTGTCCCGACGCGGACGGTGACCACTATGTCGACTGCAACTGCCCTGGCGCACCACTGCCATGCGATTGCGACGATACCGATCCTGGTATCAACCCAGCTGCGCCGGAGCCATGCGACTCGCTCGACGTCAACTGCGATGGCCAGCCGGGTAGCTGCACCAGTCCGCTGATTTGTTACGACAGCATCTGTCTGGATACCTGTTTGGACGAGAACGCTTCCTGTCCCAAGGGCTCGACGTGCCAGAACACCGAAAAGGGCAAGCTCTGTGTGCCTGACGACTGCTCGGTGGGCGGCTGTCCGCCTGGCTCGGTGTGCAACGAGGATGGCCAATGCGTGCCCGCGTGCAAGGACGTCGTCTGCCCGGGTCAGCAAATCTGTCAGGACGGCAAGTGCATCGATCCCTGCCAGGGCGTGCAATGTCCGGCTCCGCAGCTGTGTAAGGACGGTACCTGTGTGGCTCCTTGCGAGTGCTACAAAGACGATATTGGTTGCAAGGACTTGGTCGGTACGGTCTGCGACAAGGGCAACACCAACCTCTGCGTCGATCCGCCCTGCAAGGGCGTGGTCTGCCCGGCGAACAAGTTCTGCGATGGCCAGTCCGGAATGTGTCTCGACTTCTGCCATCCTGGCGTGGTCTGTCCGGTTGGGCAGAAGTGCGTCGATCCGCTGGGTTGCGTACCGCTTTGCTCTGATGTGACCTGCGAAGAAGGGTGGGACTGTAATCCGGAGACGGGCAAATGTGAGGATCACCGCTGTGACGGAGTGACCTGTTTCGACGGCAAGATCTGCTTTGAGGGTGTATGCGTCGAGCCCGATGGCGGTGCCCCTGAAGGTGGTGGTGGCAGTGGCGGCACGGCAACGGGTGGCGCTGGCGGTGGAGAGCAGGGCGGCGGCGGGCCAGCACCCAAGCCCAAGACCAGCGCGGAAAGCAGTTGTGGTTGTCGGTTGCCGGGTGCGGGCCAGCAGCCCCGAGGCGCCTGGCTGTTATTCGGCCTCGGTATGATCGGTGTGGCCATGCGACGCCGTCGCCGCTAGACGGGAACTCGTGCGCAAGCGCGGCTCTCTTTTCGACCAGATTCGGGGAGGCGCAGGTCTGCTCTGGGCCAGCGGGCTCATG
>CAZRGL010000677.1:0-5530 GCA_964599485.1 uncultured Polyangiaceae bacterium
CGACGTATTCGAGTTCAATCACGCGGGCCCATTTGTGGTCAAGAGCCAGGACGCCGAGCACCCGTTCTACATCGCGCAGTACATGACGGGCGCCCAACACATCGGCAGCTTCGGCGGCGAAGGTGATCCCGAATGGGTGAACATCGTGCCGATTGAGCAGTTCATGGACAAGTACATCTTCTTCACCGATCCCACCTATTCGGAAACGAACCTGGTTGTGGTGCGCCGCAAGTCCACCGTCAGCAACAACTTCGTCGATGTGCATCTCAAGTGCAGCGGGGCGCTGGGCAATTGGCAAGCGATCGGCGACTACGAATACACCCGTGTCGATCTCGTGACAGGCAACTTCCAGGACGTCGGCGGCTGCTCTAATGGCCGGCAAGAGATGTGGAGCGACGCGCCCTTCGGCGTGACGGTTTGGGGGTGGGGAACACCAAGTGCTGTTCCGAGTACCACCTACGTGTCCTACGCGTACCCGGCAGGCGCTAGCGTTCTGCCCATCAACGAGGTGGTGGTACCGCCCGTCCCGAAGTGAGCAATGCGTCCTCATCCGATTCGGATCGAGCGCATCGCCTTCATGGGCGCCCGATCTGTACTGGTGTTGGCGCTGTTGGGCCTGGCTTGTGGTCCCACCCCATCGGGGGTTGGACCTGGGCCTGTGGTAGAGGTTGAGGTTGCTCGTGGCGACTACGAAGAGCTGGAGCCTGTGGCCCGTAGGCGGGCCCCGCCCAAGCCCGAGCGACCTCCCCCTCCTGCTCGGCCGTTAGCAATCAAAGCTCGCGCCAAAGCCGCCTACAAGCGCGGCCTGGTGGCCTTCAAGTCCGGCCGCTTCAGAAAGGCAATTCCCTTCTTTCGCGAGGCAAATCGGCTCTTTCCGGGCGCGGCGCCGAAGTGGCACATCGCCGTATGTTACGACAAGCTCGGCGCCTGTCGCACCGCGGTCGAAGCCTACCGCACGTTTGTCGGCTCGAAGCCCTCACGTCGCTACGCCGCGCGGGTTGCCGAGGCCCACAAGCGGATCGCTGTGCTCAGCTCGAGCTGTCCGTGACCGATTCGGCAATGGCCAAGTGCTGACGGTTGCTCAGCGGCGACGAGGCGCGGCGTGACAGAGTACGTCTTTGGGGTTGCGGGTGGACTGGTGACAAGCCCACTTGTTGCCGTGGCATTTGATGACGTTCACGCCGAGCTTGTGCAAACCCTCGAGCGAGACGCCGCCTCGGGTCTGCGCCATTTGCTTGGGCGTGTCGGGCTTGCATGCCCTCTTCATGTTGATGGTCAGCAGCCGGTGTCCTTTTTCGCCGAAGGCGCTGACACCACCGACCCCAATCTTCTTGGCGATGGCGTCGATTGCAGCTTTATCAGGTGATGGGTCGCTCGGTTGTGGAGCCAGCATGGCCAGGGTGTATTGAATCGCCATCATCTGCAATTGAGGCGGGTCGCTCGGCTGAACTGGACCATGGGAGCCAACGGGAACGGGCCGGGGCGGCATCTTGCGCGGTTTGGCAGTGGGCTTCGGCTTTGGGCGGGAGCTGCTGGTCGTCGAGGCGCTGGCAGCCGAAGAGGTGTCCTTGCCGAGCACGCGCTCTTCGAGCGATGGTCGCTTCTCGCAGCTGGTCGCAGCGAGAAGCAAAATGGAAGAGCTCAGAGCGTATGCGCTTGCGATTCGGGCGGTCATGACGGGCGCAGCATACCTCAATGCCGCTCGCCCTGTTGGCGTTCGCGCAGCGTCGTTTGCGGAATGAAGCAGCACCGTGGCGAACAGCGCTTGGCTCATCTACCCTGCATGGGTGCTGAAACGCACAAAAAAAGCTCTGATTGGTGGGGTGGCGGCGGCTGTGGATCAGGTGGCGACTCGGGCCGCTTACGCCCAATCCGCTCGTCGTCGCAAAGGCAACCGAGCCGAATCACTCAGCCATGAGCAGCGGGTCGATGCCCTCGGCAAGCTGGCTCAGCGTTACACGACGGTCAGCAGTGACAACGCGTTCTTCCGTGGGCCTCGCGCCATCGAGCCGCGCTGGCAACAAGTACGCACATTGTCGGGTGGGGGCCGGTTGTGTGATCTGCGGTGGGCCAGCCGGTACGAGGCGTTTCTCCCGGAAATGCGCGAGCGCTATGAGAGCAAGATCGAAAATCGCGAGGCTGGGGCGCGCTTGTCTTTGCACGCCGAGCCGCGCCCAGTGGCCATTCTGATCCACGGATACATGGGGGGCCAATACGGCGTCGAGGAGCGCATGTGGCCCGTCCGCTGGCTCTATCGTATCGGCTTGGACTTGGCGGTATTTGTCCTGCCTTTTCATGGTGTGCGCGCGATTCGGGATCGGGCCGGCCCGCCGCCTTTCCCGGGTAGCGATCCTCGCTTGAGCAACGAAGGTTTCCGACAAGCGATGGGTGATCTGCGCGATCTGGTCGCTTGGCTGCGCGAACGTGGCCACCCCGAGATCGGATTGATGGGGATGAGCCTAGGCGGCTACACGGCCTCGTTGGCGGCCACACTCGAGTCGGAGCTGGCGTTCGTCACACCAGTCATTCCCCTCACCTCGTTGGCTGATTTTGCACGCGACCAAGGGCGGCTCGGCAGCAATGAGCAGGAGGCGTCGGTCGAGCACGCGCTACTCGACGAGGTGCATCGGGTGGTCAGTCCGCTTCACCGAAAGCCCGTGGTCGAGGCGCGGCGGATGCTGATCGTCGCTGCTGAGGCCGACCGGATCACGCCCTTGGCCCATGCGCGCCGTTTGGCTGCTCACTTTGATGCCCCCCTCGAGACCTGGCCCGGCGGGCATTTGTTGCAGCTCGGTCGTGGCGAAAAGTTCCGGCGTATCGGCCGTTTCCTCAACGAGCTCGGTGTGATTCGACGCCCTTGATGGGGGTGGCATCGTGTGAGCACTCTCGCCACCGTCGCCCCTCTTGCGCTACCCTCGGACCGTGGCCAGGGAGCCCCGGTTTTTGCGCGAGTTCGCCGAGACGCTTCGCACCCTAGGCGCGAGGCGTTTTCGGGATGAGTATGGTGCGCCCGCCTTGGTCGGTGTGGGTCTGATCGGTGAGCTGGCCGCTCAGAAAGAAGATCCGCGCCATACCCATGCGATGAAGGGAACGACCGAGTACATCCCGGTCCAATCGTTGATCGATCGCGTGTGGTTGATTCGCCGCACCAACTACACGCGCAAGGACAGCTACATCACCGTAGGCAGCAAGAGCGACTGCGATGTGGTCATCCCCGAGTACACTGTTTCCTCGCGCCACTGCGCGTTCACCATGTCCGGGAAGCTCAAGGTCGCCGACTTGGGATCCCTCAACGGCACCACCATCAACCGCAAGAAACTCGAGCGCCGTGAGCTCGTCGAGGTGCCCGATGGCTGTTCGATGACCATGGCGCGGCTGGTGTTCGCCTGTTTTACGGCGAACGGTTTCGTGGCCCACCTTCGTACGAACGTAGCGTGAATGAGCGGAGCGAGCCCATGTGCTACGCTCCTGGCTCGGACCCTCGCTTTAGGAGCTGATGATGCTTGGTGCTTTTAGGTTTACGGTTGGTATTGGTGCTGTTGGTTTTGCCGCGTTTTTCGCTTTTTCTTGCACGACCGGTGAGGATGATCCCGACGGAACGACGAGCTCGACCACCTCGAGCAGTGGCACGACCTCCAGCGGCACCGGGGGAGGGCCTGGCACGACCAGCAGCAGCAGCAGCAGTGGCGGAGGCGAAGGCCCTGTTTGCGATCCGAGCACGCCGGCACATCCTGGTGTCGAGGAGATCATCGACACCGTCACGGGCAAGGTCGTGGATCTAGGCGGTGCGCCAGTGGACAACATCTTGACCGACGTTTGCGGCACCAACATCTGTCTGTCGGGGCACACTCAGCCCGACGGCACTTTCAACGTCAAAGGCAAGGCTGACCAACCGCTCGTCGACGTGGCATTGATTGTTGGCGCAGGACGCAAATATGCCAAGATGGCAGGACAGCTACCCAGCAAGCCTTCGGCAGACTTCGGGACCATTTCGACCGTCAAGCTGCCCGATTTTGCGGACGGCGTGGCGATGGCGCCTGGGAGCGCAGCCACGCAAAACGGTGTGACCCTCACCATCGAAGCCGGCGCGTCGGTCAAGTACGATGCGCTCGTCTACGGCGAGGATTCGGAACGTGGCTTGCGGGTGGTTACCTTCAAGCCCGGTGACGGGAATTTCCCACTCATCGATCCTGCGCTCAAACTCGAGCTGATGATTGGTATCGCGCCCATCAATACCGTGATTTGCCCCGCACCCAAGCTCACCTTCGACAACACCGAGGGTTGGACCGCTGGCGCGGGCGTCGAGTTCTTCTACAACGGCTACAACACCTTCGATCACTGGGCGGCCTACGGCGGCTGGACGAAGGTTGCTGAGGGCAAGGTCAGTGAAGACGGCAAGACGGTGTCGACTAAGGACGGCAACGGCATTCCCGAGTTGGGCATGCTCGGTGTTCGCCTGAAGTAGCCTCGCCGTCCTGCTGTCCGCCGCAGCCGAGCGCGATGACGAGCAGCGCGCCCAGCGTCGTGCGGATTCGGCAGCGCTTCATGCCCTGCGTTGGCGTCGGCGGCCGAGTGCGCCGCCGAGCAGCGCGATGGCGAGCAGTGCTGCCCACGTCCTTCCGCTTTCGCGACCAGGCAAGCCGCAGCTGCAGCCACCCTCGTCCGTGATGGTGGGTCTGGGTCCACCCGCGCCAGTGCCGGTGTTGCCGCTTCCGCTGCCGCCGGTGTCGCCGCCGCCCATGCCCATCGTCGTTTTGGGCTGGCACGTCGCCGAGCAGGTAGACATCCCTTTGCCGTTGTCGGGGCCGTCGTCGCACTCTTCGCCGGTGTCGATCACTCCGTCGCCGCAGCCCGGATCGGTGCAGTCGGTGCGGCAAGCGTCGGCCTCGGTGTCGCTGTTGTCGCTGCCCTCGTCGCACTCCTCGATGCTGCTTTGCTTGACGAAGCCGTCACCGCAGATCGCGTCTTTGCAGGTGCCGTTGTCGCCGTCTGGACAGCCGTCGTTGTTGGTCATGTTGCCGTCGTCGCAGACCGCGCCCGCCGTTTTGTTGACCGTGCCGTCGCCACATTCAGCCTTGGTGCAGTTGCTGTCGCAACTCGCCGTCTCGGCCTCTTCGTCACAATCCTCGCCAGCCGTGGTGTTGATGATGCCATCGCCGCAAGAAGCAGCGCTGCAGTCGGCGTTGCAATCGACCGACTCGCCGCCGTTGCCCTTGCCGTCGCCGTCACAGTCTTCGCCCGCGGTCATGTTGACGACGCCATCGCCGCAGGAGGCCGTGCTGCAGTCGCTGTTGCAACTGGCGGTCTCTCCGCCGTTGCCCATGCCATCGCCATCGCATGTCTCGCCCGCGGTCATGTTGAGGATGCCGTCACCGCAGGCCGCCGCGCTGCAGTCGGTGTCGCATTTGTAGGTCTCGCCGCCGTTGCCCTTGCCGTCGCCGTCGCAGGTCTCGCCCGCGGTAACGTTGAGATTCCCGTCGCCGCATGTGGCACCGCTGCAGTCGGGGTCGCAGTTGGCGGTCTCGCCGCC
>CAZRGL010000678.1:0-5520 GCA_964599485.1 uncultured Polyangiaceae bacterium
GTAGTAGTAGTGGTTGTGGTATTTGTGTTAGTGGTTCTCGTTGTGGCCGTGGTCTGTCCGTGCTCTGTTGTCGGGTCCTGGCTAATGGGCTCTTTGCGGCGCGCTCACAGCGGCGCGCAGCACTCTGATCGGATCCCGGCCGCGGCGGCTCATTGGGGCCAAAGCGATGCGTCGGGCCCCCAGCCAGTCCTCCAGCCGCCTGGCTGCCTGGTCATTCTTCCCCTCCTCGGTGGTGTCGATCAGGATGACACCGACGTCGGATAGCGACGCGATCTTCGTTGCCTGTTGTTCGACCTCTGCCAGCACACCTTCGTAGCCTGGACGGGAGCCGACGTTGGCGCGCCCATCAGAGAGCAGAATCATGGTTGCCTGAGGGTGGCCGCTGTGGCGGTGCTGTTGGCGCAAGGTCCGGTAGGCGAGGGCCAGACCTGAAGCCAGGGGCGTCGTGCCTCCGCAGGGCAGGGCATCGAGCGTTTGGTGTACCCGCCCCACCTTGCGGGTCGAGCCCATCAGTAGCTCGGCGGCGAGCTCACGAAAGGCGATCATCGAAACACAGGCACGGGTCAGGTACGCGTCACGCAGCAGCTCCGTAGCCATTTGCTTGGCCAGGCGCGTCAGCTTGCCGCCCATCGATCCCGATGTGTCGACTACGAACAACAACAGCTCTTCGGGTGGTGTCACGCGACGTTTCTCGAGTAGCTCGGCACGACGGATGTTGATGGCCAGGGTGGAGCCCGCGGCGCGACGCGGCTGCAATGGCGCTACCCTGCGCATGGTGGCCTCCCAAGCAACATCGCGCAGGTGGCCCTGCCGCTGCGTTGCCGCTACGGCACCGACGTGTCGTCCTCGAAACGGGGTAGCGCTGGGGAGTCGTCGGGAGCGGCGCCGGCGCCCGGTACGGGCCGGCGAAGAGCGCACTGGCAGCCGTTCGTCGTCAGGCTCGACGGCCGTGTCAGGCTCCACGAGATCGTCACCTTGTCCCCAGAGGCCGGCTGCGAACAGGCCGCTGTTGTTCGAAGGAGCCTTCTGCGGCTTGACAGCGGCGGCTTCACCATCGTCAGCCTGGCAGGGTCGGTGGATCGCGGATCGGTCGATTTGTTGTTCAGCGCTCAGTGCCTTTTTTTTTTTCGCCTTCTCCTCGGACGACTCGGCGACACGTTCGACGACCTGCTTGATCCGCGCGTTGAGTCGCTCGGTCTCTTGGTGGACCTCGGTGGGACGCGGCTCGAGGGCGCCCTGCCTGATCCGGTGAGGCAGCACCACGGTCGCCGCCCGTTGCAAGTCCTCAGCGCAGATTGCGCTGCGACCCGCCAGCGCCGCGAGGGTGGCGGCTGCCTTGACGAGGAGCACGTCGGCTCGGTGACCGTCTGCACCGAGCTCGAGAGACAGCTCGGCGGCGGCGAGGCACCAGCGGCGCTCCGGTTGAATCTGGGCCAACATGGCGCGGGCGGAAACGATGCGCTCACCAACCGCTTTCTGCTCGGCCTCGTAGCGTGCGCAGAATGCTTCCGGGTCGGCCTCGAACGCCAAGCGCCGCATGACCACTTCAGCGCGGGCCTGCGGATCATCTAGCCCGCGGACCTCGGCGCAGAGCCCGAAGCGATCGAGTAGTTGGGGGCGCAGCTCGCCTTCCTCCGGGTTCATCGTTCCGACCAACATCAGCTCGGCGGGGTGGCTGATGCTGACACCCTCCCGCGCCACGATGTTCACGCCCATGGCTGCTACATCGAGCAGCAGATCGACGATGTGATCGTCGAGCAGATTCACTTCGTCGACGTACAAGACACCCTGGTTGACCTGGGCCAAAAGCCCTGGAGAAAAGCGCCGCTGACCCTGAGTCAAAGCGTGCTCGAGGTCCATTGTCCCAAGCAATTGGTCTTCGGTGATCCCGAGCGGCAGCGTGACAAAGCTCGGCCGGCGCGTTGCCGTTTGGAGATCTTGGCGCTGCTTGCAGTCTGCACACCAGGTCGCCGGACGACAAATCGAGCAGCCGTAGCAGCAGCCCACCACCACATCGACGGCGGGCAACAGCTCGGCGAGGCCCCGAGCGGCGGTGCTCTTGGCGGTGCCTTTTTCGCCACGGATGAGCACGCCGCCGAGTCGTGGGTTGACCGCTAGCATTTCGAGGGCGAGCTTGAGGTGATGCTGACCGACCAGCGCCGAAAAAGGCAGCACGTGCGCGGCCGTCACGACTTCGTCCTCTGCATCAAGCTCCAACCCTGCAGCACGTTACCGATTGTGACGGCAGCAAAGAGGGGTTTCAAGGGAAAAATAGATACTACTATGCTTGATTCGTAGCCGTCGGTAATTACAAGAGAAAAAGCGCCCCATCCGTCAATCGTCGTATGGGTCACCAGCCGGCGGTTTGGGCGGTGGGCTGGGAGCCAAGTCATCGTAGGGATCGGCAGCAGGCGCTGCGGTCGTCTTGGGCTTGGCGGTGGCGGCCGGGCGCGGCTGCCATTCAGTCCGAACCCTTGCAGCCGATGGCGCAGACGCGCTTGCTTGCTGAGCGGTCGAGTTGGCTGCTTCCACATCTGTGGCGCTGGCGCTCGATGTGGGGGCTGTGCTCGTGGTCAGCGATGCCGAGCTCGTCGCAGCTGTCGTGCTGGCCACGTGGCCGTCCGCACTGGCCGGCCCACCGCGGATCGATCCTGTAGCGATTGGTTGCGCCTCCGGCCCTGCTGGGCCGATCGTTTCCACCCGTGGCTCCGAGCTCGGGCCCGGCGTTCCTTTCACGATCAGGACAGCGGCGAGCAGCACAGCGGCGAGAGTGGCCCACAGCACGGGAGAAGCTCCCTGCGGCTTGGGCTCGTCAGCATCCTCGTGCTCCCAGGAAGCGCGCGTGCTCTTGGGGTCTTCGGGAGGCTCGCTGAGCGTTGGCGGCGTTGCCGCTTTTTGCCGACGCTTGCCTCGTTTCTTGCGGCCCTTGCCCCCTGTGCGCTTTCGTTCGCTCTTGGGGGGTGCCGCTACATCCGAGTCGGGCTCTTGCTCAGCTTCGGACGTCGCCGCCGTCGTCTCGGCTTGCTCGATCTCGATTATGGGATCATCGGGATCGGGCTCAGGTTGGCCCTTGTCCGTTTGCTTGTCGCCAATTGGCGGCACTGTGGCTTCGTGCACCCGCCGGACCATGTCGAGCAGTTGTTTGGATCGGTCTGAGCCAAAGGGCGCCAAATCCGCGGCGAGCTCGACCACGCTGCCATAGCGGTCGCCTGGCTTCTTGGCGAGGCAGCGCAGCACGACGCGATCGAGCTCGTCGGGAACCGATTCGCTCAGATCAGAGGGCGCCCCGGGCTCTTGCATCACCACGGCAAGACTCAGAGCGGTAATCGACAGCGCCTCGAAAGGCACCGTGCCGACCAACATTTCGTAGAGAATCACGCCCAAGGACCAGATGTCGCTCCGAGCGTCGACGTCATGGGTGCACTCCATTTGCTCAGGAGACATGTAGTGCGGCGAGCCGAGCATCGCTGCGGTGCGCGTCGGGTCCAACTCTGCTTCGGCAAGTACCCCCGTCAGCTTCGAAATGCCGAAGTCGACGACTTTGACGCGAGGTCGGCCGTCGGCGGCTTCGCAGACAAATAGGTTTGCGGGTTTGACGTCGCGGTGCACGATGCCGAGGGCGTGGGCTTCGGCCAGCGCCACGAGCGCCTGCATGATGTAGTCGACCGCTGTTTCGGTTGGCAGCACGCGGCGCTTTTCGAGGATGGTCTTGAGATCCTCGCCCTCGAGGTACTCCATCACGATGAAGGGCTCACCGGCGGGCAAACGTCCGATGTCGAGGATCCGCGCCACATGCTCGCTTTTCAGGCGCACTGCGGCGCGGGCCTCGCGCATGAAGCGTTTCGCTGTGCTGCGGTCGGCTGCGGCCTTGGGCAACATGAACTTCAAGGCCCGCAACTCGTGTAGCTCCACGTGGGTCGCGGCCACCACGACGCCCATTCCGCCGAGCCCGAGCACCTTCTCGACGCGGTACTTGCCGGCGATGATGTCGCCGACCTCGACCGGTGGGGTGGGTTGACCCTGATTCATGATGCCAAGCTAATCGTTATCACGGATGAGCTGAGCGTTGGTCCGCACCGTGGCGTAATCGCGCTCTCGAAGCTAACGTCATGGCCATGGTTGTAGGTCTCGCTCGGCGGTGCGGGGGGCCAATGCGTTGTTGCTGGTTGGCTCCTAGGCTGGCTCTCGGAGCCATCATCTTCGTGTTGGTTGCGGTGGGCGGCGCGTGCTCGCGCGAAGGGCTGGGCCCGACCAAGCCAACCGACTCGGCAAAGCCCAAGGCGGCCGAGGGTATGCCGCTGGCGAACATTCAGATCGATCCACCCACGAGCAGCGAGGCCTCGTATCGAGTCGACAACGACGCGTTGCTTCAGGTCCTGTTGCTCGCGCTCGATGGCGCGCTGCCTGTGACGCGGACGGCCGAGGGCAATTATCGGGTCAATCGCGCCGCTGCCGGCTCGGTGCTCGCGCTAGCTGGTCTGCGCGTCGCTGACGAGGTCATTGCCGTAAACGGAGTGCCGCTGAGTGATCGGCGCACCATGAGCAAGGCTTATCCGCTGCTCAAATCCGCCCGCGCCATCACGCTGAGTGTGCGCCGCGGTGGTGAGGTCATCACGCTCAACTACCGCGTGCGGCGCACCCGCTCGTCCCGGATTGGCGGCAGATCGGCTCGACGACCGCCATCCTCGAGTCCGCTCGGGTCCTCTTTGCCTCGGCCCCGCAGCCGCCGAGGGCGGTTGAACAAAGAGAAGCTCGAGGCGCTCAAAAAGCAGATCAAGCGCATCGACGATACCCACTTCGAGATCAAACGGGCGCTGCTCGACGAAGTGCTCCGTAACCAGGCCGAGCTGATGCGCTCGGCGCGCATCGTTCCCGAAGCCAAGGACGGCAAAGTCGTCGGCATCAGGCTCTATGGCATCAGGCAAAGCAGTGTTCTCAGACTGCTGGGCTTCAAGAACGGCGATTCGATTCAGACCATCAACGGCAAGGACATCACTTCGCCGGAAAAAGCGCTGAAGGCTTATGGTGAGCTGCGCACGGCGAAGCGCTTCGTGGTGAAGATTGTCCGCCGCGGCAAACCCCTCACCTTGCACATCCGCGTCGTCCCGTAGCCCTGAACCGCTCCGCCGCCGCAAGCTCGTGCCGCCGAGGGCAATCGTTCGAGGTGGTCTTCGGCGTTCCCTAGCCGGACTCTAGCGCTGTGCGCAGACGCATTACCAGCTCATGGATCCTGGCGCCGTCGCAGGCAAAACACCGCTGCGATTGACGCCATCAAGAGGGCCATCGCCGGCAGTTTGTCTTGTCGCCGCTTACTCAAGGTGCAGCCCAGATTGTTGCTGCTGTCGGTGTAGCCAGTCAACGCGTGGATGGGGATTTCATCCCGCTGCTCACCAAACTCGGCGCCGAGCACCTTGGTCACGTCGGCGTTGTATTCGTAGCGGAACAGGTCGCCGGTTCCAGCGACGCCATCGCCGTCGAGATCCCAGCTGACCTCGATACCGTAGATGGGAAGCGCTTGGC
>CAZRGL010000679.1:0-5489 GCA_964599485.1 uncultured Polyangiaceae bacterium
GCTCTGAACAGCGGCGCGTCAGCATGTAGGAACGGTTTTCGTGGACTGGACGTGGTTTTGTC
This sequence comes from uncultured Polyangiaceae bacterium, assembly GCA_964599485.1. Taxonomy (GTDB): domain Bacteria; phylum Myxococcota_A; class Polyangia; order Polyangiales; family Polyangiaceae; genus JAPYTK01. The sequence continues at coordinate 63 of CAZRGL010000679.1, forward strand.
ATCTCTCTTTGTCCATCGCCGCCGCCCTGAACTCAGTTTCAGAGAATCGACCTCGCCCGCCCATTTTTCGCCCAGGGGCGACGCTGGGAGGACGCCGCGGCCCCACAATGCATCGGTCCGCCTTGCGCCCCCTTGTCTACCGCCACCAGCTCGGGATCAGTTTCAGCAAATCGACCTCCAGCAGGCGCATTTGCCGGGCCTGCCGCCGGTACAAGCCTTGTGCCGTTATGATCCATCTAACTTACCCTCGGGCTGGTTGACCCACCCTCGGGCTGGTTGACCTACCTCGCGGGCTGGGCTGGTTGACCTACCTCGGGCTGGTTGACCCGTGAGCATCTCACTTACCCTCGGGCTGGTTGACCCACCCTCACACATACCCTCGGGCTGGTTGACCCACCCCACACATACCCTCGGGCCGGTTGACCCTCGGGCTGGTTGACCCGCACACGGGCTGCGGGCCGGTTGACCCACGGGCTGGTTGACCCGCACACGGGCTGCGGGCCGGCTGACCCACACTGTCCCCCACCTAATCGCACAGAACGACAGAACGCCTTGAGAACGCCTTGCGGCACTCCGAGCGCGGGAGCATCATCAATCGTCCATCATGGCCATTACCTCATTGACCTGTCCCCCACCCATTCGGAGGTTCCATCGTTTCGCTCGTACCGACTACGAGTTGCTCGAAACCGCCATCGCTGCACATGAGGACGGGCGGCACGAGGAATCTCTCGCTCTGACGCTGCGGCACCTGCTTCCCAACGGCGAGGCGCCGAATCTCGCCGAGCAAGCGTTCACCTTCGTCCAAGGATCGTCGCGAGTGTCTGTTGAGCTGCGCGACGGGTGCTTGTTGGCGCGCGTTCGTCTGGTGAAGCTCACCGAAGAGAGCCTCACCACCGCCACGCTGCGCTTTCTCCTCTCGCGGGTAGGCGGCTCAGGACGCCTGTACCAACCCCGCGTGAACGGCGACGAGGTCTTCCTCGAGTATTCCGACCGCCTCAACCGCTTGCACCCACACAAGCTGCGTGAGGTGTTGCGACAGATGCCCTTCGACGCAGACACCTTCGACGATTGGATGGTCGCCGAGTTCCGCTGCGCACCCCTCGATCGAGAGCCACACGAACCCCTCGACGACGACGAGCGAGACACCGCCCACGACATCTGGCACCATCACTGGACCGAGGTGGACGAGCTCCTCACAGCAGCGCAGCGCACGCGCTCGATGTTCTTCCTCAACGAGATCACGGCGTACGCCGTCTATCACCTGCGTCACCTATTGCCGCTCACCGGCTACATCTGGTGTCGCATCAACGATGCCGCCGACACCTTCAACGACACCGACGTCGACCCGACGCGACGCGAGGCAGCCCTGGCGAAGTGCAGCAAGGAAATGCGGGCAGTACCGCCTGAGATGCTCGATGCAAGCCTCGGCCACGGCCGCTACGCGCTCTCGCCCTTCGCCGACGGCACGCCCAGCGTGCTCAAGAGCAATCTCGGGCCAGGCAACTACATGGACACCATCCAGCGGCTCCACAATGGTGGCCGCTACATGGACGCGGCCGTGGCCCTCATCGGCACCTACAATTACTTGCTGGCCCGTTGCTCCTGGCAGCCCGACATTGAGCAACGACTTCTCGAAGGGCTCGCACTGGCAAACGGAAAGCCCTGGCGTGAAGCCGCAGCAGCCTTGCTCGAGCATCAACGCCAACTCATCGCGGCACTCGATGAGGACGACGACAGCGATGACGACGCCGCGACGGCCAGCGATGACGACTCCAGCGAGGAGCAAGCATGAGTGAGCTCGACATCAAGTCCTGGGGGGTCTTTCAGATCTTCACCGGTGGAGGAACTGGCACCGCATTTCTGATCGACGAAAACCACTTGCTGACCAATTGCCATGTGGTAGCACCCTACACAAAAGTAGCAGTGGAGCTGCGCGACAAACGGCGCATCGTCGGGCAGGTGCGTCGACTCAATCCCCGACGCGACCTGGCGGTCGTCGAGGTCTCCTCTCCGCTACCCTTCGTCATCCTCCCGCTATCCGAGGCGGGGGAGCTGAGCGCCAAGCAATCCGTGAGCATCCTTGGCTTTCCGGTAGGGCTACCTTTGTCCCTCACCGAAGGCGTAGTGTCTCATCCACGACAACTGCTCGGCGATCAGTACTATTTGCAAACCGACGCCGCGATCAACCCAGGCAACTCCGGCGGGCCAATCCTCGACGACGCCCAACAAGTCGTTGGCGTAACGACCTGCAAACACCGCTCAGCCGATCTGGTCGGTTTCGGCATCCCGTCGAGCGATGCCCACCGTTTCGTCGATGCTTTTCGAGAGCAGACAGCCCCATTCGGGGTGGAATGCCCGGCCTGCGAAGTACTGGTCGAAACTGCCAAGCGCTATTGCGACAGCTGTGGCTCCAACCTCGATGAGCTCGGCGTGCTCTCCCACTTCGAGCAGCCCGACCCGCATCCCATCGTTGCCTTTGTCGAAGGAGCCCTGAGCCGCGCCCAGATCGATCCCGTGCTCGCTCGGCATGGCGAACAGAACTGGTCCTTTCACAGCGGCAGTGCCCTCATCAAGATCTGGTGCTGTTGTTCTGAGCACGTTTGTTTCTCATCCCCTCTGGCACGCCCAGGAAAGCGGGCCCTCGGCGATCTCTTCCGTTTCCTCTTGTCCCCAGACCACGCACCCTTCTGCTTCGACCTGGTCCGCAACACGATCCGCCTGAATCTGACCGTTCACATGTCGGACGTCTTCGCCAAGAGCGAGCACGACGAGTTGGGCGACTCAATAGCCGAGCTCATCGCCCGCGCCGATAAGCTCGACAATCAGCTCATCGAGGAATTCGGCTGCGAGCCTACGCCCGAGACCCAGCTGAGCTTTCTCGAAAAAGGCTGAGCGCTCGGCTGACTGATTCCCATACTACTCAGCCTCTTCGCTCTCCGGCTCGCCTCTCGAGAAGCTTGCGAACGGAAAGAACATCGGAACCCGCTTCTGGTACCGGCGGTATGTGGCCCCAAAGACGCGCACCAGCTCCCGTTCCTCCAGAATCGTTCCAACCAAACAATAGGTGGTCACCGCCGCGGCGAAGATTAGATGACCAAGGGTCATTCTTGCTGCAGCCCAGAAACCAAGAAGCATTCCCAGGACCATCGGGTGTCGAACCCAGCGATAGAAAAGTGGCGTCCTGAAGGTCGCCGGATCGGGCTCGGCACCCTTGAAGTGATTCCAGGCTTGTCGAATCCCGGTGAACTCGAAGTGGTCGAGCAACAGCGTGCTGATGAAGACGATCACCCAACCCGCGAAAGACAGGCCATAAAGCGAATACACAATCCAGGGGACCTTCACTTCCCAGATCACTTGATTCACAGGCCGAAAGAAATGCAGGAGCGCGCCCCAAGCGAGGGAGGCAATCAGCACGTAGTTGCTGCGCTCCATGACCTCGGGGATACGAGCATTGACCAGCTTCTTGAAGCCGGGTCGCGCCATGACACTATGCTGCAAGCCAAACCGGACGAAGAGGGCCAGGTTGATTGCAATCGCAATCGCCAATGGCGACTCGACACCGCTGTCCACACTCTTTGAAACCAAGAAGTTTCCGTTGAAACAAATGGTGTACGCGAAAACAGCCATGAACGAGAGGTAACAAAACCCGGCATATGCGAGATAGAAGTACCGCATCAGTCAGCCACCTTGCCGCGCAACAAGTACGTGCACATTCGTCCCTTCCCTTTCACTTCGAGCTCTCCTCGATCCTCAAACTCGAAGATGTGCTTCAACAAATCGCGGGTAACCTTGCTGACCTGGATGCCCCCTGCGACCCCGTGAGATTCCATGCGGGCGGCGGTGTTCACCGTGTCGCCCCACATATCGTAGGCAAACTTGCTCTTGCCGATGACGCCGGCCACGACCGGACCCGAGTGGATTCCAATGCGCATATCCAGTGAGCCTTCTTCGAAGTCGCTGAGCAACTCGAGCAGATCGAGCGCAAAGTCCGCAATGGCCTCGGCGTGATCCTCGCGCGAAACGGGGATTCCAGCGGCAACCATATAGGCATCGCCGATCGTCTTGATCTTCTCGAGACCATAACGCGCCGCCAGCTCGTCGATGCGGCTAAACACGTCATTGAGCATGCGGACCAGCTGCTGCGGCGTCACCGTCGACGACAGCTCCGTGAACCCACTGATGTCTGCGAACAGGACCGAGACCATCTCGAATCGGTCGGCGATTGTCGTCTCTCCATCCTTGAGGCGTTCAGCAATCTCCTGCGGAAGGATGTTGCGCAAGAGCTCATCCGAGCGCTCGTATTCGCTCGCCAGACTCGCTTCGAGCTGGCCGGCAATACCGCTGAAGTAGTTGGCAAAGATAGCGAGAAAGGTGAACGCACTCACGACGTTGCCCACATAAAACAGGTTCACCAGAAAAACAGAGACCGGTATTTCGGGCGCGCTGTTGCGCAGGAGCAGATAGATGGCGAAATACACCCCGGCCGAAGTGAGGATGATGAACGCTTTGAAAACACCCCGGCCACGCATGAGGGACACCCCCGACATCGGGCAGAGCAGGTAGAAATAGAAGCCTACGTCCCACCCGAGGTAGTAGGTCGCCACCACAGCGTGGGCGACCATTTCGCCCCAGCCGACGACGAACCCGACCATCAGGAAGCCGCGGTGGTGGAGCACTGCTGCCACAATCCACAGGGCGACACTCAGCACATTGAACGCAGCAAGCTTCCACGCCCCGAGGCCGGCAAACATCACAAAGAACAAGACATGAATGACGCTCGCAAGCGGATAGACCCCCCACCCCGCCCCATAGTAGCGACGGTCCTCGGGTGGGAGATCCGCGGGAGGCTGAACACCACCAAGCAACGTGCGAACTGAGCCTGCTTTTTTGAGCAATCTGTCGGTCTGGCTCAAATCCTGATTGTCCTCCTCCGGCCGACGCGGGCTAGCATCGGCCACGCTCATACATTCCACCTGCCCGCGACGCTGAGCATGGTGGGAATCATGGGCGCGACGCAAGCTGCACCAATCCGGATCGCCCGATAGCTGGTCGCGGGGCACTTCACACGGCTACGCAAAACCACAGCTGCGAATGGACAGGACTCAGCTGCCGCGGCAACCGACGCAGTCGCCAGCGCACGGCTCGGTCGGACGGATCTCGCACTTGTCGATGGATTCGAGGCAACGATAACAGCGCTCGCAGGCCTCCTCCGCGTCATCGCAACCATCGTTACATGCCTCGGTGTCATCGACGTCGCACTGGGATGCCAGGCGGGCGCACGCCGATTCGCAGGGAGTGGTCTCACACCCAGCCAGAGCCAACCACAGTACGCAGAAGACCACGACGCGCATCGTTGCGATGATACCCGACGCGCCAGCTGGCGAACAAAGCGCTCGCCGCCATGTATACATACGTGTATACATGGCC
>CAZRGL010000680.1:0-5486 GCA_964599485.1 uncultured Polyangiaceae bacterium
CCTCGCCGTCGGCACGCCACCCAAGGCTCCTTCACTCGCCATCCAGGATCTGACCCTCGCTCTACGAGGTGGCGACTAGCGACCCCCACCAGCGCTGCAGCATGTCCTGGGCTGCGCATGTCCCCCGCCTGAAGACTACGTTTCGCAGGAGAAAATATCCGATGCCCATTACCACCAAATCCGCTCAGTATTTCTGCCCCGACAAAGAATCGGCGATTCACCAAAAGGACAAGGCCTACCAGAAGCTCGCCGAAGCGACGCTCGGGCCAGGCAAGGATCGCGGCAAGGAGCTGAGCACGGATTTCCCGTACAGAGCCACCTCCTGCGACGGGAACTTCGATATCGATTACCAACCGGAACGGTGGAAGTACCGAGGCAAGCAGCTAGCAGGAAAGCGGGTGAATCTCCGCAATGTCACGTTGTGGGTCGAGCCAACCAAGTTTAAGAAATACTTCGAAAAGGGAAATCCGAAGGGCAATGAAGACGACCTCGCGTCTTGCCTCTTGGACGACCTGCTCTACCTCGCGATCGGCAAGGCATTTGATGAGCACATTCTGGGCAACACGATCCACGGTGCGAAATACAAGGAGCTCGCAGAAGCGGGCGTCTCGCTGGAGTTCACCGCAGCTGATGTAGTGGACGAGCCAGCCAAAAAGAAGTGATGCGACCATTTCGCCCGCAACTGTATTTCCGTTTGAAATTGCCTTTTGAAGCCCCATGCCCCTGCTTCAGCTTGTCGTCGAAACAGGTGACCACCCGCTGCGCGTCGTACGATTCGAGACGTACGAGGCGCTGTCGCGCCCGTTCGCGCTCAGCTTGTGGGCACTGAGTGAGGACGAGGATGTGGGGCTAGACGCCTTCGTTGGCAAGGCGGCCGGCTTCCGGCTGGTGGCTGGCTACGAGCACGCCACCGATCTGGGCGAGCGACAATGGACGGGCGTGATCGAGCACATGCAGGTGGTGCAGACCGAGATGAGCGGCGCCTCGAGCTATCTGCTGCGGATCGTGCCCCGGCTGTGGCTACTGAGCAAGCGCAGCACCCAGCGGATCTTCCAGCACCTGAGCGCGGTCGAAATCGTAACCACCATTTTGACCGAATGGCACATCCGACATCGCTGGGATCTGGATCCGAGCGCCTACCCGAAGCTCGAATACCGCGTTCAGTACGGGGAGAGCGACTACGACTTCGTCTGCCGGCTGCTGCAGCAGTTCGCCATCAGCTACTTCTTCGAGCTTGCACCGAGCGAAGCGGGCGAGCAGAGCGAGACTCGGCTGGTTATGTCGGACCGCTTGCACGAGGGCGAGCCGCGCCCGGGCGAGCCGCTGCCATTCGTCGACAATCCCTCCGAGGCGGCCGAACGCGAGTACATCACCAAGCTGCGCCTGTCCGAGGAGGTCCGGCCGGGCCGGGTGACCATCCGTGACTTCGACTTCCGGCTCAAACCCGACTACGAGCTTGTCAGCAGCGTGGCGCTGCAAGCGGGCCCCGAGCGCGCCTACGAGCAGTACCGCTATCAACCGGGGGCGCTGCGCGTCGACGAGGGGCCGGGCGCAAGCAGCATGCCAGTCGGCGACAATACCGGCGTAATTTGCAGCGACGAACAGTACGGACTCGAGCGGGCCAGCCGCAACCTGGCCGCCTTGCGCAACGCCCGCCGCGCAATTCGCTACGACACCAATGTCGTAGACATCGGTCCGGCGAGCGTGTTCGCCATCGCGCACCCCCGCGACGATCTCGACGGCAAGCCGCTGTTGGCCACTGAGCTATCCATCGCGGGCGATCTCACCGAACAGTGGACGCTGAGCGGCATGGCCACTTTCGCCGCTCAACCCTACCGGCCGGCCCTCAGCATCGCCAAGCCACGCATTTGCGGCGTGCACAGCGCCATGGTGGTCGGCCCAGTTGGCGAAGAGATCTTCACCGACGAGCTGGGCCGGGTGTGCGTGCAGTTTCATTGGGATCGCGAAGGCGGCTTCGATCAGGCGAGCAGCTGCTGGATGCGGGTGAGCCAGGGCTGGGCTGGCGGCGCCTACGGACTGCAGACAATCCCTCGCATCGGCCAGGAGGTCCTGGTCCAGTTCTACGAGGGCGATCCCGATCAGCCGGTCGTGGTCGGGCGACTATTCAACGCCACCTGTACGCCCCCCTACAAGCTGCCCGATCACCGCAGCAAGAGCGTGTGGCGCAGCGCCTCCAGCCCGGGAGCCGGCGGCTACAACGAGGTCACCTTCGAGGACGCCAAAGGCGAGGAGCTGATCTACCTCCAGGCGCAGCGCAACTACGACCAGGTGGTCAAGGTCGACGAGACGCGCCGCACCGGGGGCAACAAGCAGGTGGCGGTGCTCGGCGAGAGTGATCTGATCGTCGCACAGGACAAGCGCGAGTCGGTGTTGGCCAATCGACACCTGCGTGTGGTCGGTGACCGGCGCGAGCAGGTCGACGGTACTCAGTCGACCATGGTCGGCGTCAACCGACAGGTCCGTGTCGGCGACAAAGACGTGCTCGAGGCGGGCATGGAGATCCACCTGAAGGCCGGCACGAAACTGGTGCTCGAAGCAGGCAAGCAGATCACCCTCAAAGCGGGCGGCGGCTTCATCGACATCGGCCCCGCTGCAGTCACCATCCAAGGCGCCAAGGTGAACATCAACAGTGGCGGCACCGCGGCAACTGGCAGCGGAGCGCAGCCGCTCGCCCCTGATGAGGCCAAGGACTCGTTCCTCGCTTACGGCCCGCGATGCTAAAGTGGGATGATCCACATGGAGCCGTAGATGTTCTGTCGGCAGGCACAACCTCACGGTCGCGCAGACCCTCTCGATGACCAGCCCACCTCGACAGTGGGCTGGGCCGTGGACGTTTTCCGTCGACTGCCGCCTGCTTGGTCTCGCTTCGAGTGGCCTGCTGGGCCGCACTGCGGTGCCGCGCTAGCCGTCGTCGCAACGTTGAAGCGCCACGTGCGCAGCGGCTCCGAAGAAAAACAGGAAGGGAGACAAACCCATCATGAAGACGATCTCATCGCTCGCTCTAATCGCAGTTGTTGCCTGCGGCCCGGCTGCAGCCCCAGACGCCAAGGCGCCCGACAATGCCGCGGCGAAAAAGGCGGCGGCGACCGGCCAGGACCAAGAGGCGGGCACGGGCGGGGCCGCGGCGGGAAAGGACGACGTCGCCGCCAAGAATGACAAGCCCGCCAGCGCCGGCGCAGCTTGCCTCGAGAAGGCTGGGCGCAGAATCAAGCCCAATGTGGTGTCCACCCGCGTTACCGTCAGCCACATCCTCGTCCAGCATGCCAAGGCCGAGGGCGCAACGGGCGGCATCACGCGCACGCGGGAAGAGGCCTGCTTGCGCGCCGAAGAAGCGCTCGCCAAGATGAAGGCTGGCTCCGACTTTGCCAAACTGGTGGCCGAGTACAGCGACGAAAAAGACGCCGCCACGAAGAACGGCTCGATCGGCGACATCAAGAAGGGTGACGTGAAACCCGACTTCGCATCGGCTGCCTTCGTGCTCCGACCGAACCAGGTGAGCCCCGTAATCGAGACGACCCAGGGCTTCCACATCATCATGCGAACCGAGTAGGCGCCTGCGCGCTACCACTGACCGGCCACAGGGGACGCGGCAGTCTAGTCGTTGAGATGGACCCTTCCTGTTTGGAATTGTCGAAAATGCTTGCTGCAGGCGAAGGAGTGCAGGCCAACCCCGCCAAGGCGCTGGCGTTGAAGCAACGCGCCTGCAAGGATCTGCCCAAGGCCAAGGAATGCGCCGCTGCGGGCCCGTGAATCCCCCAGCGCGTAGGTTGCGCTAGCGCTTGGGGCGCCGGATGAGCTTCGGCTTTTTTCCCGTCGTCCGATGCCTCACCCGCTCGATGCGCTTGTGGCGGCGTTGGGCGCGCTGCACGGCGCCCGGTCGCCAATGGCCGCGAACCCAACCGTTGGGGCCCCAATGGCCGCGAGCCCAATGGTGGCCTGGACGTTTGGCGATCCGCCAGTGACCCGCGACCCAGCGGCCTTTGCGCCAATGGCCGGGGACCCAAACCTTACCGGAGCGTTTCGTGCGCGGTACCCAATGACCCGCGATCCAACGCCCATAGCGCCAATGACCAGCGACCCACCTGTGCCCGGCGCGTTTGGCTGGGCGCCAGTGCCCCACCATCCAGTTGCCGCGCGGGCTCGAGTAGCCCCCAACCCAGATGTGGTTGGCCTTCTTGGCTGCCGGGCGCCAATGTCCGTGGCGCCACCGGCCGGCAGTGAGGCGTCCGGCGACCCACCTGTGGCCCGGTTGGTTCACCTTGCGCCAATGGCCAGAGACCCAAAACCCGTCCGGTCCGCGATGCCCGCGCACCCACGTCGAGCCCGCCTTCTTTCTGACGGGCCTGAAGTGCGGCGCTACCCACTTGGCGGCATCGAAGTGACCCCGCACCCACTTGGTACCAGGGCGCGCTCTTGGGCGGTAGAAACCCTGTACCGCTACGCCTCCCTCCGGTTGGTAGCCTTCCACGAAGACGAGATCTTCGTCGGGGGCGCCGTCATCGTACTTGCCTTGCGCCTGGGCTAGCGCGGGAACGCACAACACCAGCAGAATCGTGAGGATGAAACACATGCGTCGCACGAGCAGATGCCTCCATACTTTACCCGCTTCATGTCGGCCTAGAACGGGTTTGCTCACATATAGGTGCAGTTCAAGCTGCACACGCTGACGACCTCGTTGACGCAGAGGCTGTCCCAGTCAGTGGTGCAGCAATATGGGTCGGCAGCGCAGATGCTCGTCACGCAGTTCGCCTGCGCGGAATCGCAACCGCTGGTGAACGGCGTAGAGGCCCCATTGGCGTCACAAGGAGCCGAGGGGCACGATCCTGCTGATTCCAGACACGTGAGGCTATTACATGTGGTGCGAACCCTCGAGACGCAGATCGAGTCCCACGAGGTGTTGCAGCAGAATGGGTCGATGGCGCAAATGTCGACAACGCATTGATTGGAATCGCAGCCGCTCGTCAGCTTGCTCCCAGTCGCACAGAGCGCATGTGCGCAGGAGCAATCTGGATCGTTTGAGTCGGTGAGCCCATCGCAGTCGTTGTCGAGGCCGTCCGAGCAATTCTCGGTGCTCGGCAGCACATCCTGCTGACACTGAAGGCCACCACCAACGCAGTTCAGGGTCCCGGCTGCACACACGCCCAGCCCGCCAGTGCTGCAGCTGCCGCCACCACCGGGATTTCCTTCGTCCACGGAGTTGTCACAGTCGTCATCCAAGCCGTTGCACTGCTCGCTCGAGGCGCTCTGGTTCTGCGTGCAGACGATCACTCCGCCCGAGCAGTTGTTGGTTCCCGCCGCGCAGACACCGAACAGACCCGTGCTGCAGGCGCCGCCGCCGCCCGGGTTGCCCTCGTCGACCGAGTTGTCGCAATCGTCGTCGACGCCGTTGCACTGCTCGCTCGAGGCGCGCTGGTTCTGGGGGCAGACGATCACGCCCCCCGAGCAGGTGTTTGTGCTCGCCGCGC
>CAZRGL010000681.1:0-5472 GCA_964599485.1 uncultured Polyangiaceae bacterium
TCGAGCGGGCGGTGCAGCTTGGCGCCAACGCGCTCGAAACCGACGTTCACATGAGTGCCGACGGTCACATCGTCGTATCCCACGATGCCTCAGGCTCTCGCGCTGCGGGCACCACCAAACACATTCGCGAGTCGAGCTGGAGCGAGATTAGAACCTGGGATGCTGGTCGCGGCTACGTGGATGGCTCTGGCCAACGCCCATTCTGTGAGCAGGGCATTCGCATCCCGCTGTTGAGCGAGCTGCTCGATGCATTTGACGATGTTCGCATCAACATCGACATCAAGCAGCGGCGTCCGGCCATGGTCGAGCCGCTACTGAAGCTGCTTCGAGACGCCGGTGCGGAGCAGCGGGTCACGCTCGGTAGCTTTCACACCGACACCATCCACGAAGTGCGTGCTCGCGGCTTTCGTGGCGAAACCGCTTTCGCGCGTGATGAAGTCGTCGCCCTCGCGCTGTTACCGCTCGCTGTTTACCGCGGCCTGTCGCTGAGCCGCGGTGACGCCGTACAAGTGCCGACCCGTGCGGGCCCAATCGATCTGGCCTCGCCTAGGTTCATCAAGAAGTGCCACGCCCTCGGGCTTCGGGTCGACTACTGGACGGTCAACGATCCCGTCGAAGCCGAGGTGCTTCTGAGCAGAGGCGCCGACGGCATCATGACCGATAGCCCAGCTGCCATGGTGGACGTCTTTGCCCGTCACCGCGCCTGGCTCGGCCTACCGCGACGGCACTGAGTTGGGACCCGGACCCGGACCCGGACCCGGACGCGGACCCGGACCCGGACCCGGACGCGGACCCGGACCCGGACCCGGACCCGGACTCAAACCCGGACCCGGACGCGGACTCCTAGAACGACATATCTAGCGCAAGGCCCGCGGCCCGCGGCGACACCAACGGGTAGATCTTCGCGCTGGTGGCTGGCTCGGCGGGCTCGCTCGGCGCCGTCAAAACCAAGATCAGTCCGGTGCCGACGGCGGCGATGCCAGCGAACAAGGTGACGGTGTTGATTACGCCGAGCGTCTTTCCGCTATCGGCCGCATCTAGTCCTTCTTGGGTGCAGCCCAGTGTGCCCTCGTCGTAGCCCTCTCTTTTGCAGTGGTCGTCAACCGTCGTGTTGCGATCCAAGTACATCACACCAGTTGCCAAGGCCGCTGCAAGACTAGCCACACCGACGCCTCCGATGACCCAGCCGGCAATGCGTTGACCCGACCCAGTCGAGCCCTCTGGCGGAGGTGGCGGTGGCGGTGGTGGAGGCGGCGGAGGTGGCGGCGCCGAAGCGGTGGCCGTCGGCGCTGCGGTGGTTGTAGGGACGGGGGCTGTTTCGGCACGCATCGTGACCACTACATTGGTGGTCGTGCCCTCTGGGGCGATGACCCTTTGTTCGAAGGGTGCGTAGCCCGTTGCGGTTGCGCGGACCACGCGGCCACCCGGGTTGACGAAACGCCTCACGCCCATCGCTTCGGCTGGGACCTTCTCTCCGTCGATGGTTACCGCTGCGGGTACGTCATCATGGACTGTGACCACCAGCGAAGGCAGTCGTTTCTTGAGTACAGCACCTTCGGATTTGGCTTCGTTCACTGCTTTCTGGAAGGCTGTCGAAGCCGGCTTTTCCAGCGGCATCTGTAGAATCTCATTGTAGACCTCGAACGCTTCCAGCAGCTTGTTGAGCTTCTCCAGAGCACGGGCGTGACCAATTGCAGAAGTCGGTGCCGCGAACAGCTTGTTGGACCTCCGGAACAACTCGGCCGCCTTCTTGTAGTCCTTGTTGTCCATCGCTTCGGTGGCGGAGAAAAACAGCTCACGAGCGGTCGTCTTGTCGGCTGCGGATTGGGCACCTGCGTGTCTGACGAAGATCGCCGAAGTCACGACGACGACCAAGACCAGCACCAGAGCCCGAAGGGAGAAGACGCCACGCATGCTTCCGCCAGTATATTCGCTGTGCGTCGAAATGGTTGCTTTGCTTGGGTAAGCGTTGCAGCTTTCGTTTTGGAAGGGTGTCCGCACGCAAGTGTGTACGCCGACCTCTGATGAGCAAGTCGATAGACGCCAACGTCGACCACTTCAAGGTGATGAGGCTGCTCGGCCAGGGCGGGATGGGCGAGGTGTACCTGGCGCGCGACACCAAGCTCGGGCGCAAGGTCGCGCTCAAGGTCATCCGTCCCGGGCTGATCAACTCACCCAAAGCGATGGCGCGCTTCTTGACCGAAGCGCGTACAACGGCTCGTTTCAATCACCCCAACATCGTTGGAATTCATGCTGTAGGTGAGCACCGAGGCCGCCCCTATCTGGCGCTCGAATACCTCGAAGGCGAAGATTTGCGTACGCGCGCTGCCGAGCGCCAACCCAGCGTCCAGGAGTCGATGCGCATCATGCTCGCCGTCGCGGAGGCGCTTGCGGAGGCACACCGCCATGGGGTGCTGCACCGCGATCTCAAGCCTGCCAACATCGTGATCCCTAGCGACGGACGTGTGCGCGTCGTCGACTTCGGCATCGCCAAGATTGGTGAGGCACTCGCCCATGATGATGACCAAGCACCACCGTCAGGGCTCATTCACCCCAGCAGTCGTGCAGGTACGCCAGCCTACATGGCGCCCGAACAATGGCTTGCGCAGCGCTGCACTGGGGCTACCGACGTTTGGGCGGTGGGCGTCATCTTGTTTGAGCTGTGTGCAGGCGTTTCGCCTTTTGCTGATGACGAGCCTACCGCCGCCGATAGCCCCTCGGCCCATAGCGCCACCGTCGTCTCACCACAGGCAGAGATCGGCACCCAAACTTCCGACGCGCCGATGGCGTCCGCTTCGGATGCCCCCCAGAGCCTTCGTCAGCGCTTGCAGCACCGTATGGCTCGCGTCTGTGGCAACGAGCGGCCCCCACGCCTCGAGCAAGTCGCGGACGTAGGGCCCGCGCTGAGCAAGCTCGTCGCGCGCTGCCTCGACAAAGACCGGGCAAATCGACCCAGCGCTGCTGAGCTCGTCAAGGAGCTCTCAGCCCTATTGCAGTCGGACCGCGGCGAGATCTCGGATCAGGATGGGCCTTTTCGCGGTTTGCTGCCTTTTACCCTGCGGCATGCAGACTTCTTCTTTGGCCGCGAGGCCGAGGTGGCGGCATTTGTGGAGCGTATGCGCCTTCAGCCGGTGCTGCCCGTCGTGGGGCCGTCGGGTGCGGGAAAGAGCTCGTTCATTCAGGCTGGCGTGGTTGCGCGCCTCATCGAGCAGCAGCCATGGCAGGTCATCAGCATGCGGCCAGGAGCCCGCCCGTTCGCCACGCTGGCGGCCCGCCTCTTGCCGAGTGAAAGCGATGGCTCCCATCCTTCGCTCGAGCAAGCGCCCCTGAGCATCGCTGACGCCGACGTAATTGAGCACCCCCTGACCGCATCGCGATTGGCCAAAAACCTCAGGCGTGAGCCTGCCAAGCTCGCTTTGTTGCTGCGCCAGCTTGCTGATGAACGACAGGCCAACGTGCTGTTGTTCATCGACCAAATGGAGGAGCTGTTCACGCTTTGCGATAGCCCCGAGCTGCAACAGCGATTCATGCAGGCCATCTGCTCGGCTGCCGATGATGCCCACGATCCGGTCAGGGTTGTCTTCACCGTGCGCGGCGACTTCCTCGATCGCTTGATCACCGGGCCCGAGGCGCGCAATGCGCTTCGGGACGTGACCGTCTTGCAGCGGCCGGATGCTGAGGCGCTCGAAGATATCCTCGTCAAGCCTCTGCAAGCCATCGGCTATCAATATGAAGATCCGTCACTCGTTTCCGAAATGATAGCCACGGTGGGGGGCGAGCTTGCATGCTTGCCGCTGCTGCAGTTCGCCGCCCAGAAGATGTGGGCGCATCGCGACGAGAGCGGCCGCCAGCTACCGCGCTCGGCCTACGACGCCATCGGAGGCGTAGAAGGTGCTCTTGCCAAGCATGCCGATGGGGTGCTCGATGGGCTCACCGCCGAGCAGATTCGCTTGGCCCGCGTGTTGTTGCTGCGGTTGGTCACGCCGAGCTCGACACGCCGTGTCGTCACCCGCGCGGCCGCGCTCGATGGCCTTGCCCGGGAGCGCGGGAACGCCAAACAGTCTGGTGACGAGGCCGATCGCAAGACGCGGGCAGAAGATGTGCTCACGCGCTTGGTCAAAGCACGTCTGCTCACGGTGAGACGCAGCCGTGGCGCCGGCGCAAGTGAATCGACCGTGGAGCTGGCTCACGAAGCCCTCATCAGTAGCTGGACCACTCTTTCGAATTGGATCGAAGAGAGCAAAGATGAGCTGACCTTCTTCGCTGATGTCGAGCAAGCGGCAGACCTTTGGTTGCGCCGCGGTCGCCACGACGAGGAGCTGTGGAGCGCTGACGCGCTTCGTGAAGCCCTCCGGATGCTGGACCGCTCCACCAGTGCTGTGCCGGAGCTCGTGGCTGAGTTTCTCAGGCGTTCCAACCTGAAGGAGCAACGGCAAGGCCGAGTCAAGCGCGCGCTGATCGCGGCAGTCATCGCTGCTCTCGCCCTCGTGGCGGGTGCGGCTGTGACGATCGCCTATTGGGCTGCCGAAAAGGAGGCACAGGTGCGTCGCCAGCGCGACGAGGCGGAGCGACGGCGTGCTGAAGCACTCCGTGAGGGGGCCCGATCGGCGCTTGGGCAGGAGCGCATGCTGGAAGCGCGGGCCAAATTGCGGATGGCATTCGAAATCGAGGATGAGGTCTCTGCGCGGGCGCTCTGGCGTCAGCTCGACGCCCATCCATTGCTGTGGCGCAAGCAGCTCGGCGATGCGGTGTACTCGGTGGCCTATGCGCCCGACGGCAAGACCGTTGCCGTGGGTTGCCAGGACAGGACCTTGTCATTGATCGACGTCGACACCAAAGCCGTCGAGCATTTGCGCGGCCACAGCGACCAAGTCCTCGCTGTCGCCTATTCGCCTGACGGTGCGCTGTTGGCCAGCGCCAGCGTCAACGGAGAGCTGCGTTTGTGGACTCCAAGCCGCCCGCGTGCGCCGCCCCGCAAGCTCGCCCGCAGAAAGACAGCGGTCGCCGCCCTCGCGTTCAGCTCGGACGGACGGTGGCTGGCTTCAGCTGGGGCTGGGAGGGTGGTTGTCCTTTGGGACGTGGTTTCGGGCCAATTGGTCAAGACCCTGCGCGGTCACGAGGACGTCGTTCGCGGCCTGGTGTTCGCCCCTGATGGAGTCACCTTGGCCTCGGCCGATCATGCAGGAACGGTTCGAATATGGAACACCCGTGCGGGTACACTCACCCGTACCTTGCGTGGTGCCGGCGCCGGCTTTCATGGCGTGAGCATCAGCGTTGATGGCAAGCTGGTTGCTGCGGGTAGCCACGACGGTACAGTTCGGATCTGGGAGCTGAGCACTGGTGTCGCGCGACAACCGTTGCTGGGCCACAGTGACCGACTGCGCGAGGTCAAATACAGCCCTGATGGCAAATGGCTCGCCTCAGCTGGAGCGGACATGACGGAGCGACACAGCCACCCCCCAACCCCCCACC
>CAZRGL010000682.1:0-5471 GCA_964599485.1 uncultured Polyangiaceae bacterium
GCTGGAGCCGGAGGCGCTTCTGGTCCCGGAGGGGGAGACGGCTGCCCCGACGCCGAAGCAGCGCACAGGGCGAACGTGAGACCCACGGCGAGCGTGAAGGCGGTCCTCGTCCAGTTGTGATGAGCGGTCAAATCATGATGAGCGCGTCGCATGCTTGCGATTGCTCATGCCCGAACCCCGCCGCGACGTCGAGGGTTATTCAGGGGTTAGGTGTCCACCACGGCGACACATCAGCACCGACAACCCAAGTAGCCCGAGCCATGCCCACACCGAGCCCCAGCGACCCGACTGCGCAGCCGCACCCACTTGGCTACAATCACAACTCGGCTCGCTAGGGGCTGGCTGCGGCTCGCCCGTTGCGCAGCTCAGCGGCGCGCCCAGCTCTTGGGCTTCTTGAGGCCAGCGCGCGGGGCACTCGCTTGCCGCGGAGCTCGGCGCGGAGCATTCTAGCGCGCTACAGGGGCTCGCACGTCGCATCAGCGGCTCGAAGCTGACGCCTTCGTCGAGGCTCAAGCCGAGGCTGAAGCCCTTCGATGTTTCTTCGGCACAAGCGTACAGCCCGCTGGCCTGCCAGCTCAGGCAGCGAACCGGCAGCTCACTTACTTTGACGAACTGCGGGTCTGCTACTTCTGCGGTCCAGAGCCCCGTCTGGCCACCACCCACAGCCACGGTCGCGCCGTCGGGAGAAATTGCAAAACCACCGATGGCCTGGGATCGTTCCAGAACGCTCTGCCAACTCTTGCCACCATCGTGGGTCAGCAACAGCTCGAAGAAGATCGGTATGTCCTGTTGCTGCTTGATGTTGGCCACATAGAACCGATCAGCGTTCGTCGGATCCACGCCGGCGATGTAGGGCAGCGTATCGACGCCATCGGCGCCCGCTACCACGAGTCGCTGCCAGCTGGCCGCGCGGTCGTCCGAACGCAGGATCACGCCACGATAGCCGCCCTCACCTTGCGTTTGGACGGTTCCGTCACGACCGCTCAAGTAAATACGCTGAGGATCCGAGGGACACACGGCCAAGGTGAGCGCTCCGAAGTCGCTGGGCGGCGCGACGCCGAGCGAGCTCCAAGTCTTGGCGTTGTCGGTGCTCTGCCAGAGGCGAACCTCGAAGCTATCGACCGATTCCACTTTGGAGCTGAGCGCAACGAGGTGGGCTCGGTCAGACTCGAGCACGACATCGACGAAGTAGCGCTTGGCCAGCTCTCCTCCAACCGATGCCCAGTCACAACCGCCATCGTGGGACACGCTCAAGCCGCGGAGCGTCCCTAAGGCGACTGAGCCATCTGCGGTGATGACGACAGCGGGATCTTCCTTGTCTGCGTCGAAGGAAGCCGCCTCTGGGCATATCCAGCGCCATTGTTCGCCTCCATCGACGCTGCTCACCAGTCCATAGGTGGTACGAACCAACAGCTGCGCTGGGTTGGAACCAATCGCCACCATGCCGGCCTCAGGAAAGCGACCGTGTGCGCTGGCCGCCTGCGCAACAGCCAAGCTGGAGACCACCACGCCAGCAACCAAGCATCTGGCGACGACCGCGGTGTCAATGGTGCGACGCACGCGCTGCATGGTACTCAAGTCCGTTTGTGAGGCACAACCGCCGCGACGCGCACGTGTGAAGGTGTTTGGGCGGCAAAGCGACCGTGCCTCAATCCTCCGCCATACCTATCCACTGGGCGCTACGCCCCGCGTCGTCTCGCATTTGCACGAGCAAATCGGCAAAACGTGGGTCCTTTCGCAGCTCCGCCAAGTCCGTGTCGGCTTCCAAATGCTCAGCATCCGCGTAGCCCGCCCGCGCCGCTCGGCTGAGCCAACCAAATGCACCCTCGAGCTCACCGAGATGACATAGGGCGCAGGCTACGTTGTACGCGTGATCGGCAACCCTGAATCGTTTGAACGCACGCTCGCCAACCGATATGGCTTGCTCGTAGGCTCCCGCTAGCAGCAAGCTCGTCTCGAGCTGCGCGAACACCGGCTGGCCGATCTTGTCGCTCGCAAGCACCACCTGGGCAGCCTCGTCGAGCTTGCCGGACTGCAAATAGGCCTCGCTCAGCACAGAGGCGATGCCATCACTCGGAGCCTGCCGATATGCTGGTTCGAGGAGCTCGGTCGCTTCCGCTGCGCGCCCTTCGAAGAGCATGAGCGCACCGCGTAAAGCCGCCGATCCCTCGTAGCCCTCGGGCATCGCCATCATGGCTTGAAGGGCGTGGAGCGGGCGTTCTTGACCGATGAGCGCCCTCGCTTTGAGCTCCAGCGTGGCTGCGCGGGCCCGCGCGTGGCTGATGTGCTCGAGCAATTTGTCGCACAACGTGACTGCGTGCGCGAGCTCGCCACGGCTCATGGCCTCAGCAATACGCTGCAGAACCCGCTCCACCTTGACCTGCTCACCGACGAGCAGCATCAGCCCTGCAGCCGCACATCCGCCAGCCAGCCACAACCACTGCACGACAGCGAAGAGGATCCACCAGCCCACCACGACCACTCCGCAAAACGCCCCGATGGCGGCGCAAATGACCTGGATGTGGCGATAGGTGATGACCACTCCAGCGATTGGCCGGGCCATTCCGATCCCCGGAAGGAGGCCGCGCCTCGAGAAAGCCAACGCAGAACCTTCCCAATAGCCAGAAGCCCAAGCTTGGTCAGATGCCCAGGAGGCGGAGCTGAAGGTGCTGCGCCACTTACGCTCCTCAGCACCCGAATCGGTGCCGCCAGAATCCGAGCGCGAGGCGCCGTCACAGCGCCGCTCCTGCTCTTGTTTTGGACCTTTCCCAGGCCCTTCGCGTCGCTTCAATGGCCCTCCGCGTTTTCGGGCTACAGACCCAGCCGCGCAAGCCAGCGTAGAACAGCCCGCTGGCGGTGGGGAGCCCGCCGCGCGTTTATCGAGCCATTCGCCACGACGAGGTATATACTTCGTACCGTGGCCCGTCCTCGCGTCATCATCGCCTCACAGGATCCAGAGGTGGCGGTCAAAATGATCGCCTCGCTGAATCCTAAGCGATATCGGGTCGAGCACATATTCGACGTCAGCGAAGCGCTGCTGCGCGCCGAGCTCGTGTTGGCCCATTGTGCTGTGGTGCACATGGCGGGCTACGACGAGCGCATCGCCAGACGCTGCCAACAGTCCGTGGAGCGCGAGCTCGCGTTGGTCATCGTGTCCAAGTCGGAAAAAGCCGAGCGCAACGCGCGTGAATTGGGCGCTCGTTTCGTGAGCCTGCCGTTCACGACCAATGACCTCAAGCGTTCGGTGTTCCGGGCGGTTTCTCACGCTCATCAGCTTCGCTCGGATCAACGCAACAACCCCGGCAAATCCGCGCCACCGCTGTACAGCTCTTCGAATCCCAAGCCGATTCAGCGGCTCCTGCTGTTGACCAACAACTCCGTCACCGGCAGCGTGATGGCGGCAGTGATGAAGAGCCAACTCGGTGTGAGCTGCGACACGGCAACGAGCGCCCGTGAGGCGATGACCAATCTCGAGGAGACCTACGACTGCGTCATCGCCGATCCCGAGCTGCTCATGGTCAGCGAGGATGGCGCGGCAGTGGCGCGCAAGCTCGCCCGCCGCGGCATTCCGGTCATTCCCTTGGCTCCTCAAGGAGAGGTCGATGTGACTTCGGCCGGCCAGGCCGCTTGGGACATCATGCCGCAAATTCGGCGCAGTCTCGGCGCCAGAGACAAGATTACTCAAGCCGGCTGAGGCTCACCCTCGCCATCGTGCTGCACCTGACACTGACAGGTTTCTGACAGGTTCGATGTGGGGCGAAAAATCAAGTGTGAGGGAATGTAGGTAGACATGCGCACTCGGATCCGTATACTCGGCGGCGAGGCGGATTGTATGCGGCTCGGGATCTTCCCCCCGGTTGCATGCCGCCCCTCGCGCCTTCGTTCCTTCTTCGGTGGTGATGATGCAATTGAGGTTGATGTTGCAGACCAGGTATTCCTTGTCGGCCTTGGCAGCTGGGGCAGCTCTTGTCCTGACGTTTGGCTGCTCCGGTGACGGCTACGATTTCGATGACTCGGACGGCAATACGAACGAGACCATCGACAACCCCACGGGCAGCGGTGGCACGACCACCACGTCCAGCGGATCAGGGGGTGGCGTCGGCGCTGCGGGCGGCGGCGCGACCGGGGGCGGCGGCGTCTGCCAACCCGACTCCCAGATCTCCTGTTATTCGGGCCCCCAAAACACGGAAGGGGTGGGCTTGTGCAAAGCGGGACTCAAGACGTGCAACGCCGACGGCAGCGGCTACGGGCCATGCACTGGTGAGGTCACGCCCACCACTGAAGTCTGCGCGACTCAGGGCGACGACGATTGCGACGGCATGACGAACGAGGACGGGCCAGATTGCTCTTGCACGCCCGGCCAATTCGTCGAGTGCTACTCGGGCCCTGCCAACACGAAGAACGTCGGCATCTGCAAACCCGGCAGCCAGAAGTGCAAACAAGACGGCAGCGGCTACGAAGCATGCATCGGCGAAACCCTCCCAGCGCAGGAAGACTGCAAGACCGCCGCCGACGAGGATTGTGATGGTCAGACGCCGCCAAGCCCGCGCGCGATCGTCGACCTTCGTGCGGACAACAATCGCAACGGCACCGTCGATCTGAACGATCCCAGCGAGGACCTCAACGAGAGCACTTGGTCCGCGTCCAATGGCGCAGTCTTTTTGGCAAACATCGACGACGATCAAAGCACCTGCCCGACCTCAGGCAGCGACGCTCAGCTCGAAGCCTGCAACGACGCAGCCGACAACGTCACCAACGGCAGCAACGACCTGGCGGATCTGGCACGACTCAAGACGGTTCCTTGGCCCGACGCGCCGAGCAACTCGAGCGGATACTTGGGGATCAACGACGGCTCGGTCAACTACGTACGGCTATTCAAGAAGACCGGCAGCAACTTCACCCACTACGTGCCAGGCGGAAACCTCACCCCCACTGATCTCAAGAACGGGGTGGAATTCGCCATCGAAGCGCTCGATTTCGTGCGCGACAAGAACGCCTGGAATGGCTACGTGACGGTCACCCTGCACGTCAACGGTGGCGACGTGACGGGTGGCAAGGACAGTCTCGTGATGCGCGTCGCGCCCGTGGTCTTCCGACACCACCTCGATCCGGTCGAGACCTACTACGTCACCAAGTTCACCAACTACCAACCCAGTCTGGTCTTCCGCAACGACCTGGCGGTTGCAGCCACGGCGGCCGGCATCAGTGCTCACAACGTCTACGAACAGGACCAGTGGACCCAGGACTTCTTCGAGACAGCCTACATGGCGATGCCCAAACAGGGCGGCAAGCACGTCATCCACGTCAACTTCCGCTCGGCCAACTACACCGGCTCGCTGCGCACCGCGGGCCGCACGGTGTTCACCGATCTACGGGGTAAAGATGTGGCCGGGGCGGTTCAATACGACCCGGGCCATAACGACGGCATGGACACGCTGAACTCTTTCGGCAACACCGAGACCATTCCGCCG
>CAZRGL010000683.1:0-5466 GCA_964599485.1 uncultured Polyangiaceae bacterium
GTTGGGGTTGGTGCTAACCGCTTGCACAACCCCGCGGCCCCCCGAGCCCTCGCCAACACACCCGCGCGGCGGCGCCACGTTACCGGCGACCACAGCTTCGGCGGCCAGCAGCGTGGCTTCGGGCCCCACCACGCCGACCGCCAGCGTCTCTGCGACACCTCCACCCCCACCTCCTCCGACGAACGTCATCGTAATCACGATCGATGCGATGCGTTCCGACATGCCCTGGAATGGCTACCCGCGCGCCATCGCGCCCAACCTGACCGCACTGGAAAAGCAGAGCGTGAGCTACACCCGTGCCTACGCCCTGTCGTCTTATACGGCCATGAGCATGGGCGGTTTTCTCGCAGGGCGGTACCCCGGCGAGCTGAAACGAAGTGGCTACTTCTTCAGCGCTTACCCTGACGAGGAGCTGCTCTTCCCCGAGTTGCTCACCAAACACGGAATCCGTACCTTGGCGGCGCACGCTCACTTCTATTTTGAGAGCAAAGCGGGCTTTCACCAGGGCTTCGCCGACTGGCGCATCGTGCCGGGGATCACGAAGGACAACACCACCGACCGCAACATCACCAGCCCTGCGCACCTGAAGCTGGCCGTCGAAATGCTCTCCGACCCAGCCAACACCTCCAAACAGTTCTTCGCCTGGTTCCACTTCATGGATCCACACGACTTGTACATGAAGCACCCTGGCTACAAGTCTTTCGGCAAGCGCTCACGGGACCGCTACGACGGCGAGATGTTCTTCACCGATGCCCACCTCGCCAAGCTTTTTGCCTTCATCGACAAGCAGCCTTGGGCCAAACACACCGCTTTGATCATCACGGCCGACCACGGCGAAGCATTCGGTGAGCACAAGCAGAGCCGCCACGGCTTCGAGCTGTGGGAAAACCTGGTTCACGTGCCCATGTTCTTCAAGATCCCAGGCGTGGCGGCGCGCCGAATCAACACGCCTCGCAGCCACATCGATTTGGCTCCCACCATTTTCGCTCTGATGGGTGTAGAGCCACACGCGGGTTTTGGCGGTGTGAGCATGCTTGCGGAGATCAAGGGAGAGCAAGCTGCTGAGCCGCGCGACGTCATCGTCGATCTTCCCCGCACCAGTGACAACTTTCGGCGGCGCGGAATGGTTCACGATCGCTACAAGATCATCGCCTTCGGTGACGATTTTCGTTTCCAGGTCTACGACGTGATCGATGACCCAGGCGAGCTCGTCAACCTCAAGCACCGCAAGCGTGACATCTACAAGATGATGAAGAAGCGTTATCTCGAGCGGGTCAAGAGCATCAAGGACATCTGCCCGAAGTTCCGCCACAACCTCAAGGGCAAACGGCCCAACAGGCCCTGTTGACACCAGCCTCCTAGCCAGAGCCAGTTCCAGAGGCCGTCTCAGAGCTCTGAAATCGGCAACCTTCCGAAATGTGGCCGGCCCGGGAGGGGATGAAGAGGCCGTCTCATAACCTAGCTTCGCCGTAGGGGAATCTCGGGCGGTTTATCCCCTCCCGCAACCTTCCGAAATGTGGCCGGCCCGGGGGATAAACCCGGATAAACCCGGATAAACCCGGATAAACCCCGCTCCTACGGCGATTCTGCGTTTTGAGGCGGCCTCTAAAGCCCTCCCCTACCGTGATTTCGGAGTTATGAAACGACCTCCAAACCCCGCCCAAAGGCGACGCTTTTGGAGATATCGCAGGGGCACTTGGCTAGCTCGGCAGTCGCGCAGCCATGCGCGCAAAATCCTCGACTTCGAGCCGTTCGGCACGCAGATCCAGATCCACTTCGGCTTCGTCTGCCTCCCGCTGAAGTTGCTCCGCCGACCACTCCGCCAATGAGCGCCAGCAGTTGCGGAGCTTCTTTCGACGTTGGGCAAACCCAGCGCGTACCACCGCACGAAAACGATCATCCTCCACCGCCCGAGGAGGTCGCCGCGGGGTCAGCACCACCACGGTCGAGTCGACCTTGGGTTTGGGAGAAAATGCGCCCGCACGCACCCGCAGAACGCACTTCGGCTCGAACGCCGCTTGGGTAAACACGGACAGCGCGCCATAGGCTCTCGATCCGGCGGGTGCCACGAGTCTATCGGCCACCTCCCGTTGGACCATGAACACGACGCGATCAACCCAAGCTGCGTGCTCGATGGCGCGCCTGAGCAACCTCCCGCTCAGCTGGTACGGCAAGTTGCCAACAATCGTCCGTGGCGGCGGACCCTCCCTGAGCAGCGCCTCCCAATCGAGCTTGACCGCATCGGCCTCGAGCAGCTCGAGCAAGCTGTGGCCATCAAAACGCTCAGCGAGCAGTGGTATCAAATCGCGGTCGCGCTCCACTGCCACGAGCCGACCACAGCGCGCGAGCAGCGGCTCGGTCAAGGCTCCAAGACCCGCACCAATCTCGAGCACCGAACCCCCAGATGGCGTGGTTGCCAGCTCTGCAATCCGCGCGGCAATCTCAGGCTGCTGCAGGAAGTTCTGCCCAAAGCTCTTCTTGGGACCGAGTCCCCGTGCGCGCAACAGGTCAGTGCCGGAGCTACTCACGCCACTTGATCCTGCCCACTGTCATCGAGACCACGCTCGATCGGTTGGGCTTTGGACAAGCGCACCACTTTCACGCCCATGCGCCGCAGCATCTGTTCTCCACGCTTGGTCGCGGTCACCGCTCGGATGTAGACGGCGCCGCTGACCGCACGATGGACATCGGGGTGCGGCACCGGCTGATCGGGTGCCGGCATGTCGCTGACGTCAGGAGGAATCACGACTGGCTGCTGACGCGAGCTTGGGGCGCCAACGGAGATCGGAGGCGTGGTCCAACGAACCTGAATCCGCCTGGCCCGAAGCCGCGCAACTGCCCGCCGCAATTCTTGCTGCCCGCCTTCGAGCGGCGGAGGAGCCACGATGTGCACCACGCTCGCCCGCGGGCGCTTCATCTTGGCGATCTCCATCAGTGTTTGCGCCATGGTAGCGATGCTCTTGGGCCGATCCGGCTCGAGCCGTGCGGGCAGGTGCATGCCGAAACAAGCCGCATAGCGGCGCAAGCGACTGTCGATGCTGCTCCTGCCCTTCGGCGCCGCGCGGGCAAAGGGCGCGTGGCTGCGCATGTTACCGGCACGCCGCGTGAGCTTGTCCACGCGTCCGCTTCGCAGCTCATGCACCGCGCGGGGATCGAGGGGGCGGAGGTGCTCGGTCACTTGCACCGCCAAGTCCGACTCATCCCAGCCACAGCGGTCAGCATCGAATACGCCGGTGTGATCCATGAGTGCGGCGCAGATCTTGTTGAGCTGCGGACGACCATGATCAGGCTCGAGCACCACCAAGGGCCGAAGCGCTACGATCCGCAGCCCGATCAAGTCGCCGCGCGCTATGTGATGCGACGCGACCGTCGCAGCAAGCTCGATCGCCCGGTCGAGCGGCGCCTCTCCGATGGGACCCGCCCAGAGCTCGACCGACGCGTCGACGACCAGAACAGCGACGTCGCGCTCTTCGCGCTCGAACTCCTTGACCACGAGCTTGCCGCGCTTGGCGCTCGCCTTCCACGCGATGCGACGAAACGGGTCGCCGGGCATGTGCTCACGCAGCTCGCGAAGATCAGTCCCATCGCCGCGTTGTGTTCCGGGCCGGCCCGACAATGCGAGGGTCGCGCTGCGCCCGCCATGAGGCATCGATAGTGGGCGCGCGAGCGTCTTGGGAGCGACCTCGATTCCAAATGGGTTGGCGAACGTCAGCGGGACCTCGAACAATCCGGCGCGCCGCGGACTTCGAGCGCCAAGCCGTAGACGCCGTGATAGCCCACCCGAAGCGCCCGTACGAACACCTTGAGCTTTACCGATCCGGTGGCAGGCACTTCGCCCGCCAGGGGCTCGACCCAAGTTTGTAGCGCGGGTGAGGCGACCACGCGCAACTTGTCGTAGCGAGCCGAAAGCGTGTCGCGATTCCGCACCTCGGCCAGCAACTCGATGACGCCACCGCTGAAGCAGCGTTCGACCCTCTTGGTGCCCGACCAGAGCATCTCGAAGCCCGCCGCGCGGATCCGCATGACGCTCACCAGTGTGACCGCCCGCGCCAGCGCGACCGCTACCAAGATCGCACCACCCCAGGCCACGACGAGGGGCTCGCGCAACGCAATGCCCGTTGCGAAGACCACCAACCCGGCTATCGCCAAGTGCGCGGCGGTGCGGGTGGGATAGATACTCATGACGCTAAAAAGGACGGTGTTTCTGCCGCGTCACACTCCTACGCTGGCCGAATGGCCTTGCGATAACCAACCTTGGAGAGCGCCGAACGAACGACCTCCACCCGCGCGCCAGCCTCAGCTTCTTGATCGTCAGCCATGATCAAGCGATGGGCTAGGACGGGTATGGCGTACTCACACAAGTCGTCCGGAGTGGCGTAGCCGCGACCGGCAACGACTGCTGATGCTTTGGCCACCTGGATGAGGCCGAGCGTAGCGCGGGGTGATGCGCCCAGTAGAACCCGCGAGTCATTGCGGGTGAACTCGGTCAACGACACGGCGTAGTCATAGAGAGCAGGCTCGACGTGGACGCGCTTGGTCAGCTCCTGCATTTGGGTCACGACGGCCGCATCGACGACCGGCTGCGCTTGCGCTGCGTCGACGTGGTGAGCCATCAGCATGGCGATCTCGTCCTGACGCTTCGGGTAGCCGATGAACAGGTGCACCAGGAAGCGGTCGATCTGAGCCTCCGGCAGGGGGTAGGTCCCCTCCAAATCGATGGGGTTCTGGGTCGCAACGACGATGAACGGCGGCGGCAACACGAATCCATCACCTTCCACCGTAACCTGCTGCTCCTGCATCGCTTCGAGCAGCGCAGCTTGCGTCTTCGGCGGCGCCCGGTTGATCTCGTCAGCCAGCACCATGTTTGCGAAGACCGGTCCACGACGAAATGAGAAGGTTCCGTCCTTCGGCGACAGCACGTAGGTCCCGGTGATATCGGCCGGAAGCAGGTCGGGCGTGAATTGGATACGCCGCACCTCCACGCCCAATGCGTCGGCGAAAGCCTTAGCCAAGGTGGTCTTGGCCACGCCCGGAACCCCTTCCAGCAAGACGTGTCCGCGTGCCAAAAGGGCAACAATCAAGTGGTCGACAATACGCGATGGGCCGATGAACACGCGTGATACTTCACGGCGCACCGCGTCGACGCGCTCCTTTGCAGCCGCGATCCTATCCGCCAGCTCAGCCTGCATCGTCGCCACATCCTAGTGTGCTGCAACGGCGATAGCCATCACAGTTCCAACCTTGCGCAATGACACCTGATCTCATGGTTGGCTCAGGCTTGCTTCATGCCAGCGCGACGCAGCAGCTCACCAACGACCCGGCTGGCTTCGCCCAATTGACCCCGCGAGACCCGTGGCGCTGTGCCGCCAACGATGGCGCGTTCTGCGGCGCGCATGGCTCCCAGCACCCACATCGTGCTGCGCTCGAGCTCTGGCTCGAGGGCCTGAGCGATTAAGTTGCCACCAC
>CAZRGL010000684.1:0-5460 GCA_964599485.1 uncultured Polyangiaceae bacterium
CCGCCATCGCCATCGTCGGCGCCAACAAACCCCAATGGGTCATTCTCGAGTTCGGTATGCAAGCCGCCCGCGGCGTACCTGCGCCGATCTATCCGACCAACACGCCAGAGCAGATGGGCTACATCATCGGCAACAGCCGCGCCAAGATGGGCTGCTGCGACGGCCCCGAGCTGCTGAAGAAATACCAAGACTCGGAGGCTGGCGGACATTCGGAGCGGTTCAACAAGATCATCACCTTCCAAAAGTTGGAAACGGATGATGACCGAGTGGTGAGCTTCGACGAGCTGCTTGCCCTCGGCAACGAGCAAACGGATGACGAGCTCGACAAGCGTCTCGAAGAGCTCACCGACGACGAGACCTGCTTGCTCATCTACACCTCAGGCACAACAGGACTGCCCAAAGGGGTGATCCTCGATCATGGTGGCCAGGTCTTGGTGGGCGAGGGCCTGCTCGAGAAGATGCCCAGCTTCGAGTGTGAGGGTGGCTACACGGCGGTCAGCTACTTGCCATTGAGCCACCAGGCCGAACAGCTCGTCACCAACGTGGGCAGCATCATGCTTGGTGGCCAGGTCTACTTCTGCCCCGACATCAAGGATATCAAGGAGTACTTGGTGGCGGCGCGGCCGACCATTTTCCTCGGTGTCCCTCGCGTATGGGAGAAGTTCGAGGCGGCCCTGCAAGCCAAGCTGGCCGACGCCACAGGCATCAAAGCCAAGCTGGCGAGTTGGGCTCGTAGGACCGAGCTGGCTTCGTTCCGAAAGGACGCGCTCCGGGGCTCCGAGCAGGTGAGCTTGTCACGCAAGATTGCCCGCAAGCTGGTGATCTCGAAAGTCAAAGGAGCCCTCGGCTTGGACCGGCTGCGCATGGCGGTCACCGGCGCTGCGCCCATCGCCGTGAGCACACAGGAGTTCTTCGCATCGGTTGGAATCGTCCTGTACGAAGGCTATGGCATGACCGAGACGAGCGGTGTGTCCACCCTCGTCCCCTTTGGCCAGCCACTCTTCGGATCTGTGGGCAAAGCGCTCAAGGGTGTGAAGATCCGCATCGCCGACGACGGCGAGGTGCAGCTGCATGGCCGCGCCATGACCAAGGGCTATTTGCACCTGCCCGAGCAGACTGAAGAGCTCTACACCGACGACGGTTGGCTCTGCACCGGCGATCTGGGCAGTCTCGAGGACGGCCACTTGCGCATCACTGGACGCAAGAAAGAGCTGCTCATCACCGCCGGTGGCAAGAACGTCGGACCGGTGGAAATGGAAAACCACATCAAGGGCATCGATGGCGTCGGCCAGGTCATGGTCGTCGGCGACCGCAAGCCCTATCTGTGCGCACTCGTGGTGCTCGACGCCGAAAACCTCGACACGCTCGCCAGCGATGCCGGCACGACCAAAGGCCCCATCGAGCAAATGGCCAAAGACGCCAAGGTCCGCGAGCACATCGAAAAGAACATCGAGTCGGGCTGCAACACCAAGGTGGCGCGCTATCAGACCATCAAGAAGTTCGAGATTCTGCCGGTCGAATGGACCATCGAGGGAGGCGAGCTGACGCCCACCATGAAGATGCGCCGCAAAGTAGCCAACGAGAAGTACGCGGACGTCATCGCGTCCTTCTATGAGGACGCCGGCGACAAGAAGCAAGCAGACGCGGCGCCAGCCAACTGACCGCAAGATCCTATTTGCAATCCACGTAGATCTTCTTGGCGCCCGGCGGAACGTTCAGCGTGAAGGTGCGCTCGAGCAAGGGTTGGTTGAGCTTGACCTCGGTGTACTCGAAGGTCACGTCGTCGCCGCTCGAGGGCACCTGCAGGCGAACCTTTCGCGGAATCTCGACATCACAAGGTCCACCGCTGGGAGGAACTGGCTTGTACAAGCCGGCGGGATCGACTCGAGGAGGCGCCGTCGAAGCCAGGCGGTGTTTGTCTAGGCTTGCGACATAGAGGACGACGTCGTGTTGACGGGTCGTCAGCTTCTTCAGCCGCAGCCGCTGCTTTTGCCAAGGCTTGTCGAAGTCGGCCTCGTGGACCTCGAGCTCGATGACTTGCTCGGCTCCGTGCGCGCTCGCCAGATTGACCCGATACACGCCGTCTCTCCAAACGATGCTCGGAGCGGCGCGCTCGTGTTTGAGCAACGGCGGCTCACCGCGCAACAGGGTAACGAGCACGTGGCCGGGCACGGGCACACGCGTCAGGCGCGCCAAATTGCAAGGCTTGGCAGGTCCGTACAAGAACTCGTTCTTCTGTGTGTCGCTCAATCGAAACGTCTTGCCGTCCGAGGCCAGCGATACGGGCGTGCCGCCGAAAGGGCTATCGATTTCAATGCGCAATCGTGCAGGGTAGAAGGCAAACAGGTCGACCTTGGTGCGAACGAGTCCCTGCTTGGAGTACCGCTCGACCTTGGCGCTGGTCTTGATGCCGTTTGCGCATGAAAACGCCGCCTTCATCTGCTCCAAAGCGTGTGTTGCCGTCGGAAACTGCGACTTGGGCGGAAGCCTGAAACAGCCCCACGACAGCAACGCAACGAGAGGCACGGGGCCAAAACGCGCCAAACGCGCGACAGATCGAATCATGGCCAGCTCAACGCGGTTGGAAGCAAAACCTTGCACACCGCACCTCGGCAGCCTGCCAGAACAGCGGGCAGGATCCCACCGCGGCCTCAGTGGATGTCCCAGCGGCTCGGTGATACATGCTTGGGCCGCTGGCAAACTCGATAACCGACAAGGAACTACGCGATGCCCAAGCACGATGAATCCTCTGCAAGCTGTCAGATCTTCACTTACAAAGAAGGCCTGCTGTCCGCTGTCGCACACGACCTGAGGATTTCGGTCTCGAGCTTCTCCATCGACATCGCCGATGACGGCTCAGCGGTGTCCGCCACCTTCGACGCGACCTCGCTCAAAACGGACTGCGCCATGAAGGACGGCTCGCCAACCAGCTCGCTCAGCGACAAAGACAAGGCCGACATCGATAGCAACATCCTCAAAGACGTGCTCATCACCAAGAAGCACCCCAAGATCAGCTTCGGCTCTACCAAGGTGACCGAAACTGGCGGCGGCTACAGCATCAGCGGTTGGCTGGAAATCAAAGGCAAACGAAACGACGTTTCCCTCAGCGCCAAGGTGGAAGGAGCCGAGCTCGTCGTCCACACCACCATCAATCAGCCAAGCTACGGTGTTAAACCCTTCAGCGCCTTGCTCGGCACGCTCAAAATCAAGCCTGAGATCAAGGTCCGCGTGGCGGTACCCAAGCCCTGACAACGCGTTGCTGCGCGCTCGGCAAGCAAATGCAGCTGTACTGGATCAGACACGGCGAATCGGACATCGAGCTGCCGACCACGACGACGCTCGACGACATCAACGCGTTGTTCGATCAGCGGATCGACTTCGCGCTGAGCCCTCGCGGACGAGGCCAAGCCGCGCAAGTGGCGCGCCACTTCGCTGACCAGCCGCCGGTCGACGCTGTTTATGCGTCGGATTTGCGCCGCGCCCAACAAACGGCTGCGGCCAGCGCCGCCGCGCTCGATCTCGAGGTTCGTACGGACACTGGTATTGGTGAGCTGCGCACCGGTGTGCTCAGTGAGCAATCCTGGGCCGGCACAGTCATGCGACGGATCGAGTGGCTGCCTGCGCGGTCGCGCCGCAAGGTGCTCGAGTCCACCATGGTGGCTGGCTATCTGGGCGCCTGGTGGGCTGGCAAAACCGACAACGGGGAATCTCCTGAGCAGTTTCGCGCCCGCTTGGCCGCCTTCTACGATCGCTTGCTGGACGAAATGCAGCCCGACGCAAAGGTGGCGGTCTTCGCGCACGGCTACCTGATCTTCCTAGCGTCCATGGCCGCCGCGCGCCGGCGCCAGCGAGCCAAGCTCCTGCTACGCCCCTACGTCCCCAACGGCTCAATCACTTCGATGAGCTTGCAGGCCGGCCCGGACCCAAGACTGCAACGCTACGCAGCCGCCGAGCACCTCAAGCGTTGACGGCAGGCTCGCCCAGGAAAGCAGCGAGGATATCGCGGGCGGCGCTCAGATCGGCCCGATCGAGCATTTCAGTCACGGTGTGGACGTAGCGCGTGCCGACGGTGATGCCGATGGCCTTGGCGCCGCTGGCGGCTTGTTGAGCTGCCGCGCCGTCTTGACCGCCGCGCCGTAAGATTGAGCGCTGGCAAGCGATGTTCTTGGCCTTGGCCAATGCTTCGAAACGCTGGACCAGGCCATGATCAGCGATGAACGAGGCGTCTTTGATGTGAAGGGCAAAGCCTTTGCCTTGCACGGTGACCCGTTGGTGCTCGGGGATCTGCGGTGTGTCGCAGGCCAGGGTGATATCCAAGCCGATACCGATGTCGGGCCGTACCGCGAAGGCTGCTGTGCGCGCGCCACGCAAACCAACCTCTTCTTGGCACGTGAAAGCCACGACGATTTCGCACGCATGGGGCGTCTGCTCGCGGTGTAGCTTGCGCAGCACCTCGATACCCAGCCAGCACGCAACGCGGTTGTCCATCGCTTTGGACACGAGCTTGTCGCCCACTTCAGCGAAGGGCTCGTGCATGACCACGTAGTCGCCGATGCGAAACTGCTCGGCCACGACCTCCGCCGGCAGGCCCACGTCGACGAAGAAGTCCTTGAGCTCGGGCACCTTCTTGCGCTGCTCTTCTTCCAGCAGATGTATGGGCGGCCCCACCGGGTTCATGACGCCGAGTCGGTCGCCCTGCTCGGTGCACACCAGCACCCGGCGACTGAAGAGGTTTCGCGGATCGAAGCCGCCCACCGGATCGAGCCACAAGAAGCCCTTTTCGTCGATGTGCGAAACATAGAAGCCGATTTCGTCCATGTGGCACAACAGCATCACCCGCTCAGGCTCAGCAGTGTCATCAGCTGGAGCAGGCCGCGGCTTGCGCCGGCAGATGAGCGAGCCCATCGCGTCGGTGCTGACCGAATCGAACAACCCGTCGATCTCGCCTTCGATTTGCGCGCGAACACGCTCCTCGCGTCCCGAGGCGCCGGGGGTTTCACACAAACGCTTCAGCAGCGCTACATTCAGATCAGGGTCCACTTTGATTCTCCTGGAACCCCCCAGGATTGCACTAGCGAGTACCATCAAGCCGGCCGCGAAAGCCACCTCAATCGCATGGCCCCCGAAACGCGCCTCCCAGACATGTCTTCCGGCCGCGGCGGCTTGCGCCTAATCGGTCTGCTGTTGCTCGCCGGCAGCGGTGGGTCATTCGCCCTGCGACATCGCGCTACCGACGCCTACCACGCCCTGCTCTTCGCAGGATTCGGCGCCGCCATGGTCATAGGCGGCGCCATCCTGCTCTGGAAGGGCTTCCGAAGCCGCAACAAGCGAGGCCAGCTGTAGGCGTACGCTTGACGGTGTTGCTACAGCTCGTCCGCGTCGAAGGCCATGATGGCGTCCTTGCCCGCTAGGATGATCTTAATCAGCGAGCTGGCCTCGGGCAGGATGCGCGTGAAGTAG
>CAZRGL010000685.1:0-5456 GCA_964599485.1 uncultured Polyangiaceae bacterium
GGTCAGACCGGCACCGACTCGGTGGCCTCGACGAGCACGACGGGCAGCGCAGCAGGGGGCAGCGGTGGCAGTGGTGGCAGTGGTGGTGGCGCGCCACTTCCGATTTCCATCGCTGCGGGAAGTGAGTTCACCTGTGCGGTGATGAGCGACGGTAGGGTCTTTTGCTGGGGAGCCAACACCAAGGGGCAGCTCGGCGACGGCACCTTCGATCCGCGTCCTACTCCGCAACCTGTGCAGGGCATCAACACGGCGACCGCTTGCAGCGTATCGCACGGCAACAAGTTCGCTTGCGCTTTGCTGGCGGACAAGACGGTCAAATGTTGGGGATACAATTCCGACGGGCAGCTCGGCAACAACAGCTCCAACAACAGCAGCACACCGGTGGCGGTGAGCGGCCTCGGTCAAGTCGTCAGCGTGTCGGCGGGAAAGCGACATGCTTGTGCGGCCTTGGTCGACGGCTCGGCGCGTTGTTGGGGTGATGGTGTCGATGGGCAGCTTGGCAATGGTCAGAACGGCTCCTCAGCGGTGCCCGCGGCGGTGGCCATGCTCAAGAATGTAAGCCAGATAGCCGCGGGGTGGACGTCCAGCTGTGCGGTCGTCATGGGCGTGGTGCATTGTTGGGGAGGCAACATTGCAGGGCAGCTCGGGACCGGTAGCACCGACCCAACCAACACGCCGATTCCGACAATCGACACGATGATCAATCCGACTGGGGTATCGGTAGGGGCCAACCACAGCTGCGCTTGGAGCTCGGGCGGACCGGTCAAGTGTTGGGGTCACAACGTGAGCGGCCAGCTCGGTGACGGCTCGATGGATAGCTCGACCTCACCGGTGGCGGTGACTGGGGTCAGCGTCGCGCAACTGTCGGCTGGCGCCCAGCATACCTGCGCGGCGCTCAGCGACGAGACGGCCGTGTGCTGGGGATATAATGGCTCCGGGCGGCTCGGCGACAACAGCACCAACGACAAGAGCATGCCGACCAACGTGGTGGACATCAGCGGGGTGAAGATGATCTCAGCAGGCGGCGGTCACTCGTGCGCCGTGCTGCAAGACGGGCGGGCCTACTGTTGGGGCGACAACGCGCACGGACAGCTCGGCGACGGAACCACCGCCGAGAGCCATCTGCCCACACAAGTCATGTTCTAATTAGCTGCTACGGTTTGCAGGTTGCGACATGATGGGAGGCAGCCAACACTGCGCGCAACCCAGCTGTTGAGTTCCCTACTGCACGACCTGAAGCCAGATGATGGGTACACAGGGCTTCTGGCAGCCTGGTCGGCCAGCTCAACCTGAAATCGCTATCTACTCGGCTCGAGCGCTTCGTGGCTCATCGTCTCGTCGCGGCGCCAGCGCTCGTGATACGGCTGGCGTCGGGGCCACGAGACGCCGGCGAATATCCTGTTTGAGCTGGGAGTTGTACTCCTCCTCGAACTCCTTGTCCGCGCTCGGATAGGCAAGATTGATGATGGTCGAAACCAGGCCCATGCCGGCCCCTCCGAGCAACAAGCTGAGGCCAACCGTGTCGTTGGTTGCAGCGCTGGCGCGTTTTTCTGCGCTGCCAGAGTGGGGCGACAAGCCTGCTCCGACGACAGCCTTGTTGGCGCTATCTATGGAGTCTGCTGCGCTACGTTGCGATTGCGCCACCCCGAGGAACAACATGCCTACCGCTGCGGTGCCAATCGACGCGCCGAAGGTGCTCCAAAAGACCGCCTTCTTGGTGCGGCGATGCTTGTCCACCACTTGCTTGGCGCTGGCATAGGCGCCCTCGGCCATCTTCTCCACCGAGTACGCCCCGTCGGCGCGCTGGCACTTGCCGTCGTCGCAGCTGATGCGGTTTTGCTGGTAGAGCGTTTCGGCTTCGTCGGCCTGCAGACGCGCAGGAATATGCGGCCTCGTGGGTACGAGATCGAACTTGCCAGCGCAGCCGGTGGTGGTCAGCGCCAAAGCCATCATTGTGAAGCTGATGATTGCGGGGATTTTCATGATGTCCTCCTGTCGTGGTTGCTTGCGTTGTCACATCGCAAGCGTCGTGCCCGCGTAGCTCCGCCGAATTCCGTGATGTTACGGGCACCTCGGACGCACCAGTCCCATGCTGTGTCCCATGGGGCGGTCACACCGCGCGACGGTCACGCCGCGGCGAGCCACCCAGCGGATCTTGAACGCTGTTCGGATCTGCCGACGCAGAGGTCTGCAGCCAGCTGGCTGCGCCGTGATCGGCGTCCTTCTCATCCGGGCTGAAGGTGGCGGGCCCGCTCGTCGGCGTGCTCCACTTCAGCGAGCGCGTCGCAGAGTGCTTGCTGGTCCCGTTGTGCCGCGACGACCTCGAACGCTATGCGAAGCTTCGGTGAGACAGTCGCTTTTGCAATCGACTCAATGCGTTTTCGGTCGTCTCGGTTGACGGAGCTGCTGAGCGCCACAGCCGCCGATGCGCGGTGGAGCGGTGCAGCGTTGGTGTTTTCGACGAGGCTCCAAAGTCGGTCCAAGGTCAACATTCCGCCGCGGGGTCGTGCGAGCTCGACCAGCGCTTGCAAGTGGGCCACCCATTCGCCATGAGAGCGCTGTTTGCGCTCGAGACGTTGTTCATCTGTCGCGTGTCGCTGGGTCACCGTTTGCTCCTGGCGTGCCGACTCGATGCGCCGCTTGATACTGGCTGCTTGGTCGGCGCTGCTCGCCGCGATCCGAGCGGTTTCACCCTTGGCCAAATGTAACACCACCTGGTGTGGCCGGAGCGCGGTCGATTCGAGCGCGATTCCTTCGATTCGGTCGAGGGGGATGAAACGCTCAGTCCACAGCCGGCACATCAGCACTCCGTCTGCGGCCACGAAGAGCTTGGCGGGAACGATCGCGAGTAACGCTGGCACCAGAATCGCTACGTAGACCGCAGCCGTGAGGATAGCGCTCTTGGTGGCGAATAAACAAGGCAGGGCTATCGTGAAAGCGATGACAGGCGGGGCGGCGCCGAGGAGCGCATGGGGAATATGCCTCTTGACCACCGGCGAGGGGATAGCAAAGCGTGCCACTGTTCGTTGGGGTGACCAATCCAGTTGCTCGAGTAGGCGGGCGGCGTGAGAAGCGTCCACGCAGCGCAGCGCGATTGCTTCGGCGCTCCGACATCGCTCCAATCGCACCTCGCAGCCCACGGCTTGGGGGATCGCGTCGCGTCGATAGCTGTTGGCTCCGATGGCAATCACGGTCGCGTCCGCATGAATGGCCCTGCGGCGCAAACACGGCCAGGTCGAACGTTTCTGGAAGGTCCGGGGCGGTGGCCGACGCGAGCACGTTGGGATCGGTGATGGTCGACACGTCGGGATCGAAGCTCGCGTCGAACAAGCCGACCACATCCGCGTTCGCTGGCATCTGGCTCGCGAACCAGTCGAGGTTGTAACCGACGCCCCACGCCCCGGCCGAGCTGCCGCTGAAAATCACTTTGGCGGCGTTCGACAGAGAGGGCATCGTGTAGCTCGCGTCATTGTCGTCCGGCGTGGCACCTGCCTTCAGCGCGTCGATCACTGCCGCCACGATGTCGTGGCCGCGAAAGTGCAACCGGAACTGCTTGGAGGGATCGGCTGGATCGGTCAGCACCGTGTCTTCGGCGCGGCCGGCATGTGAGTCGGAGCTGCAATAGTAGATCCACACTTGGTTGACCTGGCCGAGAGGGTTCTTTGCCCCTGGATCACGATACATGAAACCGGTGTCGGCCGCCGTGTCGGCCGCGATCGTGCTGGTCATCTTCGCACGCTTGTAGTCCTCGCTGCACCAGCGCGAGCGGCAGTCTTCGAAGTTGTCGCAGCCGCCGCCGCCTTGGAGGTGGAACAACCAGTTGTTGGCGTTGGCTGCGTCAGCGGCCGGGCGGACGTACATGATGGCTGGGCTGCCATCATTACAATGCGCGTCGGGGTAGCCCGTGAGTGTGACCTTCTTCAGCATGTGCGCTGGGTCGGAGCCGACCGTGACGCCGACGCCGTGCTTCGCGTTTGGCGAACACGCATCCGCGAGCGCTTCGTCGATCAATGGGACACTCTCGGCTCCCCCCGTGCCGCCTGCTCCGCCCGTACCGCCTGCTCCGGTCGTGCCGCCAGTGTTGCCACCAGCCGTGCCGCCAGTGTTGCCACCAGCCGCGCCGCCGATGCCACCGTCGCTACCTGGCAAGGTCTTGATTGGGCTGTCGTCCGAGCATGCAGTGAGGGCGAGGAGTGACGCGGTAGCGATTGCGAAGTGCGTGATGCGCATTGGACTGGTGCCTTCATATTGGAAGTGATCGTTGCCGAGGTGTCAGCCGCAACCACCATGCCAATGGGCGAACGCGCCGGAAGTGTAGAAAACTATGCGCTCGGCGACAGCCGCCCACCCGCTGATGACAAGAGAGGTAGACACCGAGTGTCCAAGGAACTGGACACGCTCTCGTGAATGAGAGCCGAGCTCAGCTTGGCGACGCGCGGATGTCCCACCGCTCAGCGCTTCGTTCTCTCCCCCAAAGCGACGTTGGGGTCGTCGTGGTACCAGCCACCGGTGTCCGCGCGCACCAATCGGTGCCGCTACCATGGCCGGTTTGACGCAATTGGCCCCCAAGGCCGCTTCTTGCCGCTCTTCGCCATGATGGCCTTCTTTTTTGGCGGCCAGAAACATCAAAGGGAACCTATCGATGTTCACAGGAAAATGTACGGTCCTGTCGGCTGCCCTCGCGGCTGTGGCGTTACTCGCCTGTTCGCAAGAGGCAGCTATCGAGTACTGGGGGACAGTGAACGCCTACCAGCAGGGCGACACAGCGAGCGTTTGGACCTTCTTCCCGATGACACAAACCGTCTCTTCCCCCGCGGCCGAGTCCGGCGGCTGCCGCCTCTGGCTGGATTCGGGCGGCGCAGCTGGATTGGACGGCTACTTGATTAGCGGCGACATCACGCTGAAGGGTGGCCTCTACGAGGTTACCTTGAACGAGCAGAATAGTTGGAAGCACGAAGGGAAGCGGCTCTTCGAAGAGGGCCAGCGATTGGACTTCCACGGTGCCGGCACGGGCGAGATAGCCCCTTTCGAAGGCAGCGTCGTGGCGCCCGATGAGGCAATGCTCACGAGCGCGCTCGGCGACTTTGTCGTCGTTGATCGCGCCGAGCCCCTGCGCATCACCTGGACCGGGAGCTTTGAAGGTCACATGTACTTGGTGGCTGGGCTTCCTGGAGGATCGATCCAATGCGCGTGGCCCGCGGCGGACGGCGAGGCAACGGTAGAGCCAGAGCTTCTCGGCATGTTTTCATCGGGATATGGGTCGCTGAGCCTGACGACGATGGCTTGGGAGATAATCACCTCAGCCCCCTGGCAGTTCAGCCTGCAAGTCATACAGAGCGTTCGGGCAGCGGATTCTAGCAGCGGTTATGCTGATGCCCAGGTGGAGCTCCGCTGATCGGCTTCGTCGAACCAGAGCGTGATGTCGCCCCGCCGGCGCAGCGACTCCTCGTACGCCG
>CAZRGL010000686.1:0-5431 GCA_964599485.1 uncultured Polyangiaceae bacterium
CGGCCGCGGCGATCTTTGTCTTGACACCTCACCCCTCGAAGAGGGGTTTATCCGGTTTATCCCCTCCCGCCCCTCCGAAATCGAATTCGCAAGCACGGGCGGGGCGTCACTCTTTGGCGGCTTTCAGGTCGGGGCCAGCAACGTAGAGACCAATGTGATCGTGCCGTGACGTTCCAGCCCTGCCCCAGGGCGGAAGTCGCTCACGGGAGATCCGGACAGCCACGGCCACGCGGGATGCGGGAAGCGTCGGCCAACTGGTCGCATAGCAGGTGGGCCAGCGAGCGCTCCGGTACCGGATCCCGGCCGAGCCCGGTGCGGCCAACATACTCCCTCCCAAGCCTTATCTTTTCATCACCACGCATCAGGCGAAGCTCTCGGAAATGGTGGTGATAGAGGTCATCGCTATCGACCCGCGCATGGACCACGAGGGTCAATTCGTCCACTGGCGTGCGTCGGTTCTCGAGGCATGGCTGCGTCAGCACTTGCCGCTCAATGTCGAAAATCACCTCGCATGGGTCCCGCAGGAGTTGCGACTGAGCGCCCACCCACAAGGCGACGCACGCCACGCTGAGCACCACACCGGCCAGGCTCCTTCTCCAGCGCCAGCTCCAGCCGTTCTGGATGTTCTTGTACACGCCGCTGAGCATCCACACGGCGAGACCCCAAAGCACGATGGTGCTGACCAGCGCCAGGACCAGGTAGCCGCCAGTGCCTAGCGGCGAAGGCGTCATATGCAGCGTCTTGTTGGCGAGAAGCTGCACCTTCATCCCCCACACGTCCGTGGCGTCACCTCGGGCTACCGCGCGAAGCGTGCCCGCCCAAGTTGCTGGATCGGAGGGCGGGTGGGAATTACAGGCCGCCAAAATCGACGACAGAGCTATGGCGAGCGATCGCCACACGACGACCCCGCGCGCTGTCTGTGATCGCATGACCATCCTCATTACGACGGGGCGCAGCCCTACGCCACCCTTCGGGTCGTTCGCTCTTTGGCTACCGACGGGTTGCTAGCCCCAAGATGCAAGGCTCTTTCGTCCACGAGGTCCAGGCTGGCCACGCCCCCGGTGGGTGGTCGCTACCTCATGTACACCTGTGCGACCGCTTGGCCGCTTCCGCCACTGGCCTTCAATCTCACTTTGGCCGGAATGGGTATCGGCGCGAGGTTCGTCCAACAGTTGCCGTCCGCTCCGAGCACGGCCTGCGGTCGGTCATCCCGACCCCGGCGGCGATGATCAGGGCGCGCAGGTCGTCAACAGCGTTAGGGCCCCAAAATGGCCGTATGGAGAACATTTTGAGGCTGTGACGGCTCTACAGCTCGAAAATGTTCTCCATGCGGTCAATTTACCCCTCTTAGGATCATGCAGATTCCGCCGCCGCCGGCTTTAGAGGCTGTCTCAAAACGCAGAGTCCCCGCCCCTAAAGAGGCGAAGCTAGCTCGTTTGGAGAAACGGTGGCCCAAGGCAGCTGACGTGGCAAGCTGTCGACAACGTGAAGTGGTGGATAGGTAGCGCGGTTGGCGTGACCATCGCAGTGGTCGTAGGGCTGCTGCTCGCCCCTCAGATGACGGCCCGCGCTGTTGTCGTGGCGGAGCGGTGCATGGTGGCAGCGAAGGCGGGACACGAGCCGGATCCGTTGGGGTGCGTACAAGCGGCCCATCGTTGGCTGCTCGTGCCGAGTGTGTTGCCGTGGACCGACGCTGAGGTCGAGGCAGACAGGCGGCAGCGACTGCAACATGCAGCCCGTTTCGTGCTCGAGACGAGCTCGGCAATGTTCCCCGACGCACGAAGACTTGGCGAGGCGGCGCGCGTCTTGTCCGCTGCGCCAAACCAAGCGGACCTAACTCGCATGTGGGACGCGGGTGCTGTTGGCGTCGCGCTCGAGAGCGAATGCCCAATGAACCAGATGGGCGGGAATGCCAAGCAGGATGCAGCCT
Source organism: uncultured Polyangiaceae bacterium (assembly GCA_964599485.1). GTDB lineage: Bacteria > Myxococcota_A > Polyangia > Polyangiales > Polyangiaceae > JAPYTK01. The sequence continues at coordinate 1,931 of CAZRGL010000686.1, forward strand.
GCTTCCGCCACCAGTGGCACAAGCTCATGCCAGCGATGCAACGAGGGTTGCGCGATCGTCTGCTAGCAACCGGAAATGTGCTGCAGCAGGCCTATCAGAAAAAGCACCCCATCTCGAAGCCGAACCACTTGTGGGGCTGCCCTTTGCAACTAGGCGCCGGGCTGTGCTTGTTCGGTGCCGCCGATCAGGGACGGCGCATCCTCGAGACACAAAACTGCGGCAGTCGACTGAAGGCCGCTCCAGGCTTCGACGCGGCGCGAAAGCTGAGTCTCGTAGCCTGCGGCAAGAAGGATCTGCGGCTGCGCCAGCGCGCGGATGGTTCAGAAGCCGACTGGCTCGAGCTGCCCGTGCGCAACGGCGTGGTCGCGGCCCGTATCAAGGTCGACGGAGCATGGCGCAAGCGCCGCAACCCGGCCCGGATGTTCTTTTCGGCCGCAGCCCTCGTCCAGGACACACCCGAGTTGAAGACAGCCCTCGAGTACCTGCTCGACCAGGGCGGCACGCGCAGATTGACCAGCCTTCATAGAGCTTTCGCCAACCCTTTTGCTGCACCCGATGTGCTGAATTGGGCGCAATTCGCAGGTAGTGAGACGTTCTACGCGGTTCCGATTGCGATGTTCGAGCAAGCAGCGCGGCACCTCGATCGGCTGGCCGCCGCAGCGCCCACGTCAGCCGGCAGCGACAGCGAGCCCCCTGCGGAGGTTTCTGATCCGAAGGCGCTGCTGAAACGCGTGGCCTGGATCATGCGAATCTACGCTGCCACCGAGTCGCTGCGACGAGCCCGTTTGGGGCGCGCGCGGGCCATCCTCCGCCAAACCCCTCCGATCGAAGGCGGATGGGGACAGGTGCGGGCACGCTTGCTGCTGAAGACTGGAGCGATCGAAGAGAGCCTGAAGGCCGTGGATGCCCTGACGGCGTCGCTGCCCGAGGGCAAGCAGAAGAACACTGCGGCGGCCATGCTAGGCACGATTCGCGCGCTCGCGCTGATCGCGCTCGGCAAGGACCAGCAGGCCTACGAAGCGATTACGTCTGCTGAGCAGAGCGCCCGGGTAGCACCCCGGTATTGGAGCCAAGAGGGGCTTGGGCTGACGGCCGATTCGGCCCGGACACGCATCGCGTGGTTGCGGCTGGCGCTCGCTTGGCGGCTTGGCCACCGCGCGCCCGATTTCAGGTTCATCGAGCCAAGCGTGAAGTCGGTCGATGGTAAGCGCAAGGGCACGAGCGTGCGTGGCTGGTGGCAAGCGCTGACCGCCTCGCCGCAACAGCGACGAAAAGAGCGACCCAAGCTCAGATTGCTGGAGCTACGAACGGAGTACGTTTCTCTGGGACGAGGTTGCGACGACATCACCCCCTATCAGATGTATCTCGTCGGCGAAGCAGTCGATGACGACGGCGAGGTCGAGGTGTGGCTCGATCGCATCTTTGCCCGGGTGATGCGCTCCGGCCGATGCGCGCTGCGGGCTCGCGCCACCGCGGCCCGCTGGCGCGACGACGAAGTCAACGCGAGCACCTGGCAACGCCGCGCCAAAGCAATGGACAAGCTCATCAACAACGACGCCGCTGCCCTACTGAGCGCCGCTGCAGGCCTGTGAAATTGGTCACCACGTGCGGCGCCAACAGCAGCTGCGTGGTGCGCCCGCTCGTTGGGCAACGACTCAGGGTGCAATCGTGCAGTCCTTCAGGCAGTGCTCGCATGCGAGGCAAGCGGGCTCGGCCACACAATCGGCGTGTTCATCCGCGCCAGCCCCATCCCTGACAAGAGCGTCGAGCGCGGCCTGTGCCTACTTCGCGCGGCTGAGCGCAGAGGGGACCCGAAGCACCTACAACGCTGGTTCCGAAACCCCCTTCGACTCAGCTATCCTTTGAGTGATTCGCCCGATCGAGGGCACCACCAACCCTGAGGCTGAGCCATGTCGACCAAGAAACCTCACCGTGTTCAGGACTCACGCCGGGCTATATTGGAGAGGCGCAAGCGCCTCATCGCCGCGGCGCTTGGTGGTGCCGGTCTGGTGGTCACATCTGCCGCTTGCAAGGATGAATCCAGCGCTCCCGAGCCTTGTCTCACGATGGCGGTCGGGAGCACAAACCCGACCGCCTGTCTCGATGCGCCTCCCCCAGACGCCAACGAACCCGTCGATGCGGGCGGGGCCGATGCAGGCACGGCAGACCCAGGCAAGACAGACGCAGGCAAGACAGACGCGGGCAAAGCGGACGCTGGCAAGACAGCTCCGAGAACGCCACCGCGCCCGTGCCTCACCACCCTGCCACCCAAGACATGCTTGAGCCTTCCGAAACCCAAGGTGTGCTTGTCTCTCTAGCGAGCGGCTCGAAATGTAAGACGACGATCACCAAGATGCTGGCGTTGGTGCCTGCGGCAACGACGAACCCAGCGGCGCTACCGTGAAACCGATGAACACGCCGGCCGAACAACTCAGCGAAGCCATCTCCAGCGGAGATCTGCAGCAAGCGCGCAAGCTCCTTCAGGCTCACGAGGAACTTCGAAATCCGGAATCGCTCAACCCGTTGCTGTTCACGATCTCAGCCGGTTGGGGTGAGCCCGCGGCCTATCAGCACAGCCCCCAAATGCTGCAGCTCCTATTGGAGCACCGAGCGAGTGCCGATGCATCGTGGGCGGCGGGCGGACTCGAGCCGAATGAGCGGCTGTTGATGCGACTGCTCTTCGTCAATTCGGCCTACCCTCTCGAGGAAGGTGCCTGCAGCGAAACCAAGGCAGGGCACGACGTTCATCTCCAGATGGTGGGAATCGTTGTGGCCGCGGGAGCCGAGCTGAACGTGGTGTACACGAATCGCGAAACCGACGAGCTCTATACGCCGCTGTCTCGGGCGGTGGAACTGAGGCGTGTCGATCTGGTCGCGTTGCTGCTCGACCACGGCGCAGATCCCAGTTGTCCCGACGATGAAGACTTCGCGCCGCTGGCCTACGTCGTCTACTGCGACGGCACCTGCGAAATGGCCGCCTTGCTCCTCTCGCACGGGGCCGACCCCATGCCATACCTGGACGATCTCCTCTCGATGGCACAGCAGGACGGCGGCACCGAGGTGCGCATCCAGCTTGAAAAAGCAGACCTCATTCTAGGCAAGCACAACCCCGTTGACCAACCGCTGTCGGCCGACTTGCAGGAGTTGCGCAACAAACTCCAGCAGGCCGGTCTTTTGGCGGTCGAGCACGCAGCTGCCGAGCAAGCAGTACCACAGGCTGTAAAATCGCTGACGTGCCTGCGCTCAATTGGTGGGAAATACAGTCTCTCAGCGCCGATTTGGTACCGGCACGGTGATTGCTTCATGTATCCATTGAACATCCAACACGAGGGAAGCGCCCAATGAACACGCCTACTGACAAGTCTTTTGATTCGCCCTCGTGGCGCATTCCCGTGACTGGCCGCTGGGGCAGGTGGGCCCCCGCGCTGCTCGCCCTTCATCGTTGCCGCTTGCGCACCGGCCGACGACACCAACCCCCAAACCGATACGAGCACCAGCAGC
>CAZRGL010000687.1:0-5404 GCA_964599485.1 uncultured Polyangiaceae bacterium
CTCCGTCGATGGGCAGCGCTTGCACGTGAATCCCACGCGCATGCTCGGCGCAAAGCGTCGCCACCAGATGGGCGACTTCTCGAGGCTGAACCATTCGCTGCTGTGGCGACATGCTCTCCAACCCTGCCCGGGCTTGCTGTAAGCTCTTGCCGGTCTTTTCCGCGATGCGAGCGACCGCTTCGTCAGCCATCTGTGTATCGACCCAGCCGGGGCAGACTGCATTGATGGTCACCCCGCTGCGTGCGATCTCCGAGGCCACCGCGCGCATCCAACCGATGACGGCGTGCTTGGATGCGCAGTAGGCGCTCGCGTAAGGATATGCTGTCAGTCCGGCATTTGAAGCAACGACCACGATCCTTCCCCAGTCGCGATCGATCATCGGTCCGATGAGCGTTCGTGCCAAGCGCACGACGCCCAGGAGGTTGACGTTCATGAGCCGCTGGAAGGTCTCATCAGTGACGCGATCAAAAGGATCGGAGTCGGCAATCCCGGCGTTGGCGATCAGCAAATCGAGGTGACCGACCTTGCGCTCGATTTCGGCGAGCCCATCCGCGACCGAGCTCGGCTCGCCTACGTCCATGGTCACCGCCAAGTGGCCCGCCCCCGGCAGTGACTCGACCAGCTGTGCGATCGCTCGCTCGCTGCGTGCAGCAACCACCACCCTGGCGCCCTCAGCTGCCAGCCGCTCAGCGACCGCGCGACCGATTCCGCGGCTCGCACCAGTGACCAAGCCGCAGCGACCTGCCGCCATGGGAGCGCTCTTCATGCGGCGGCGATATAACGCCAACAGCAACCGGCGGCCAGACCGTATCCCGCCACGAAAGCGCTCGGGCAAAGCACAAAGACAACGAGCGCATCTTGGCGAGATGCGCTCTAGAAAACGAGTGGCAAGGATCGAGGGGTCGAGGTGGCGCTCGGCAACTGCGGGTCGATATCGTTACGCAGGGGGCCTTTGCGCGGCGACTTGGTCACACGTTGCTCACGGTGTGCCCCCGTCAGGTGTCGCGCCCCGACCCCTCGAGTCCTTGACTCTATCTTCATTTGGTCTTGTCTACGGTGCCCCCTTTTTCTTCTCCATTAAGTGTGTGTGTGTGCGGTCCTTCCCTCATTCCCCCAGAGTCTTTCTCAGCGCGGGCTCACCGACGCCAGTTTGCCCAATGCGCGGCAGCTGTCAGAGTTGCCACGTGCGCAAGAGCCGTGCAGGGTCGGCCCCAGAATGGCGCAGCTGGGGCCGTAGCCACCGCTGCAGGCACGCTGCAAGAACGTGACGGCTGTCTCCACGTTCCGCTCGACCATGTCGCCCTTGTAGTAGGCCATCCCAACAGCAGCGCAGTCGGCTGCTGAACCGTCCTCACAACCAGCGAGGCTGGGATGAGCCTTCGGGGCGGCGGGCTTCTTGGCGTACATCCGCGCCATACCGTCGCAGCCCTTTGGGTTGCCGGCGAGACAGGCTGCCTCGTAGGCCGTCAGCGCGGTCATCGTGTTGGCTGCAGCCTCGCCACCGTGCTCGTGCATGGCGCCTAGCTGGTAGCAAGCGGCCGCGAATCCGTCATCGCAAGCGCGCTTGTAGAGCTTACTGGCGCGGGCGGCGTCCTTGGCCACGTCCTGGGCCGTCAGCAGCATCGTCGCTTGCTCGGTGCAGCCGCGCATGTTGCCCTTGCGGCAGCCCCAGTCGAGCAAACGCATCGCCCGGGCGTTGTCGATCTCGACGCCGACAGCTTTGGCGTATGCCCAACCGAGGTTGACACAGCCGCCAACGTTCTCGGCTTTACAGGCGCGGTGGTAAAAGGAGGCAGCGCGCACGCCGTCGGCCGGAACGGCCAGGCCGAGCTCGTACATGATGCCGAGCTGGCTGCACGCGGCCGGGTTGTTGTCCTTCTCGCATTCCCGCGTGAATTGCTCGAGCGCGAGGGGCAGCGTCGCCATGTCGGGATCGGCGCGCAGAGCGTTCTCTACACAAGCCTGGCGATCGTACGGTTTGGCGGGCTTTTCGACGCGCAACACCTGGATGCCACCGCAAGCCGAGCCGAGCATCGTGACGGCCAACAAAGCGCCAATCATCAAACTTCTCTGGGTGGGTCGTGCTTCCATGGTTCCTCCGTACGGAGCGCCCTGGAAGCATTCCCGGTAGTCTCTTCGGTGGCCCTTCAAACCGTGAGCTTGCGCTTTTAGGTCAGTGGCTTTGCGTCCGCACCTTTCGAATGCGGTTGCCGTTTCGGAAGACTTCCGAGGACTCTCAACTATCAAGAATATCCACTCCGGCGCCTTCGTCAAGGGTTCTGCAACAGCTCATGCAACTTTGCTGCGACCCCTTCCTACAACGTCGCAGACCTACCGACTTGTGGTTATGCGCCCATCCTTTGGGATGGCTACGAGGGTGGCTGCAAGGAGTCGAGTAACGCCTGCGCTTCGAGACGGCTCTCCAGCTCGGGTTTGCTATCGATGAAACGCTGCAAATGCGGGCGCGCGCGCTCAGGTTGGCCAAGTGCCAAATAGGCGTATGCCGCGGCGTAATGAGCTTCTCCGTCGTCGGCAAAAAAGTGCAGCGCGTGATGCGCCGCCGCTAAGGCTTGTTGCAGCTGGCCGACCTCTCGGAGGGTGTGACAAAGGCCCAAATGAGCGGCGAGATAATGGGGCGCCAAGCGAACCGCGGCGCGATAAGCGTCGACCGCCGCGTCGGGTTTGCCCAGTACGCCGAAAGCAACACCGGTGTAGTGATAGGCGTAGGCGTTGTTTGGATTGGCCGTCAGAACGTCTCGCAGCGCCACCAACGCCTTGTTCGGCTCGTCTTCCAATAGCAGCTCGGTCGCCAGCTCGACCGCATCCCAATGGGCAGCGTCTGTTTGCTCGTCGGACACAGGCTGCTTGTAGCACTGCTTGGATGACTGGTGCAGCCGAACTGCTGCTGACGAAGCGGTCGACCAACCGTGCTGCTAGGGTCGGCGCCGTCGTGCGCTCATGGCTCACTGAGAGACGCGAAAGCTGGCTCTGGCATTGCTGGGCGGCCCTGATCATCATGGCGGCCGCGCTGAGCTTTTACCTGCCCGCCTTGCAGCGTACTGCAGGCCGCTGGCCGGCCCCCCTCGACGACGTGTACATCTACTATGACTACGCGCGCTCGTTGGCGTTGGGTCATCCGTTTTCGTGGTTGCCGGGCAACGGCTATTCATCCGGCGCCACAGCGGTCTTTTACCCCTGGCTACTCGCACCCGCTTGGGCTCTTGGCCTACGCGGCAGCTCGCTAGGGATAGCAGCCGCCGCCATCGCAGTGCTCGGTGCGTTCGAGCTCGCCCGCTGTCTACGCTGCATCAGCGGCAGGGGGCCCGGCAGCTGGCTCATTCCGCCACTGCTGGTGTCGATCCCACTGGTCAATTGGACGCTGTTCAGTGGCATGGAGGTGGGACTGTTCGCCGCGGTGCTAGGACGGGCACTGCTCGCCATTCACCGTAGCCTCGAATGCTCAGCCGCTGACCGATCGCGCCTTCAACTCCGTGCGGGGATGTGGTTGGCGCTGATGGTCATCACACGCCCCGAATCCATCGGCTGCGTCGGGGCGCTCGTCGTGGTCGTTGCTCATGGCGCCCGATCCCGCTCGGCCATCGCCTCGCTATTGCGAGCAGGCCTGCCAGCGGCGCTCGTGCTCTTGCTCCAAGGGATCGTCAACTACAGCCTCACGGCAGAATGGGCGCAAGCCGGAGCGGTACGCAAGCTCATTCTCAACACGCCGTACCTCGAGCCACATGCTGTCGTGGTGGCCGTGTTGCGCAATGCCGTGGTGCTCGTCCAACAAGCTCTGGTGCGTGCGCTGGGCGGACCGCTGGGTCAGCTGGCGCTCGGCCTAGCGGTGATGGCCGGGCTGCTCGCCAAACGAGCTCGGCGCAAAGTCATTGCATTGGTCGTCGGCTCGGTCACGGCGCTGGCCTTGGTGTGCCTCAACGCAACGGCGACCTATCAGAACTTTCGCTATGCCGTCCCTTCGCTGATGATGCTGCTGGCGGCGGCAGCGATGGGCATCGCGCTGCTGCCGAGGCAGCGAAGACGCTCGTTCCGATGGCGCTGGCTCGCTGCGGCAGCACTGACAGCGGTTGTCGTCGTGGCCGCCGGGCGCCGACTCAGCAGTCAAACAGAGCACTTCGCCCAGGCCAGCCTCAACATCCTCGAGCAACATGGAGAAATGGCTCGCCGGCTGCGGCAGCGCCGTCCCCTGCCGCGGCGGATCCTGGTTGGTGATGCTGGCGCCATCCCCTATTTGGCAGAGCTGCCCGCTATTGACGGCCTCGGCCTCGGCGGCATGCGGCGCCTTCCGTTCGCTCGCGCTTCGCTGCATGGTTTGCCGGCGGTCGTCGAGCTGATCGAGCGTTTGCCTGTTTCGGAACGTCCGGATTGGATGGCCCTATACCCGAGTTGGTGGTCGGGTGTGGCCGACGTCTTCGGCACCCGCATCGACGCGGTGCGCATTGATCGCAACGTCATTTGTGCGGCCGATGAGAAGGTCCTCTATCGCGCCGATTGGACGCCGCTCACGACGGGTATCGAACAGCCCCCTGGGACCGTAGACAGCCTCGATGTCGCTGACCTGGTGGATGAACGTGCCCACGGCTACCAATTCCCAGCCCCGCGGGGCGGCTGGGTCAGCGCGGCCACCTTGCGAGACACCAGGCTTGCCGGCGACCAGCCACGTCATGACGCAGGCCGCATCATCCCCCGAGGAAAGCGTGAATCGTTCGTGTTGCGCCAGAGGCTTGGCAGAGGCGCAGCTAGGCTGCTAGTGCGCACCGATCGCGACGGCGCGGCCACGCCGACCGTTCTGATCGAGGTCTGGCGGGCCGGGCGTCTCGTGACGCAGACGCGCGCACGCCTGCCGCCCCGTCGCGTGGGGCACTGGAACCTGTTGACGGTCGAGCTCGCGGATGTCACCGGTGGCGACGAGCTGAGCATCACGGCGCTACGTGATTGGCGCAGCCACCACATTTGGCTGACCCGACCGTGAAGCGTGCCCAACACGACGGCACGCAGGCGCCCGCTGCGTGGCGTCGGTGCCACAGTGCACGCCCAGCGTACGACCGGCTGTGTGTGGGGCGGCGCTGACAGCCGCACAACCATTGGTCGAAAGGTGCCCGGTAGCGGCTGCGTGCAGCTGGCATAGAACCTGCTGTCGGTCTTGGTATGCGGCTGCACCCATCAACCACCAGGCGCCGCCTGCGCCCTTCTTTTCGCAAACCACTCCTCGGTCCGGTGGCCCTCGTCGGCTGGGTGGTCGCACTCGTCGTCTGCGGCTGCTCGGATAGCGCGCCCGATGGCGAGGTCATCGCCACTCAGGGAGGTGGTCTGAACGCGGTCGTGTCTGTGCCGGTCGCGCCGGCCCACCCGCGCACGGTCAACTTCAGGTACATCGACCATCACC
>CAZRGL010000688.1:0-5399 GCA_964599485.1 uncultured Polyangiaceae bacterium
ACAGCGTCCGCTGGGCCGTGGCCGCATACGGTTGCTACAGCCTCGGAGCCGTGCTCGTGCCCATGTACGAGGAGCAGCGCGCTCAGGACTGGGAGCTCATCATTCGTGACAGCGGCGCAACAACGCTGATTTGTGGCAGCAGCGCCGTGCACCACAAGTGCGCGAAGCTGTGCGAAAAGCAGGATCTGCGTCACATCGGCTTGGCCTCGCCTTCACGAAAACCCGACTCCTACGAAGCGATCTTGCAGCTCGGTGACCGCAATCCAATCGAGAGCATCGAGCCGCAGCCCGACGATGTCGCCTGTCTCATCTACACCTCCGGCACCACCGACGATCCGAAGGGCGTCATCGTCAGCCACGACAACATCTGCTCGAACGTGCGCAGCCTCCGGCAAGTTCTGCCCCTTTGCCCTGATGACACCAGCGTGTCCTTTCTGCCTTGGGCACACTCCTTCGGTCACACCTGTGAGCTGCATTGCATGATTTCACTCGGCGCGGCGATGGCCATATGTCCGTCGCCGCAGGAGCTGCTCGCCGGTTTGCGACAGGTGCAGCCTACGGTCTTGCTCGGTGTCCCCCGCGTCTTCCATCACATCCACCAACTCGTGCGACAGCACATCGCCAAGCGCCCCCCCTTGGTGCGCAAGCTCTTCGAAACCGGCTTGCGGCTCGCGGACCGCCAAAACCGTGGCGAGAAACTGGGACTGCGCGATCGGCTGAGCCTCGAGGCAGCCGACCGTCTAATCTTCGCCCGAGTGCGCGCTCGGCTCGGCGGCAAGCTCAAGTATGCCTTCTGCGGAGGCGCAGAGCTCAACGAAGAGCTGGCTCGGACGATCGACAACATCGGCATCACGATCTACGAAGGCTATGGCCTGACCGAAGCCGGCCCGGTAGTCACCACCAACAGCCCCGCCGCGCGGCGCCTCGGCAGTGTCGGCAAACCTCTCGCTGGCGTTCAACTGCGAATCGACGGCAGCACAGAGCACGGCGAAGGCGGCGAGATCATCGTGCACGGCCCCAACGTCACCAAAGGCTACTATGGCCGCGAGCAGGACAGTACGGGTGTCATCGACGACTCAGGGGCACTGCGCACTGGTGATCTCGGTCGCATCGACGAGGACGGGTTCTTGTTCCTGACCGGCCGGATCAAAGAGCAGTACAAGCTGCAAAACGGCAAGATCGTCGTTCCGGGCCCCATCGAAGCCGCCCTCAAACTGTCACCGTTCATCAGCGGCGCCATGGTGCACGGCCAAGGCCAACCCCACAATGTCGCTCTGTTGGTGGTGGACGTCGACGCGCTCAACCGTTTTGCCGAACAGGAGCAGCTGTCCTTCGGGAGCACTGCGGAAATGCTGAGCGACCAGACTATCTTGCGCTTGCTCATGGGTGAGGTCCGCAAGCACGACCCCGCCTCACCAAGCTACCAACGCATTCATGCCGTCTGCCTCACCGATCAGGTGTTCGACGCCGAAAATGGCATGCTCACCCCTACCCTCAAGATCCGTCGGCGGGCGGTGATGAAGCGCCACGGCGACCGCATCCGTCAGCTCTACCGTTAGCAACCAAGACGGCGCGCCGTCTGCCTGCTGCTATGATTGGGGAGTGAAACTTAGAATATCGGTCCCAGCGGCGCTTGGCGCCCTGGTGTTACTTGGCGCATGCGGCGACAGCTTCCTCAGCTTCCCTGCTGGTTCTTCGAGCGGACAAGGCGGAGCGAACAGCACGACCACGGCCAGCACGTCAAGCAGCGGCGAGGGTGGCCAACCCGGCGGCGGCAGCGGCGGGATCAGCAACGGCGGCACGGGGCCAATGGGCGGCAGCGGCGGAGCTGCCCTAGAGTGCAAGCTCGACTCCGAATGCCCGAACCCGCCTGAGCTCTGCATAGAGCCCAAATGTGAGGATGGCACGTGCTCCACCAAGCCCACTGCTGAGGGCACCCTGTTGCCCGAGTCCGAGCAAAAGGCTGGCGACTGCAAGAAAGCCGTCTGCGACGGTGAGGGCGGCACGACCAAGAAGAACGACGACAGCGACCCCTCGAGCGACAACAAGGAGTGCACGAGTGACGGGTGCAAGAACGGCTCGGCCAACTACGAGCCGTTGCCGGCCGGCACCAACTGCAGCGAGGATGGTGGAACGTACTGCAACGGCAAGGGCAGCTGCGTTGACTGTCTCGTCAACTCGGATTGCGGGCAGGTTCTCTACGATTGCAAGGGCTACATCTGCAACGACAAGAGCAACTGCGAGCTGGTGAACTTCCCGTCCGGCACCCCTGCGAACGTCCAGATGATCGGAGACTGCCAAACCCTGCTGTGTGACGCCTACGGAAACACCTTTCCGCACGCCGACCCCAACGACGTCCCGATCGATCCGGATCCACTCGACTGCTTGGTGCCCTATTGCGGCGCCGGCGGTGCTTCTCAAAAGAAGCTGAACAACGGCACGCCCTGTGGCAACGGACAACAGCTCTGCTGCATTGGCATCTGCTGCCCGCTCGGACAAAAGTGCGACAGCAACGGCAACGGCTGCAGCACTTGAAGCGCTTCGCCTGACACGGCGCGTTTGGCCAGCCCCCCCCCTCGCGTGCGAGCATCGCCGCGATGCGCTCTCGTCCGCTCTTGCTGCTCAGCCTCTTGTGCCTAGTCGGCTGTGGCCGCTCGGGCGATCGCCCGAATCAGATCGAGACCCACAGGGCCGTGTCCTCAACACCAACCGCGCCGTCGCCAAGCGCCGCTAGGACGACAAGCGCGCTGCCGTCTTCGACTGCAACTGCGGCGCCGCTGGGCAGCTCACCGCTGTGCCCGACCAACATGTCGCTGGTCCACGGCTCATATTGCCCGGCCGTGCAGCAGATCTGCCTCGAGCGACCCAAGGTGCTGGGCGGCAGCGGCAAGCACCATTGCAAGCGCTACGCCCCCTCACGTTGCCTGGCCGAATCGCGACGGAAACAAATGCGCTTCTGTATGGATCGCTACGAGTGGCCCAACCGCAAAGGCGTGCTGCCTCGCACCCTGGTCTCATGGCCCGAAGCGCGGAAGTTCTGCAGCTCAGTGGGCAAGCGACTCTGCACGGTTGAGGAGTTCAACTTCGCCTGTGAGGGCGAGAGCATGAAGGCCCATGTCTATGGATCCGAGCGGAGCAACACCATCTGCAACGCCGGACAACGCTACATCGAGCGGACCTTCAACTACTCCAAGCACGACGCGTGCATGGCCGATGAAGCGTGTCGCAAGGAGTTCGAGCGACTCGATCAGCGGGTGCCAACCGGCAGCAAGCCCGGCTGCGTCTCCGACCACGGGGTCTACGATTTGAACGGCAATGCCAACGAATGGGTCTTCCGAACCGATCAGCGTCACCCAAAGCGTTCAGGCCTCAAGGGCGGCTGGTGGGGACCTGTGCGCAACCGCTGCCGCCCCATGACCACGTTTCACCTCGAAGGCGACTACGGCTACGAGGTCGGCTTCCGCTGCTGCAAAGACGCGAGCTAATCACTGGCCCAAGAGGGCGCTACGGACGCGCGCGAGGCTCCACTTGCTGTTTGGACGCTCTGGGCAAATGGGGTCTTGGCCCCAAGTAGCTAGCTGCCCATGACCGCTTCGATGGCGTCGATCTCTTTGGGGACGCCTGCTGTGATGATCTCGTTGCCATCGCCCGTGGTCAGCTCGTCGACCTCGATGCGAATCCCGCGCACGTCAGCGTACTTGGCAAGCTCGGAGCGCTCGAGCTCGGCGCCGACCGCAGCGGTGTACTTGTCGTCAGCCAGGATACCCGGCACCTGGTAAAAACCAGGCTCGATGGTGATCATCATGCCGGCAGCGAGATCGCGGTCGAGCCGCAAGAACGCATCCCCGAAAGCCTCCGACCGGGTCCTTCCCGACGCATAACCAGCACGGTCACCGAGATCCTCCATGTCGTGCACGTCGAGACCCAACAAGTGCCCGACGCCGTGAGGGAAGAAGATTGCCGCCGCCCCACGCTCGAGCAGCCCGTCGACCTCGCCGCGAAAGATACCCAGATCGCGCAATCCGCTGACGACCGCGCGTTTGGCGGTCTCATGCACGTCCCGATAGCTGACCGATGGCCGTGCCGCATCGATGGCCGCTTTCTCTGCCGCGAGCACCACTTGGTAGATGGCCCGCTGGGTGGCTGAGAAACGTCCACTGACCGGCCATACCCTCGTGATGTCGGCGGCCCACCCCTCTTCGGTCTCCGCGCCCACATCCGCCAGCACCAGCTGCCCCGCCTCAGTTGGATTGCCGTGGTACTCGGCGTGCAACACCTCACCGTTGACGGTGACGATGGGATTGTATGCATCCGCGCAGCCCGCTTCACGCATGACCTGAAGCATCGCCGCTGCGATTTGCCGCTCGTTGCCGCCCACCTGCGTGGCGCGCATGCCAGCTAGGTGGGCCTCGGCACTGACTTGGGCTGCGTGGCGCAGTTGAGCGACGGCAGCCTCGTCATGCACCAAACGAAGCGCGATCATCGCGTCGGCCAGGGCGGCGTCGTGCTCGCTGGCCAACGCGCTACCGCTACCAGCACCGATCTCGCGGCCGAGCAGCTCAGACAGGGCGCCGCAGCTAGCGACGTCGTGGGTGGGCAACGTGGCCACTGAATCAAGCGATTCGATGGCAGCAGCAAGGCTCGACAGCGGCTGTACCTCGTCGAGCCCGAGTTGCTTCTGCACATCGATGAGCGCTGGCCGCGGACCATGCCAAAGCGCGTCGTCTGGGTCCGGCGCGTGGGTAAACAGGACGGTGCGGCCCTTATCGAAGAGCAACATCGCCCCGGGCAAATGTTGCCCCACGAAGTAAAGAAAATGGCTCGAAGCTCGAAACGGGTAGCGGTTGGCCGGGAAGTTGCGGCTGTGCGCCGTGCCCGAAGCGAGCAGAGCGGGGCCGCGCAGCCGCTCGTGGAGGGCTTGGCGACGGGCCACGAATGCGGACGACTCGGTGCTGACGATTGTCATGGGCAGCGAGCCTAACGAGGCCCCCCGAGACCAGCAAGAGTCAGATGGCTGGCCGCTGAGAAGCAGAACAACTGAACGGATATTCAAAAAAAAAGGAAAAACTGCCCAGAAGTGGCGCACTTGGACCCGCGGACTTAAACTAAAAATTGAGTTTAAAATATGCCTAAGCCTGTGCTAGTGTCGTTGCCCTTTTTTTCCGCCCCTAAGTCGGGCAGGAAGATGAGATCGGGCCGTTGGCCACAATTCGCAGGGCTGCTCGTCGCCGGCTCGATAGCGGGATGTGGCGCAGCAAGCCACGGCGGGTTTAGCCTGCCTGATCAAGCCCTTCCGGCTCCCCCCCAGCGGTGGCGCGTGGGGCCCCAACACCCCCCCCACACCCCCCGCCCCCCCCCCCCCCCCCCCCCACCGGGGCGCCGCCCCGGGGCGACGCGGG
>CAZRGL010000689.1:0-3661 GCA_964599485.1 uncultured Polyangiaceae bacterium
CAGCGGCCAGCTCTTCATCTCCGCTCCGACGCGCTCCAACATTGCCCCCTCCCGGTCGTACCAGCTCATTATGTCGCGTTTCTTCGGGGTGCCAACGCAAAAACCGTCGCCGGGAGTATGGACGCCAAGAGCTCTTCGGCCGATATGGGATTGCCAACCGGTGAGCGTGCCGCCAATATCGAGACTTCCCAGCGCCTGCGGGCCTCCGCATGGCGACAATGCCAGGACCACCACCCGTGAGTTCGCCTCGCCCCAACGTCAAGCGGTCCGAACACGATTTTGGGCAAGGTGTGATGCGAGGCAGCCAGCTCAGCGTCGCGCTTGCCGCGCTCGCGCTGTGCGCTTGCAGTCCGCCGGACAAGCCGCCCAACAATGTCGCCTCGACAACGGCCCCGCCGCTCGAGCGCGCCTCGGGCGCAGGTCACGCGCTGCTGTGCAAGCCTCGCTTCCCGGAGTACGGCACTTATCGGCTCGAGCGGGGCTACGCCACTGGCGACACGGAAGCCGAGGCGCGGCGCGCCGCCGAAGAGGACGCGCGCTCGCGACTGCTGCATACATTGGCGTCGGCTGTGAGCCCAGCTGAGCGCTCACAGCTCGCTCGCGCCATCAGCACCACCTGGCAGAGCCCCGTAGCATGGCGCAGCGTATCGGGGGGGTTCGAGGCGTGTGCCCTGGCGATCGTGGCTAGCTCAGGGGTCGCTGTTCGCATGCGCGCTGCCAGTGACGCCTTCGACGCGGCTGTCATGGATCGCGCCCGCAAGCTCGCTGCCGCGCTCGCCCCTGCGCTCGCCCCTGCGCATGCCTCTGCGCAAGGGGCGTTGCAATTGAGCCTGCCGCCGCCCAGTTGGGCAGACGGCAGCTCGGCTCACGAGCTCGGCGAGAACGTGCATCTTCGCTTGCGCGCCGGACTGCTGCAACACCCGGCGCTGCGTATGCTGGACTCGGGCAATGAGGCCTGGGCTGCAGAGGTGCGCAGCAAGCTCGCCACGGCAGCGAGCGGATGCATGCTCCTGCTCGAGTACCGCGCTCGCAAGGGCGGATGGCAAGCGCTCGAGACGGTGAAGTTCTCGCCCATCGCTCTCGGTCTGACAGATTGTTCGTCGCCGCCGCAAACCGCCATCTCCGATGGCCGCATGGGGCTCGTACGCGGCGAGCGCGCCGGCGGCCAAGGGCTGACTGTCCAGCTTCACGCCCCCACGCGACAAGGCATGCTCTGCGAAGGGGAGCAGTTCAGCATCACGGCCACGGCAAGCTCGCCGGCTTGGATCGCGATATACTCGATCGCCGAAGACGGCCGGCTGCTCTTCGGTTGGCGGTCGGAGACGGCGCTGCAACGCTGGGCGCCAAAGCCGCGCGCGGTGGCGTTGCGTCTGGCATCTGGGCAGCGCTACCGCATCGTGGCCGTAGCGCTCCCAGCGTCGACGGGCCCGCGCTTCGCCGACCACGGGCTGCCGCCTCCGGGGTGTTTCTCTCATGACGGCTTCAACGCCAAGAGGCTGCCAGACGAGGCCGCCATCACCACGCTCACCCATGGCGTCGCGCCAGCGGGTCAGGGTTGGTGCCCCAATGATCCGGCCACTCGGCGCCGTTCGGAGGAGCTCTCCCAAGCGCTCGGCAAGCTCGGCCGCTGCAGCGACAAACGCCCCGATGTAGCTCGTCTTTCCCGAGAGTAGCGTAGCCCCCAACCTCGTGCGCTGCCGGCGCGCATGTCGTAGCATCGAAAGCTCGTAGCAACCCACACCGAGAAGCACCCATGAGACACCGCTCTGCCTGCCTGTCATTGTCCCCGCGCCGAGTCCTAGTCCTAGCTGCCCAGCTATTGCCGCTGTGCTTCGCCTTCGGGTGCGTCACCAGCGGCATGACCAAACCGCCCGAGTCGCCTCTGCAGCCTCCGCGCGCGCCAGAGTCGGCGCTGATCCTGCGCGGCGCTTTCGACGACGATCCGTCCGAGTACATTGGTCGCTTCCTGCCCGACGCGCTGGCCCACCACGAAGTGGATGAGAACCGCGCCAGTCAAACGCGCTGCAGCGAGTTCGTGACCCACAAGGTCAAGAAGGGAACCGCGACGTTCGATCAGTACTTTCAGGCCTCCTCGAGCGCCAAAGCAGCCCTCGGCTTTCCGCCGATCGCAGGGATCTCCGCGAGCGCTTCCGAAGGCGTCGCGGTGCGCGTGAAATACGAGCAGACCAAGAAGATGATGAGCGTGCTCACCGATCCCGTCGCCTACGAACGGTGCTGCAAATCGGGCCAGGGCCTCTGCGCCAAGCGACACTTGGGCGAGTACATCTTCGGCAGCGGCGTCATTTATCAATGGGCCGGCGCCCAGCGTAACCTCGACGCGAGCGGCGTTGCCAAGCAGGTCAACGGCGCGCTCGAGATGAAGGACCAATACGCGTGGAAGCGAATGAGCAAGTTCACAGACGTGTACTTCGCCTTCCGCCCAGTGCGCGGCGGAAATGTGGGGACCGGGGAAACCGAGAAGCCCTGCGCCTGGGCCTACGGCGACAAACCCCGCAGCCCGGACGGAACCTACTTCGTTGGGATCTCCAAGCCAATGGAGACGCCGCAAGAGGCCTACCAGAACGCAATGATGGACGCGCGCCGACAGGTCGTCCGCTACCTCGGCGAGCAGATCACCTCCAGCCTCGCGCAGACGTCCGGCGAATTGGAAGGCGCGCTCAAGGACCACGACGTTGTAACAGCCACCGCCAAGGGGCTGGCCAAATACGTCACCGACGAGAAGCGCTGCCCCGAGGAGAAGACCAAGACCATCGAAGGCTACCGCTACACCGCGAGGCTGCTCGCCTTCATCCCCAACCCCAAGACCGAGGCCGCGTCCCGCGACGCCCTGAAGCTACTCAGCGACGCGCTTCGTGCCGCAGGCAAGGTCAAGGAAGCCGACGCGGTGATGAAGCTTCACGATTCGAAGAAGTAGCGTAATGAGGCGACTTGGGGGAGCTGCTTGGCGATGGCGGCCGCGCATCCGGTGCGCCGTTTCGTTATTCTGCGTGCTCCTGGCATGCGCGTTCTCATATGGCTGCGCAGGTCCGCCATCGCCCGTGACTCCCCTAGGTCCTGGCGGCAAAGCGCTTGGCAGGCGTGCGCCGGCAGGCGCCAAGCCCGGGCAGCAAACTCTGCCTTGGCCCCAGCTCGAAAACGCGGAGTGGCCCAAGCAGGGAGGCGGAGAGAAGGATGCGGCCGTCATCGTCGCTATCGAAGACTATGCGTTCTTGCCTGACGTTCAGGGTGCGGTCTCGAACGCCAAGGCCTGGCAGAAGTACTTCATCGACGCGCGGAGCGTGCCGCGGGACCGCGTGCTCATGCTGCTCAATGCCGATGGCAGCCGCGCGCCGATAGAGAATGCAATCGACAAAGGAATGGCGCTCGTCGAAAGCGGCGGCACGCTGTGGTTTGTGTTTATCGGACACGGGGCCCCGAACAAGAAAAGCACCCGATGCTCTCCTCGTCACGGTTGACGCCCAAGAAAGCGAATTGGTGTTCGAGCGCAACAGCGTGCCCCGCAGTGGTCTGTTCGAGAAGTTCCGCCAGCTTCAGGACGGCCGCGTCGTGATGCTTCTGGACACGTGCTTCAGCGGCAAGATCCCTTCTGACACCGACCCGAAGGCCCTCAAAGGGCTGCAGCCCTACCAAATGGTCGTCA
>CAZRGL010000689.1:3671-5393 GCA_964599485.1 uncultured Polyangiaceae bacterium
AGTGCGCGCGTGGAGCAAGAGCCGCCCCTCCAACGTGGTTGAGTTGACCGCCGGCACGCATGATCAGTATGCCGGACCGTTGCCGGGCGCCCAACGGCCAGCCTTCAGCTATCTCGTGCTCGGTGCGTTGCGTGGCTGGGGCGAGACGGCTGATGGCGACCAGCGCGTGCTCGCAAGCGAGGCCGTCGCCTATGCCAACCGTAAGCTGGGTGGCCTCGTGTACAACCGGAAGCAGACTCCCCAAAGGTACGGCGACGACGTGGCACTGTCGCCTGTGCTCGCCGCGATCGAGAAGGAACCTGACATCGACAGCGGTACCCCACCGAAACCGCACGGCCCAGATCGGGATGATCTGAAAGAGGTGGAGGAACAACCTGGCCCTCCCTCACCCGCGGCTCCCGTTGCTCTTCGAACCGCCGTGATCACAGTCCGTGCGGAGGACCATGAGGGCCGTGCCCTCACCGACCAGGAAGGGGCTGAGGTCTTTGTCGATGGTAGGCAAGAAGGGACGACCCCGGTCACAATACGAGTTGCTCCCGGTGAGCATCGCTTCTTCGTCCGCAAGAAGTTCCACAAACCGAAGAAGGTCTCGTTCCCTGTCAAACACGGCAAGATCACCGAGTACACGGCAAAGCTCGAGCCCAACTTCGGCTTCCTCAGCGTGACCAGCACCCCAGCCGGAGGCGCGCTATTCGTAGACGACCTCCGCGTGGGACTGACACCGCAGAAGATCCAGTTGCGCGTCGGAAGGTACCGCGTGCGGATCGAGCAGCCTCGACGGCTGCCGTTTCGCACCACCACCGCCGTGAAGCTGCTCGAGACCACGGAAGTCAAGGCCGAACTGACTGAAAACTACGGCGCGCTTCGAATCCTATCCTATCCGACCCGATCGGTGCAGCCGTCCTGCTCGACGGCAAGAAGGTCGGCAAGACTCCACTGCATCTCGAAAACGTCAAAGCCGGCCGCCACAACGTAGTACTTCGCCACCGGCCTATCGCGTATGCCCCATGGCACGGGCCTGTCGAAGTCCCCAAGGGTGGACGCGAGGCTTCCCTCCGAATCAGCCTCGAGCGCCGGGAGGGCGAGGTGCTCATCACCACTCATCCTCCAGACGCCACCATCACGATCGACGGCGTCAAACGCGGCACGGCGCCCTTCAAGACACTCCTTCTCGGAGGCGAGCATCGCCTCGAGCTGAAGCTCGACGGCTACACAAAGCTGAGCACCACAATGCACGTCGAGCCTCCCAAGCCACTCGACCTCAAGTTCGAGCTCCAGCGCTTCGGCAGCGTCGAGGTCAAGTGCATCGCCGCCGAAGGAGACATGACGGGCGTCCATTTGGAATTGGATGGGACACGCATTGACGCAGCGAAGCACGTCTTTGAAGGCGTCCCTACCGGCGAGCACAAAGCCACCTGCTACCTTCCGGGTGGGCACTCAGTTACGGAGCCAGTGTCGTCAACACCCGGAAAGCAAGCCGGCGTCGCCATCGACCTCACCGACCCGAAGAAGATGTCACTCTACAGCGGCTGGTCACTCCTTGGGTATTGCAACGACGACGATGTGTCGCAAACATGGGGTTTCGGACCGCTGTATGGATGCAACAGCGGTGACTCCTATGGATTGCTGACCATGCCGTTCCTTTATGGCGGGTCGGCCCAGGACGCCCACGGTGTCCAGATTGGCACCGGCATCGCCATTATGGGCGGCGCCCACAACCTA
>CAZRGL010000690.1:0-5365 GCA_964599485.1 uncultured Polyangiaceae bacterium
AGCCCCACCACCCAGCGCCAGCGCAGCCCCACCACCCAGCGCCAGCGCAGCCCCAACACCCAGCGCCAGCGCGGTACCACTTCCCAGCAGCAGCGCAGCTCCGCCAGCCAGCGTCATTGCTTCGCCTGGCGACCCACCCGGCTCCCCGACCGCGTTGCCCAGCGCGAGCGACCAGCCCGCGGCAAGCCCAAAACCACAGCCCGGTGGTAGCAAAGCGGCCGGAGGCGGAGGGCTTTGCTCCATCGGCTACATGCCCGCGGGATCCTTCGCAATCGGCCTGCTCGGACTCGGCCTGGTGTGCGCGTGGCGACGCCGGCGACGGGCGTTAGCCGATCAATCGATCTCCATGCGGTAGCCTACGCCGCGCACGGTCTTGATGCGGTAGCTAGCGGCTTTGGTCCAGCCCAGCTTCTTTTTCAGGCTCGAGACGAAGTTGTCGACGGTGCGCGGATCGACCACCACGCCCGCTTCCCAGGCTTTGCCGAGCAGCTCTTCGCGGGTCATGGCTCGATCGACGTTGCGCAACAAACACACGAGCAGATCGAACTCCGTGCGCGTGAGGTTGACCTCAGCTCCGCCGCTGTCACGCAGCAGGCGGGCGTCCAGATCGAGCTTGAAGCCGGCGAAGGCGAGCCGCTCCGGCTGTTGGCTCGGGGCCACAACTTGGCGTCGCAATAGCGCGTTCATTCGCGCGAGCAGCTCACGCAGGCGATAGGGCTTGGACAAGTAATCGTCGGCGCCCGCGTCGAAGCCTTCCACCAGGTCGTTTTCCAGGGTCCGCGAGGTGAGCATCAACACGCGTGTTTGGAGCTCCAGCTCGCGGATCTTGCGACAAATGGAGTAGCCGTCGACATCGGGCAGCATGATGTCCAGGATGACCAAATCGTGCTTGCTTTGTTGGAGGCTATCGAGCGCGGCTTGACCCGTTTCTACCGAGGTGACGGCGTATCCCTCGTCGACGAGGTTGTCCTCGAGGGTGATGCGCAGATTCTCGTCGTCCTCAACGATCAGGATTCTCGCTGGCGTACTGTCCATCGCAAGTGAAGGCTTATCCTGAGTTGGGGGTGGGCGGCAACAGTTGGCGGCTGCGGCCCCGAAGGGGAATATTCGCGCACCCTCGATTGTCCTTCTGGCGAGAGCTGCGCTAGAAGCCAGCTCAATGGGTGGAGCACGGTTGCTCCGCCAAGAAAAGGCCATGCAAGACGTCCGAGCCCTCAACGAGTTTGTTGCCAAAGAAAGCGCTTTCGTCGACGACCTGATCCGCGAGGTCAGCAAGGTCATCGTCGGGCAGACCTACATGATCGAGCGGATCCTCATCGGCTTACTAACCGGTGGACATGTGTTGCTCGAAGGGGTGCCCGGCTTGGCCAAGACGCTCACGGTGCGGACCCTCTGCGACGTGATCGATGCTCAGTTCGCGCGGGTGCAGTTCACCCCCGATTTGCTGCCTGCCGACCTGATCGGCACGGTGATCTACAACCACCAGAAGGGCGAGTTCTCATCGAAGCTCGGTCCCATCTTTGCCAATCTGGTGCTGGCCGACGAAATCAACCGCGCGCCGGCCAAGGTACAGAGCGCGCTGCTCGAAGCCATGCAGGAGCGGCAGGTCACCATCGGCGACACGACCCACCCACTGCCCGCGCCCTTCATCGTGATGGCTACCCAGAACCCCATCGAGCAAGAGGGGACCTACCGGTTGCCCGAAGCGCAGGTGGATCGCTTCATGATGATGGTCCGAGTGGATTATCCCAGCCGGGAGGAAGAGCGGGAGATCATCGAGCGGGCCACCAGCCCCTTCGAGGCCGAGCCCGACAAGAAGACCGATCTCGAGCAAATCGTCAAAGGCGCCAAAGCCGTGAGCGACGTGTACATCGACGATCGGGTCAAGGACTACATCGTCGATGTGGTGTTCTCCACCCGCGAGCCCAAGCAGCGCGGCTTGAGCGAGCTCGCGGGCCTCATCGAATACGGTGCCAGCCCCCGCGCCTCGATTGCGCTGGCGCAAGCGGGCCGGGCCCACGCGTTCTTGAAGCATCGCGGCTACGTCACCCCCGAGGACATCAAGGCCATCGGACCGGACGTGCTGCGCCATCGCGTGCTGCTCACTTACGAGGCTGAGGCTGAAGAGGTGACGGCCGAGGAAATTGTTCGCCGCGTGTTCGAGGTCGTCGAGGTGCCATAGGGTGATACCGCAGGAGCTGTTGCGGCAGCTGCGCCGTATCGAGATCCGCACGCAGCGACTTGCCGACGAGCAACTCGCCGGAAGCTATCACTCCGTCTTCAAGGGCCAGGGGCTCAGCTTTCGCGACGTTCGCGCCTACAGTCCTGGTGACGACGTCCGCTTCATCGATTGGAACGTCTCGGCGCGCATGGACGAGCCTTTCGTCAAAGTGTTCGTCGAAGAGCGGGAGATGACCGTCATGTTGGTGGTCGATCTGTCCGCGAGCGAGCAGTGGGGCACGGTGCGCGCCAGCAAGGCACGGGTGGCGGCAGAAGTCGCAGCGCTGTGTGCTTTCTCGGCTATCAAGAACAACGACAACGTCGGCTTGGTTCTCGCCACCGAGGTCATCGAGAAGCTGGTGCCGCCCAAGAAGGGCGGCAAGCACGTGATGCGGGTGATCAGCGAGATCATCGGCTTCGAGCCGAAGTACACCGGCACCAACTTGCAGCTCGCCTTGCAGACCTTGGTCAAGGTTGCCAAGCGCAAGAGTGTGGCCTTCGTCATCAGCGATTTTTTCGCCGAAGGCTTCGAGCGGGCGTTGGCACTTGCGGCCGCCAAGCACGACGTCATCCCGGTCATGCTGATCGATCCCCGCGACGAGGAGCTACCTGACGTCGGCTTGACCTCCTTCGAGGATTTGGAGACGGGCGAAGAGGTGTTGATCGACACCAGCAACGCTGCGGTGCGTGAGCATTACGCCAAGAGCATGCGCCAGATGCGCCGCTCGCGCGACAAGCTGTTCCGCAAGCTGTCGCTCGATCGGGTGCAGGTTCGTACTGACGGTAGCTTCGTCAAGCCCATCCGTGACTTGTTCGCCATGCGCGCGAGGAGGTTGGGACGGTGAAGAGCGGTGCGCGCCGCTGGCTCAGGTTTCCTGCAGCCCTGCTGCTTCCTGTGGCGTTGGTATTGGCTGCCTCGGCGGCGGGGCTGCTCAGGCCCGCGCTCGGTCTGGCCCAGACAGCAGCTCCGAGCACGAGCAGCACCCCGACAGCTGTTCCGAACGCGAGCAGTGCCTCGACGAGCCTTCCAGCGACCAGCGCTTCCTCACCGCCAGCCACCCTCGACGCTGGAGTCGCCGACGGCAGTCCGCCTGACGGCGGCAAGGTGTGGGCTTCGTGTAGCGAGTACCTGCCCAAAGGCGCGCGGCGTCCAAGAATGACCGTCAAGCTGCCGCGGCGGGCGATCAGTGGTTACGCCGTGCGGCTGACGGTCATCATCACCCATGGCCCAGGCGAGACGGTGTTGCCGGCGGGCTTTCGGGTGAACCGCGCGAGTCACGCCTCCAAGGCCCTCGAGGAGGCGGGCTTCACCATCCCCGAGCCCGATGGTGGCTCGCCCCCAGGCATCGATCGGGCCGACCCCGAGAGCGCCGCCGGCAAAAAGGAGCTGACCTCGACCCTGAGCCTGCCATTCGTACCCTTGCCAAAAGAAGCAGGTCGTCAGCGCTTGGTGTTGCCGCCGGTGCCCATCGCCGTCGGTCGTGCCAACGGTCAGGTGATGACCCTGTGTACGCGGCCGCAGGCGCTGCTCGTCGAAGATCCCATCGCCAACGAAGTCGATCCCAAGGTCAAACCGAACCCGCCGCCGCAGCCTCAGCGTGAGCCTTGGCCCTTGGCCAAACAGGTGGCGTTCACCATAGCGCTGGCGCTGGTGCTGGCCTTGTTGGGTCTTTGGTTGCTGCATCGCTGGAAACGGCGCCCGCAGATAGAGCCGCCCAAGCCGCGGGTGCTTCCTTGGATTGCAGCCATGGCCGAGCTCGACGAAATTCGCCGCAGTGAGCTGCTCGACGAAGAGCGTTTCGACGAGCACGTCGATCGGGTCAACGACTGCGTGCGTCGCTACCTAGGCGATCGCTACGGCTTCGATGGCATCGAGTCGACTAGCACGGAAATACGCGCGCTTCTCAAGCGGGTCTATCCGCCTCTGATGAACCTGGAGGAGATCTACGCGTTCCTCGATGAAACCGATTTGGTCAAGTTCGCCAAGGCGTCGGCGCGGCGCGAAGACTGCATGGAGGTCATGGACCGTGCCGAGCAGATCATCATCCAAACCACTCCCGAGCATCCCGAACGATTCGAGGATAGCGAGGCTCATCGAGCCGAGAGGGCGGCATGAGCGACGAGGCCAGCAGCAAGTCGCCCGACAGCGGCGCTCGTCCGCCAAAAGACAGCGGCGCCCGGCCATCCAGGCGCGCCAGCGGTCCGCCCTCGAGCGCCCGCGCGTACAGTCTTCGGGTGTTGGCCGAAGGCCGCACACGGCGGCAACAAGAGCAAGCCTACGCCGCGGACCTAAAGGTGCGGCAGCAGCGCGCGAGGGCCCGACAGCGACAGCTCCTCCGTGGGCTGGGTGCAGCGCTGGCGACCGGTTTGGTGTTGGTTCTGGCGCTGCTCTACCCGTGGCTCGAGCGCGGCACCGAATGGTTCGATGCCGAATGGGAGCTCGCTTGGGTGCTGCTGGCGCTCGCGCTGGTCCCGCTGCTCTGGTGGTGGGGCACTTTCGGGCAAGACCGGCGCCGGCCGCGGATGCGCATCGGCTCGATTGCGCCGCTGCAAAACGCACCCCGTGGGCTGCGCGCCCGGTTGCGCGATCTGCCCGGCGTGCTTCGAGCTGTCGCAGTGGTGATGTTCCTCTTGGCGCTGGCTCGTCCGATCGCGGTCATCGGTGAACGAAGCGCCGACGACGAAGGCATCGACATCGTGTTGGCCATCGATCTGTCGCGCTCGATGGCAGCGGTCCTCGACGCTGATCCGCGCGACTTGCCGCACAACTTTCGCTCCAAGACCCCGCGGCGTCCCTCGCGTCTGGATACCGCAAAGATCGTGGTGCAGGACTTCATTTCGCGGCGCGTTTCCGATCGCATTGGCGGCATCGTTTTTGGCCGCCACGCCTACATCCTTTCGCCGCCGACGCTCGACTACCAGTTACTGAGCAAGCTCATCGGACAGCTGCAGCTCGATGTAATCGACGGCAACCGCACCGCCATCGGTGATGCCTTGGGCACGGCTGTTGCCCGCCTCGAAGTGAGTGAGGCGCGTTCCAAAGTCATCATTCTGCTAACCGACGGCGACAGCAACGCTGGCCGCTACTCGCCCGATGAGGCCATTCGGGAAGCGGTCAAGGTGGGCTGCAAGACCTACACCATCC
>CAZRGL010000691.1:0-5365 GCA_964599485.1 uncultured Polyangiaceae bacterium
AGTCTGGTGCTCGAGCGGCATAGCTGCGCGGTGGCATGAACGAGCGTCGTCATGTGGGCCTTGACAGCGAAAGGCGTGCCATGGCCGGGCGGACCGGATTCTGGCTCGTTACGAGTGGCGCTCGGTGGCGGCCGCCATGGCGAGGGGTGGCGAGCGCCACCCTTGAGCTAGCCCCATCAGGGGACGAGATAGACTGGCGCCTCGTCGACCGTCAGCTTCAGGCTGCCACCGCTGGGGCTGGCGAGCTGGTTGCCGAGCAGATCGAAGGCTGAGCGTGTTTCGCCCTCGAGCGTGACCTCGCGGCTGGAGTCGAGCTGCCAGATCGCCGTCCAAGTGCCGGCTGGCGCATCGAAGTCGACGGCGAAGCGGCCCTGGGTGGGATTGTGCAGATCAGGGCTGGAGTGGAAGCCTTTGACGGTAGCGTCGTCGCCGATCTGCGCCAGCCAAGCGAGCGCGTCCCGTGAGGGCTTGGGGGAGATGGTCCCGTTCGGATCTTGCGAGCCGTAGTGGTAGAGGCCGAAGTCCTGCTCCGGCGGGAAGTTGCCGTGCTCTTTGCCGTCGACCACGTTGAACCAGCAGAGCGGATCGAGTCCGAGGGCAGCGCCGAGCAGCACGAAGCGCGCCAGGTAGTTTGCTTGGGCAGTTTCGTCGACCTGGCCGAAGGAAGGCCAGCCCACTTCGGTCACAGCGAGCTCGAGTGGATCGAGCCCGTGCAGTTGCTGCACCGCGTCCAGATCGCTGACCATGCCTGCCAGGGAGCGCTCGGGCCAGCTGTCGTTCTCGGGCGCGACGGAGGGCGGGTAGCGCGGGTAGGGGTGGAAGCCGAAGCGGTCGATACCCTCGAAGGCGTCGGATCGATGGCTGAGCATGTCGTGGGTGAACTCGACGCCGCCGTTGATGACTTGCTCGTGGTAGAACAGACCGCCGGAGTACACCTGACAGTCGCTGCAGGCCTGCCGAATCGCTTTGGCAGCAGCGGCCATCATGTCGGCGTAGTGGCCGGCGTCGCCGTGCAAGTTTGGGCGAAAGAAGCGATAGCCGCCATTGGGCTCGTTCCACAGCTCGTAGTGGCTGACTGAGCCTTTGTAATGGTTGGCCACGGCGGCGGCGAAGTCGGCGTAGTCGGCTGGATCGTCGGGTGGGTACTTGGAGTCGTCTTCGGTGAGGCTGCTGGCCCATGGGACGCCGTAAGCGAGGATCGCTACGACCTGCAAGTCGAGCTCGACGGCGGCGGCGATCATCGGATCGTAGCGGGAGAAATCGAAGTCGCCTTTGCTGGGCTCGATGCTCGACCAACCCAAATCGAGACGAATGGTGCGTATGCCGGCGGCGGCGAGGAGCTCTTTTTGTCGCGTGCGCTTGGCATCGGCTGATGCAGAGCTGCCCGAGCTGAGCCCTTGGGCAGTACAGAGTCGCTCGGCGAGCGCGCGTCCGCCGCTCGCCGCCCCCCAAGGCGCTGTCGAGCGGCCAAAGCCGCGGGCCATTTGGTGGCAGAATGCTTTGTCGTCTGCTTCGAGTGATATCTCCGCCACGGACATGCTGGTTGCCGGCCCCGCAGTTGCGCACAGCTGCCCGTCAGCGCAATCGTCGCTGACCACACAAGGCAGCGGCGGCGGCGGCGGTTGGGTTTCGCTGTCTGAGCCGCAGCCAAGCAGCGCAGCCGGCAGCGCCAGCGTCGCCAAAATCGTCGCTGTCCGCCCAGCCACAGATCCGTGCATGGCTGCCATGATAGCAGTGGCGCCGACTGTGGCGCGCTCTGGTCGTCAACCGCTGCTGTGTTGCCGCGCCATTGGGGCTACAGAGCTGGGGGCTATGGTCCTCTGGAGTACAGCGAGAACACTTCCCGAGTCGTGCGGCGGGGCACGTAGCCCATCTGCTCTTTGAGGCGGCGGTTGGACAGGACGGGTCGGTATTGCAGGAACATGGTTTGCTCGGGCCCGTACGGTCCAATGCCGTAGCGTTGCATCACGCCCAAACCACGCTGGACCCACTTGGTGGGCAGGGCGATGAAGGGCTTGCCCAAGGCGTGGGCGATTTCGCGCAGGGTCATGACGCCGTCGCCGGCTAGGTTGTAGATGCCGACGTGGTCGGTGTGGACGCCAGCGACGATGCAGTCGGCGACGTCTTCGTCCCAGATGAACACGAAGGGCGTGGCCGCCTCGCGCAAACCCACCACGACGGGTTTTTCGAACAGCGCGGTGATTTGGTTGTGCGTGCCTCGTCCCAAGATGGTGCCGGGGCGGAAGATGAGCTGCTCGAGCTGCGGGTGCTCGCTCCGGTAGCGGGCCAGCATTTCCTCGACCAGGCGCTTGTGGTGCGCGTAGGCAAACTCCTCGTTGCCGCGTAGTGGGTCGTCTTCTTCGAGCAGCGGCGAGCTGTCGGCGTGGTAGCCGTAGGCCGCGCCGCTGCTGGTCACGATGATTTTGCGCACGCCATGGGTCACGCAAGCCTCGAGCAGCTTGCCGGTGCCCTCGACGTCGACGGCGTAGGCAAGCTCACGGCCGCCATCCTTCGGGGGCGTGACGATGGCAGCGAGGTGCACCACGGTGTCTATCTTCTCTGCCTCGATGAGCTTGGCTAGCGCATCGGTGCGCACATCGGCGGACGCGTAGACGATACCGTCGAGGCGAGCAGGCGGCGTTGGCAGCTCGAGATCGGTGGCGACGATGTGCTCGAGCCGTTCCCGGTTGCGGGCCAGCTTGCGTACGACCATGCGGCCGACATAACCACTGGCGCCGGTGATGAGCACGCGGCGCCGCTCTTGGATTGCTTCAGGAGGAGTCATGGTGGCTCGCTTCAGCTGCTAGCCCTTGGGCTCTTCGTGCATGTCTTTGAAGGTCTTCAGGTTGGGAGCCCAGAGGTGCTTGACGCGATCGACGTCGACGTGGATGACGGCGGTGCGGCCTGAAGCTAGGGACCGTTCGATGGCGCCGCGCAGGCCTGCAGGATCGCTGACGCGCTCACCGTGGGCGCCCATGGCGCGAGCCAACAAGTCGAACTGGGTTTCGTTCAGATCGGCGTTGATGGTCTCGTCTTCGCTCAGCGATTTCATCACCAGCGTCTTGATGGGCTTGAGGCCGAACTGCTGGTTCATCTTGACCATGCCCCACTGTCGATCGCAGAGCACGATGTAGATGACCGCTAGCTTGTTGCGTACGGCTGTTTCGATCTCTTGTTGGTGAAAGCCCATCGCTCCGTCGCCGAGCACGCAGCAAACCTGTCGATGGGGGAAGGCGACCTTGGCTGCCAGCGTTTGCGAGACGCCCGCGCCGAGCATGCCCATCTTGGCGGTGCCCAACATCGAGCCCGGGGTGCGGCCCTGGTGAAAGAAGTTCGCCCAGATGGTGGTGTTGCCGCCGTCGAACACCATGATGGCGTCGTCGTCGAGCACCTCTTGGCACACGGCGGTGGCGTGCGCCGAAGCCATGGGCAGCGAGGTGTCGCGCAGGTGCTTGTCGAGTTTCTTGCGGCGCTTGTTGCAGGCCTTTTGGGTCGAGTCGACGAAGTCGCGGCGCTGGGCGGGCAGCGGGCCGCGACTCGAGCCGCGGAGCTTGTCGATCAAGGCCCGCATGAAGACCGCCACGTCTGCCTGTACGGCCAGATCCACAGGCCGGTTGTTGCCTAGGATCTCGGCGTCGATGTCGACCTGAATCATCTTCTGATCGCTGGGATCGCCCCAGTAGGGCGGCTTGCCCCACCAGTCGGTCTCGCCGAGGCGTGAGCCGAGCACGAGCACCGCGTCGGAGCTCGCGCGCGCGCTGTTGACCGCGTCGACATAGATCATCGGCACGGCATGGCGGCTGCGCTCGTCGAGGGCTGCGCGGGCTCCCCAGCTGGTGGTGATGGGCGCCTCGAGCAGCTCGGCCAGCTGCTTCAACTCCCCAAAGGCTTGAGCGTGAACGACGCCGGAGCCGGCATGGATGAGTGGGCGCTTGGCGCCAGCGAGTAGCTCGACGGCCCGATCGATTTGGCTGTCAGCGGCAGCCATGGGGGCGGTGACTCGGTAGCGCTCTGGCGGCTGCAGCCACTTTGGATCGAGCTCAGCCGAGCCGTTCATCACGCTCTCGGGGATGTCGACGTGCACCACGCCGGGCCGTCCCGTGAAGCAATGGCGCAGGGCTTTGCGGAGCAGCTCGGCGAGCCGATCGATGCTGGGCACGAAGCAAGCGTGTTTGGTCATCGGCCCAGTGACCTGGACCTGCGGGAAGTACTGGTAGGTGCCGCCGCGCTCGGGGTAGGTGATCCCCTCGCGCCTGGGGCGGGTGATCAGCAGCCCCCCGTTGCCCTCGGGTTGTTCGACGGCGACGCCGGGAAGGATGTTGGCCACGCCGGGGCCGTTGCTAGCCAGACAAACACCGAGCGTGCCCGTCAGCCGGGCGTAAGCGCCGGCCATGTGCGCCGCGCAGGTCTCGTGTCGCGGGGTGACGAGCTTCATGCCGTTTTCGGCGAGCGTGGTGTAGAGCCCAAAGTACGTACCGTCGATGATCCCGAAGACGGTCTGGACGCCTTCGGCAGCGAGCATGCGAGAGACGAGCTCGCCGCCGCGGATGGTCTCGGGTGAGCGCTGCAACATTCGAATGGCCATGGTGGTTCTGTTCTCCTCAGTGATGGAGCGGATCTAGCAGATTTGAACCGACCGGTCAAACCGATCGGTTAAGTCGGTTGGAAGGCATCATTTAGAAAGCATCAAAGAGGCCGTCTGCTAGTGCCGACCTTCGCATCAGCGGCAGGCCCGTTATACTGCTCGTCTTCTTTTGTGAACCTGAGGGGATTGAGATGAACAAGTATCTGGTCGCGGCGCTGACGCCGCTCGTCATGGTAACGGCGCTGGAGGCGTGTAGCGGGACTGACACCGGCACGACCAACGGTGGCACAGAGGGATGTCCGGCTGGGACGACGGACTGCAGCGGGACGTGTGTGGTCACGAACGTCGATCCAGCCAACTGCGGCTCCTGTGGCAATGCGTGCGCACAAGGAGAGGTCTGCGCATCAGGCAGCTGCGGCTCGAGCTGTCCGAGCGGTACGGCAGACTGCAATGGCTCCTGCGTCGATACGGCCAACAACCCTGCCCATTGCGGCACCTGCGGTACGGCCTGCGCGATGGGTGAGGTCTGCTCCAACGGACAATGCGCCTCGAGCTGCGGCGGTGGAACGACCCAGTGCGGCGACAAGTGCGTCGACACCAACAACGATCCGGCCAACTGCGGCGCTTGCGACACTGCTTGCAAGATGGGTGAGGTGTGCTCAGCAGGCATGTGCGGCGTCGAGTGCCTCGGCGGCTCGACCAAGTGCGATGACAAGTGCGTGGATACCAACACCTATCCAGCCAACTGCGGCACCTGCAAGAACGCCTGCGCCATGGGCG
>CAZRGL010000692.1:0-5349 GCA_964599485.1 uncultured Polyangiaceae bacterium
GGCAGATTGCTGCGGTGGAGGGCGTCCCGCCCCCGCGCGCCGGGGGTGGGCCGGACACCCTCCCTAGGCAAATGCCGACTGTACGCGCCGCCGGGGGGCAGCCGACGCGACCGTGCGGCTCTGGAGTTTGTCCGGGGTGCCGAGGGCGGAGCCCTGCCGAAGCATGCTTCCGCGAGTTGGAGCAGTCCCTTCTTCCAAGCGACTTCCGCCACACTGTCTCAGAACATGGGTGTCGCAATCCGTGGAACTTAGCGGCGCACAGGACGTCTACTTCTCTCGTGAGATACCTGCCGATCCTTGCGCTTGCTGGCTGCAACGCCGTCTCGCCCAGCGAAACCTCAGCCGTGAACGTTACCGCAAGCGCCTCGGCCGTCGCGGCGAACGGCGCGCCGGGACCTGCCGCCGTGGTAACGAAGACGCTTTCGGCGAAGGCGAACGCACCAAGCCGTGAGGGCGGGGGCGTCGAAAAGGGATCCGGGAGCGGCTTCGGCAGCGGCACTTCGCACCCGGCGCAACGGCCGCCGCTCCTCACCGGGCGCGTGAGCGTGGCCGGCTCGCTCCCCCGGGAGATCGTCGTTCGCAGAGTGCGGATGAACTATGGGCGCTTCCGGCTCTGCTACGAGAGCGGGCGTCGCAGCAACCCGCAGCTCAAGGGGCGCATCACGATCGAGCTCACTATCGGTCGCAGCGGCGCGGTGAGCCGCGCGAAAAGCGTAGACGAGGACGGGCACAATCGGGATGGCACCACTATGCCGGACCGCAAGGTGGTCCAGTGCGTTGTGCAGCTCTTTCGCGGCCTGGATTTCCCGAGCCCAGAAAGCGGCGTGGTCGAGGTTCGCTACAGCATCGACTTCTCGAGCGAGAAATCGATGCGGTAGCGAAGCTGGCGGCTAAGGAACAACAAAGATCTTCACTTGCTCGTCCGTCCGTCTGCTGACCATTGATCCGGCGACGCTCGGCTCGCCATCCGCCCCCGCGGGTTTGACCATGACGACGAGTCCGTTCACCCGCCTCAAGCCCTGATCGAAACACGGGCCCAGACTCCTTGCCACGGCTGTGGCTATAGTCCTGCCACTGCGGTGGGCTGCGTTTTCAGGCCGGTCTTGCCGTGGCCGAGCTGCCCGAATGAAAAGCTGCCCCAGCACCAAACCGTGCCGTCGGCTTTCACCGCGCAGGTGTGGCGCATGCCCCCATCCATGGCGACGATGTTCGACAAGCCCAAGACGGGAACCGGCACGTTGCTGTCGCTGGTGGCACCGTTTCCGAGCTGGCCGTCGTCGTTTATTCCCCAACAGCTAGCCGAGCCATCGCTCAGCATGGCGCAGCTGTGGTAGTAGCCGGCCGCCATCGAGGCGGCGCTTGAAATGCCGACTACCTGCACCGGTGTGTTGCTGCTCTGATTGGTGCCATTGCCCAGCTGCCCCCGGTAGTTCCTGCCCCAGCAGCGCGCGGTGCCGTCATTGAGCGCCGCGCAATGGTGAATGCCGCCGGCAGCGACACTCACAGCTGCCGAGAGGCCGGAGACCGGAACGGGCACGTTGCTGTCCACATTCGTACCATCGCCGAGCATGCCCCAGTAATTGTGCCCCCAGCAGTGTACGGTTGTGTCGCTACGCAACGCACAGTTGGAGCCCGAGCCTATGCCGATACTCGTGGCGTCCGAGAGCTGGCTGACTAGCACCGGAGTTGAGCTCTTGTTGTTCGTGCCATCGCCGAGCTGACCATGATTGTTGTCCCCCCAGCAGCGCACTGTGCCGTCGCCCAGCAATGCGCATTGGTGGCCGCCGCCGTCACCAACCGCAACGGCTTGACTGATGGCGGCGACGGTTTTGGGCGGGGCGCTGCCGTAGCCTCCCCATGCGGACACGGTGCCATCTGCCAAGACAGCGTGGCTCGTTACACCTTGTTTGGCTGCGTCGATGCTCGCCGCACCCAACAAGCCGACGACTGCCACAGGCACCGAGCTCGGAAGGAGCGTCCCATTGCCGAGCTGGCTGCGGTGATTGTTTCCCCAACAACGGACCGCGCCATCTGAGAGCACGGCACACGAGTGGGTGTCGCCGGTAGCCACGGCGACTGCGGTCGACAGTCCGCTCACCGCGACCGGTTGGGATTCGAAAATGTCGATGCCGGTGCCGAGCTCTCCGTGTTCGTTGGCTCCCCAGCAGCGTGCCGAGCCGTCGCTCAGCGCTGCGCAGCTGTGGCGATAGCCCCCCGCAATGGACCTTGCTGAGGAGACACCGCTCACCGTGATCGGCACGCTGCTGCTGGAAAACCCGCCGTTACCCAGCTGCGCGTGCTGATTTCCTCCCCAGCAACGCAACGTGTCATCACTCCGCAGTGCGCAGGTATGCCTAGCGGATGCCGTCAGTTGAACGACATCGTTCAGACCGAACACCGATACCGGAACAAGGGCGGTCGCCTGGTTGCCGTTGCCTAATTGACCAGCAAAGTTGGGCCCCCAGCAGCGAGCGGTGCCGTCACTCAATGTTGCGCAGCTGTGCTGTATACCAACGACGATGCTCGCGACACCGCTGAGACCGCTGACTGCTACCGGCGTCGGGCTGCTTTGGCTTGTGCCGTTGCCGAGGTAGGCGCCGCCCCAGCAGCGCACCGTTCCGTCGCCGAGCAGCGCGCAACTTCGCGCGCCGCCGGCCGCTATGGCGACGGCGCTTGCCAGCCCGGTTACCTGCACGGGTACAGTGCTGCCCTGGGTGTTGCCGTTGCCCAGTTGGCCATTGTAATTGGCCCCCCAGCACCACGCCGTGCCATCCGTCAACACGGCACAGCTGTGTTGGCCGCCGGCAGCCACCGCGCTGACGTTGGTCAGCCCCGTCACCGCCGCGGGCACAGGGGCAAAGACAATCGACCCGTTGCCGATTTGGCCGGAGAAGTTGTAACCCCAGCAGCGGACTGTGCCGTCTGCCAATAGGGCACAGCTGTGGTCATCACCGCTTGCGAGGCTGACCACATTGGTCAGCCCGGTGACGGGGACTGGGTTGTTGCTGCTCGTCGTGCCGCCATTGCCGAGTTGGCCCAAGACGCCTCGTCCCCAGCAGCGCGCGGTGCCATCGCCGAGCCGCGCGCAGGAAAACCACCTGCCTGCGGAGACCGCCACCACGCCGCAGTCCGGCTTGCAGTTGCTCAGCGTCTCGCCCATTTCGCAAATGTCGTTTCCGCAAATGGTGCAGGCGCTGGTATCGAGCTTACAGCCGCCGTCGCAGCTGAGCGGTCCGGCGGTGTAGCCCTGCTCGGAGCAGCTGTGGCCATCGAGATCGGAGCCGTCGCATTCCTCGGAGCCGCCTTTGGTCCAGACGAAACCGTCGCCGCAACTGGCCGGCTGGCAATTGCCGCCGACGGCGTCGGGGCAGCTATCGGCGTTGTCTAGGTTGCCGTCGTCGCCGCCTTCGCCTGCGCTGCTGTTGAGAACGCCATCGCCGCACGCGACCGGGGTACAGTCGACGTTGCAGCTCGGGGTCTCGCCGCCATTGCCCAAGCCGTCGCCGTCACAAGGCTCGGAGCCATTGACGATGCCGTCACCACAAACGGGGGGCTGGCAAACCAAGTTCGCGCAGACGCCGCTGTCGCAATCGCTGCCCACCAGGCAGCCCTGGCCAGGCGAGCAAGGCAGACACTGCGCGCCTCCGCAGTCGACATCGGTCTCGTCGCCATTCTCAAGGTTGTCGCTGCAGCTCGGCGCGACGCAGATCTGCTGTTGGCAAGTGCCCGCCAGACAGTCGCCATCGGTCAAACACTCGACGCAGCTTCCCGACCCATCACACAGCTGGCCACCCTGCTCGGAGCAAGGGGTTCCCGAGGCTGCATCGGCGAAGCCGCAGGTCTGCTCGATGCAGATCCGATAGTGACACGTCGTGTCGAGTCCCGGGCATTGCTCCGGCACGCAGCCAACAGCGCCGCCTTCGCCGCCGCCACCAACAGCGCCACCGCCGCCAACAGCGCCGCCGCCAACTGCACCACCCCCGCCAACCACAACAGAACCGCCGCCACCGTCAGCGTTGCCTCCGCCGCCAACAGCGCCGCCGCCAATAGCACCGCCGCCAACAGCACCGCCACCAACAGCGCCACCGCCGCCAACAGCGCCGCCGCCAACTGCACCGCCGCCGCCGTTGTCACCTGGCGCAATGCCGGACTGCACGGTGATGGTCCCCTCGCATGCAAGGCCGCACAACATCGCGACGCATCCGACGATCGCCGCCGAGCTTCTTTTCAAGAGGCACATCAAATGTGCTTTTCATGCAGGATCTGTGCAAGCAGCTTTCGGCTGTAACCACCTGAACATTGGTCAAATCGAGTCACGTAAAGCCGGATCGATCCGCTACCGATCTGATCGGTCCGAATGCGATCCGACCTCGCTCAGGCACGGAGCGGGGCGTCGCGTGTGTTCTGGGCAACGAGGGCGGCGGCTCGAGTAGCGAGCCAATTGGCTGTGTTCGATCGAGCCTCGTGGCCGGAGCAGATCGGCGTGCCGCACACGCTCGACGCACCGGCTGTTGAACAAAGCCGCTACGCGGCGGGGGTCTTGTCAGAGAGCGTCTGAGTGACACCTGCGACGAAGTCGTGGTGACGGTCGGCAGCGCGAATGCGTTGCTGCCGCAAAAGCGGCAACCTCCTTGGAGAGCGGTGTCTGAAGCACCGCCTACCAAGGAGGTCACCATGACGAAACTTCGTAAGAGAATGATGCAGGATCTAACGCTCGGAGGCTACGCCAAAGGCACACGGCGAAAGTACATCCAATGCATCCGTGACTTCGCCGAGTTCCATCGGCGATCGCCGGCAGAGTTGGGCCAGGAGGAGGTGCGCGAGTGGGTTGAGCACCTGCAAACCCGTGCTCGCAGCGCGTCTTGGCTACGAGCTCATTTCGCAGCTCTCAAGTTCCTCTTCGCCAAGACACTCGGCAGATCTGAGGTGGTCTCGTTTCTGTCGCTACCGAAGTCGCGAGCGAAGCTGCCAGTGGTGATCAGCGCCATGCAGGTACGCCAGCTGCTCGAGGCGCTGAGGCTGGTCAAGTACCGAGTCTTCTTCACCACTGTCTACGCAACTGGATTGCGCATTGATGAGGCGTGCCAGCTCAGGACGAGCGACGACGATGCCGCGCGCGGGGTGATCCACGTCCGGCACGGCAAAGGAGGCAAGGAGCGGGACGTCCTGCTCAGCAAGCGATTGCTGAGGATTTTGCGTATGTATTGAGGGCCTGCATCTGCGCCACGCCCAATAGCTGGACGTCGTCAATGGCGACCGGCGCCTCGGTCAAGGGTTGAACCAACGCTGGTAGGCGCCGTAGGGACTTGAGGTGGGCCGGAATGGCATGGCGACCGCTGCGGCGAGCGG
>CAZRGL010000693.1:0-5334 GCA_964599485.1 uncultured Polyangiaceae bacterium
TCCTAACCGGCGTCTTTGGTGCTGACTGGGCCGCAGCAGCTCACGTTGCAGTTGCACAGGCTCTTGCAGAGCTCCCGCAAGTCTTTAAGGGCTTCGAGGCCGCTGAGGTTGATGCTGATCCCATCGTCGGTTTGCTCGACCTCAACGGTTACTTTGCCCTTGTTCTTGGTTGCGTCGGTCATGTTGCTCTTCCTTTTATAGAGTTATGTGCATTAGTGCATGCTGCGGTTGCAGCAATGCCGAAACGAGTTGTGCTGCCGCAGCTCGAGATGTCAGTCGTCGCGCCGGATGAACGGGGCGCAGCAGCTGAATTGGCTGAAAAAGGAGCGGCAAGTGTCTTTTAGCGCGCTGGTGCCGAGCGAATAGCGCACATGCTGGCCGTCACGCTCGGCTTCGACGAGCCCCGCGGTCTTGAGCACGGCTAGATGCCGGGAGATTGTTGGCTGGGCCAGTGAAAACTCGCTGACGATCTCGTTGACCGTGCGAGGGCGCTGCTCGAGCAAGATGAGGATCCGCTGCCGGGTGGGATCGCTCATGGCCTTGAACATCGCGGCCATGCTGCCCACGTCGAGCTCGAATCTCAGCTTCTTAGTTCGTGTCATTGACTAGTTGCTTATAGCTATATGTGCATATCTCTCAGGCTTGTCAACTCGTGCTGCTGTTTTATTTCGGAGCCAACCCGAGGTTGTCGAAAGCCACCTGCCCAGCGTTCATACCAGTCGTGGTGCGGCCGCCACCGAGTTGGATTTCGACAGCGTCCATGGCGAAAGGGGTCGGCTGGCTGTGCAGCGTCTTGAAGTCTTTGCCGTCACTCGAAGCCTGGAAATGCAGGGAGCTGCTCTGCTCTGAGATCCGCCACCAGCGGTGAGCCATGGCATCGTAGGGGAGGTTGAGGATCATGCTGTCGATGCCGTTGGCTCGCTTCGACAAGGTGATCGTCCCGCCAGTCAGGCGCATGTTTACCCAGTTGTCGTAGTCGCGCTCGAGGGCGAAGACGGCCACGTCGTTGTCGGTCTCGTCGGGCGGATCGACGAGCTGCACGGTTGCCGCGCTGTCGGTCAAATCGAATGCCGGTCCGCTACGGTAGCGACAGATCCCAGTATCGGCCGGCTGATAGTCGACTCGCAGCTGCCCCTGGGCATCCTCGCTCATGGTGCAGTCGAGCTCGGAGTTGTCCGTGCCGCTCCAGAGTGGCCCGCGCTTCTGATCGTCGAAATCGTCCGTCGCCGTCGCTGCAGCACACCACGGCTGACTCGTCGACGGATTGACACCGCCGAGCTCGAACACGACGCTGCCGCCCGGATCGGCGCTGACGTGAAGCTCGACCACGACCGGCTCGCCCAAGGTGACCTCCGCGGCGGTCAGCGTCTTGGGCTGGGCGGTCCAATTGACCCCACCGGGCGAGGTTCGCCACTCGAAAGTCCCGGCGTTGTCGCGAAGCTGCCACCAGCGATGGGCCACCGGATCGAAAGTGAGACTTTCGATGAACTGGACTGTGCCTTGGTCGGCGCGGGACATCTGCAGGGTCGTTTCCTCGAGCTGCCAGGCCACCCAGTGATCGTCAGTACCTGGTTGGCCATCACGGTTGGGCCCAACGAACAAGTTGACCCGCCGCGTCGAGCCATTCGCCGGGAAGCTGGCCAGCTCGAGGACGATGCCTTCGCCGCTCAAGTCGTAGGCGTGCCGCGAGTACAAGTCGCAGTAGTGGTAGCCCATGCCGTCGAGCTGGACGCGCAAGACGCCACTGGTGACTTGGTGCGAGACGCCCTGGCCGGAGCAAGAGCTCGTCCAGGCATGAGCCAGCTGACTGCCCTCGAAATCGTCCGACAACCCATGGAGGCCACCACACTCAATCGGGGGCCCGCCCGAACCGCCCGAGCCGCCAACACCGCCAGCGCCACCTTGACCCCCTCCGGAAGTGCCCCCTTCGGAACTGCTTGTAGAGCCGCCCGAGCCGCCCCCGCCGGCAGGAGTCGAGGTCGACGTTGCGGCTGGGCCCAAGCGAGGATCGTAGCGGTCCCAGTCGCGACAAGCGTCGCTCATCATCATCATGACGAGCGCGACCGCCGCCCCGGACCATCCCAGCAAGCTCCGCACCGAGACAGGATAGCGTATTCGTTCCGAACCTGTTGCGGCCTGAATGAAGGCAATCCCCTCATTCGAGGGACAGCAACGACCTGTGGCGGCCTGAATGAGGGGATTTCCTTGATTCGAGGGCGAACAGCAGCGCGCTTACATTTCGTAGGCGCCGCGATCGACACCCGCGCCGCTGGGCCGTGGGTTGCCGTCCAAGTCCTCTGCGGGAACACCGCTTCCAACGGCAAGACCGCTGTCTCGAGCGGGGCTGCCGACCTTCAAGTGGGCGTCGAAAGTTGCCGGCGCGGCGCTCTGCAGCTTGGGATCTTGGCAGAGAATCGCTTGGCCGCTGGGACAATGGTTGCCTTTGATGCCGTCGACGAGATCGTGCGAATAGCTCACCGCCATGGAGCCGCAGTTGCTCCAATGAAGACAGGCGCGT
Source organism: uncultured Polyangiaceae bacterium (assembly GCA_964599485.1). Lineage (GTDB taxonomy): Bacteria > Myxococcota_A > Polyangia > Polyangiales > Polyangiaceae > JAPYTK01. The sequence continues at coordinate 2,519 of CAZRGL010000693.1, forward strand.
GACTGCTTGTTCAAGAACTCCACGCCGCCGAGCAAGACGTTGTTGCGCATCGCGACGCTCTCGTTGCCGGCGCAAGAGCTGGCCTCGAGCTCGAAGACGCAGTCGCCCTCGGCGTAGATGGTGTTGTTGACCACGTCGGCCTTGTCACCGGGGTGAAGTGTAATGGAGACGGCGTTGCCGAGGGCGCGACAGTTGTCGACGTTAAAGGTGAAGGGCTTGCCGTCGAAGAACCCACAGTTGCCGACGATCAAGCTGTTGCGCAACGTGGTCGAACGGCGGGTCTTGATCTGGTTGCCGGCGTTGCCCATCGCCCGAACCCGTTCGAGCACGACGGTTCCCGAGCCGTCGTGGTAGAGCAAATCGAGTCCATCGGAGGTGTTGTGACGGAACACCGAGTCGGTGATGATCCAGTCGCCTCCGGTGGCCCCCGTGCCGACGCCATCGCCGTAGCCGCCAGCGCTTTGCGCCCAGCAGTCGGTCGGTTTGCCGCCGGGATAGGTCTCGCCGCAGCCATTGTATTCGACTACCCACTCGTTGAATTTCATCGTGCCGCTGTTGCTGTCGGCGCCATTGATGTCGCCGTCCCAGCCGACCCAACCATTGGCCGCCACACGCACTTTTTCGAGGGTCCAGTCGTGCAGCCTACCGGCACGGATCCCAGTGTGGGCAAAACCATGGATGTCGAGGTTGCAGAGGGTGACGTCCGATGAGTCCGACGCGATCAAACCGGTCGAAGCCCAGTCTCCATAGGGCGCATTGTTGCGCTGGCACTCGATGGAGCCACTGTGGAATTCCACACAACCAGCGTGATCGGTCAGCTCCAGGCAACCAATGCGTACGTTGTCACTTCCGGTCAGATCCAAGACCTGCCAAGCGCGCTCGGCGCCCCACAGCTCAGGCTTGTTCTTACAACCGCTATCCCAACCCTGGCCATAGATGCGTGTCGGGTGCGCCGCATCGGGACCGGAGGGAATGGTGGCCGAGGTGCAATCGTAGGAGCCCTGCGCCCAACAGCTGCCGGTTCCGGGCGCGCCGATGCCCATGCGATAGGAGCCGGAGGCGATGATGAGCCGATCGCCGCCTTTGATGTTGGCCGGGCCCTGAACGGGCAGCGCCATGAAAGGATGGTTCCAGGCGCAGGCTTGGGCTTGTCCCATGCCGGGATAGGCCGCGTCGCTTTTGCCGTCGCACTGACCCGTGTCGCCGCCGTCGGGGCGAACGTAGTAGGTGGTGCCCCAATTCTCGGGACCTTGAAACGATTCGCAGTTGCCGGTGGGAACCGAGCCGCCCGAGCCTCCACTGCCAGCAGTGCCGCTGCCGCCGGTCCCAGAGCCGCCAGTTGCAGAGCCGCCAGTTGCAGAGCCGCCAGTTGCAGAGCCACCAGTTGCAGAGCCACCGGCCGCGCTGGTATCGCCGCCCCCTTGCCCGCTGCTGCTCGCGCTGCCGCCATCGCCGCCCCCACTACTCGTTTGGCCGGAGCTCGAGGAGTGGTTCGATGGGCTGTCGGAGTCTCCACTGCAGGCCAGCAGCCACAGGGCCAACGCTGCGAGCACGATCGCGGTCTTGTTCATGACGAAGAGCTTTGCACGCGCAGTGCCGCAGTCGACAGGACATCGATCCTCACTATTTCGCACACTTGCCATGGCTGTCGGCGCGGCAGCCATGCCGCGGCTGATTCTACCGCGGCGCCGACGCCGCACCACCTCCACGGCTGATGAGGGGATCGAGTAGCATGCGCGACATGCCATCGGAGCAACCGGAGACCGGCGTCATCCATCTGCCGCCCGCGCTCAAGCTGCCCTCGGTTGCGGTCACCGTGGTCGATGGCGACGATGCGGGGGCTCGCTTGGAAGTCCAGGCCGGCCGCGCCCGTATCGGCAGCGCCGCCGGAAACGACCTGTGCTTGAGCGATCGCACCGTTTCGCGAATCCATCTCGAGCTCGAGGTCGGTCCAGAGCGGATCCGTCTTACCGATTTGGACAGCACCAACGGAACGTTCATCGACGATCTGCGCGTGCACCACGTCGAGCTGAGCAAGAGTTGTGAGCTGCGCGTCGGCCACACCACCTTGCGCATCGAGGTTGGCGGCGGCCGCACCGTGGTGGTGCTGTCGATGAAAGACCACCTCGGCCCTTTGGTGGGCAGCAGCACAGCCATGCGACGCATGTACGCCTTGGTCGAGCGCATCGCGCCCTCTGAGACCACCGTGTTGATTCAAGGTGAGACGGGCAGTGGCAAGGAGCTGGCTGCGCGCACCATCCACGATCTATCGGCCCGCGCCGAGGGCCCCTTCGTCACGGTGGACTGCGGGGCCATCTCGGAGCAGCTAGTCGAGAGCGAGCTGTTCGGGCATGTGCGCGGAGCCTTCACCTCAGCCTCTGCCGATCGACGCGGCGTGCTCGAGGAAGCCAACGGCGGCACGGTGTTCTTCGACGAGATCGGCGAGCTGCCGCTGGCGCTGCAGCCCAAGCTGCTGCGGGTGCTCGACAGCCGCGAGCTGCGCCCAGTGGGGAGCAACAACCCCCGCAGCATCGACGTGCGGGTGGTCGCGGCCACCAATCGGCCGCTGGCGCGCTGTGTGAACTTGGGAACCTTCCGCGAGGACTTGTACTACCGCCTGGCAGTGGTGGAGCTCGAGCTGCCCCCGCTGCGACAGCGACCACAGGACATCCCGCTTTTGGTACGCCATTTCTGGGAGCGCTTCGCTGGCGACGGCGGGGCCCCGACCGAGCTGCTGGCCACATTGCAAGCGCGTGACTTCACCGGCAACGTTCGGGAGCTACGCAATGCCGTCGAGCGCGCCGCGGTGATGGGTG
>CAZRGL010000694.1:0-5303 GCA_964599485.1 uncultured Polyangiaceae bacterium
GTTGGCCTGCCCTCCGCCGGCCAGTGCTTCGCGCGCTGCTGCCCCGGTGCGTTCGATGTCGGCGAGGGTGGGTGCGCCGCTGAGCAAACTGGCTGCGTATTGTGATGGCGGCCAGTAGACGCCGCGCTCGAGAAGACCTCGGTGGAAGCGTGCGAATGCCTTGCTGTCTTGTTTGGCGGCGTCGGCGAAACAGCGCACTGGTCCCTCGGTGAAGAACAAGGTCAGCATTGCGCCCACGCGCTGCACACAAGAGGCGATGCCGGCGTCATGGGCTGCTGCCGCAAGCCCTTCCTGGAGTGCGGCGCCTAGGGTCTCCAACTTCTCGTAGAGCGCGTCGTCCAGAAGCCGCAGTGTGGTGAGCCCGGCGCTTACCGCAGCGGGATTGCCGCTCAACGTTCCGCCTTGGTAGACCGGCCCGAGCGGGGCCACCACGCTCATGACCTCACGCCGTCCGCCGTAGACCGCCAGCGGCATGCCGCCGCCCACGATTTTGCCCAGGGCGGTCATGTCAGGTGTCAGCCCGATGTGCTTCTGGGCGCCGCCGAGCGCGACTCTGAATCCCGTCATCACCTCGTCGAAGATGGACACTGCACCGTGGTCACGACACAGCGAGATGATGGCCTCGAGGAATCCGCTCACGGGCGGCACGCAACCCATGTTGCCGGCTACTGGCTCGACGATTACGGCGGCGATTTCGGATCCCCGCTCAGCGAACATCGCTTCGAGCGCGGCGATGTCGTTGAACGGCAGGGTCAGCGTGGTTCGCGCGATGCCCTCGGGTACGCCGCCCGAGTCGGGCTCGCCGAAGGTTGCTGCGCCGCTGCCCGCTTTGACCAGCAAGTGGTCGGCGTGGCCGTGGTAGCAACCCTCGAACTTGACCACCAAATCGCGCCCAGAAAACCCCCGGGCTGCACGTAGCGCGCTCATGGTGGCCTCGGTGCCGCTCGAAACGCAGCGCATCAGCTCGATGCTCGGTACGCGCTCGTGGATGGCTTCGGCCAGGTCGATCTCCGCTTCCGTCGGCGCACCGAACGACAAGCCGTTGGCGACCGCTTCTTGTACGGCAGAAACCACCTCAGGGTGCGCATGGCCCAAAATGGCTGGGCCCCACGTGCCGACAAAGTCGATGTAGCTGTTATCGTCGGCGTCGACGACACGTGCACCGCTGGCGCGCTGGATGAATGGTGGGTCGCCGCCTACGGCTCGATAGGCGCGAACCGGGCTGTTTACGCCGGCAACAATGTGCTTCTGGGCTCGTTCGAAGAGGGCTCTGCTGCGCTCGTTGTTCATGTCGGCGACGTTGTACGCTCACCGCTGAGCAATCTCAAGTCGGGTCGGCTTCGAGCTTTGCCCAAATGCGCGCGTCCTGGAAGATGCGCAACAGCTCGCCGTCGATGTGACGCTGTCGGACCTCGGTGTCCAGGATGTCGAGCGCTCGTTCGAGGGGCACGGCCTTCTTGTAGGGGCGGTCGGCTGCGGTCAGCGCGTCGAAGATGTCCGCCACCGTCATGATCTTCGATTGCAGGGGGATCTCAGAGCCTCGTAGCCTGCCAGGATAACCGGTGCCGTCGAGTCGCTCGTGATGGGCGCCAGCGATGTGAGCGACCCGCCGCAGCTTGCGGCCCCACGGGATTGTCGACAGGAACTCGACCGTGTGCTCCACATGATTTCGAATTTCGCTGTACTCACCAGGAGTGAGCGAGCCCCGCGGAACGCTCAGGCACTGCACCTCGTCTTGCGACAGCAGCGGCAACACGTCGCCATCCTCGTTGGTGTAGGTCTGTCGCGCGATGACCTCGATCATCGCAAAGTCGCCTCCGCTCAGCACCTTGGGCTCATTGGCGTCTTGCACGATCCGTAGCGCAGCGACGAGCTTGCGCCGGCGCTCCGCCAGCTCGTCGTCGAGGGCCACCAACTCCGCCATCGCGGCCCCTCGCCTGACCGCTTCCAACTTGCGGTTGAGCACCTCGACCTCGACCGAGCGTGATGCCACGGCGAATCGAGTGCGAATCAAATCCAAATCGTGAGGGTAGAGCTTCTTGGCCTTGACCAAGACCTGCTCGCGAACGCCGATCTTCCCAAAATCATGCAGCAACGACGCATATTCGAGCTCTCGTAGCTCGTCGACGGTCCAGCTCACATCCCGATAGGTCCCACGCTCGGTTCGTTCCACGGCCCGGGCGAGCCCGACCGTCATTTCGGCAACCCGAATGGAATGGCCGCTGGTGGTCGGGTCCCTTTGCTCGATGGCTTCCACGCTGGCGCGCACGAAGCCCTCGAGCATGCGCTCGTTTTCAGCGTAGAGGATGGCGTTTTCGAGTGCGATACCGGCTAGTGAAGCCAAGGTGCAGAGCAGCTCCTCGGAGCGCTCGTCGAAGGCGATGACTTGCTCGAGGTCACCGGCCAAATCAATCAAGCTAGCGCTGGGATCCCGTTTCTTGTTGATCAGCTGCAACACACCGATGACGTCGCCCACCCGTGAAAGAAGCGGGGTGCACAGCATCGACTTGGTGCGATAGCCGATGGTCTGATCGAAGGAGCGGTCGAACCCGAAAGGTGAGTTGGGCGGCAGATCGTAGACGTCGGCGATGTTCAAGGTGCTGCGATTGAGCGCCACATAGCCGGACATCGACCGTTCGTTGATCGGTACCGAGAACTCACTGGCGTCGAAGTTGACCGAGTCGTTTTGGGTCAGCTTGAAATGTAGCGTTCGGCGCGCAATGTCCGGATCGTCGCCCTCGACGACGTAGATGCTGCCGGCGTCGGCGCTGGTGGTGAAGCGGCTCTTCTCGAGGATCAGCGCCAGCAGCTTGTCGATTTCCCGCTCGGTCGTGATGGCTTGCGCGATTTCGAAGAACTCGCCGATTTCGTAGCGGTAGCGATTGACCCATTGGCCGCGGCTCTCCGAACGCTGACGTGCTGCCATCAGCTCGAGCGCGTTGTGAACCGCAACATAGAGCTCGTCCGTGCTGGGCTGTTTGGCCACCGTGGCGCACAAACCCCTCAAAATGGCCTCGTCGAGGCCGCGTGGGCCCGGATTGCCCATGAGCACGAGTGCGGCTCGGGCTTCACCGAAGTAGTCGGCAAAGGGCAGAAATATCTCCCGCCCGTGGTCCCAAGCTGTCGCTGGCGCGATGAGCACAACTTGGTTGTCGCTGCGAACGAGCACCAAGAGTGGGTGGGGTTGGCTGATGCCTTTGTCAGCTAGCCGACCATCGGCTTTGAGCCTCGCCGCAACTTCTCCAAGCGGCGTGGTTTCGCCGTGCGAGAGGGTCGAGTTGGCTGCAGAGGACGTCATGCTCGCGGGCTAACCATCTGCGCTGTTGTTGGCCTCATCGGCTCGGTCTGAGCCCTGTTTGGATTGGTCGAGTTGTATTTGCGATTGCCGCGAACGCTCGAGCTCCTGGTCCCGTCGTTCGTACGCAACCACGATGCGTTGCACCAGCGGGTGGCGTACCACGTCCACATCGGTGAACTCACAGAAAGCGATGCCTTCGATGCCGCGAAGAAGTTGAGCGGCTTCAGCCAAACCACTGGTGGCGCCGCTGGGCAGATCGACCTGGGTGACATCACCCGTCACGACAGCGCGAGAGTGATAGCCCAACCGCGTGAGGAACATGCGCATCTGCTCGCTGGTGGAGTTCTGCGCTTCGTCGAGGATGACGAAACAGTCGTTGAGGGTGCGTCCACGCATGAACGCCAAGGGCGCGACCTCGATCTGACCGCGCTTGAGCAGGCCGTCCACCTTGTCTGCGTCCATCATGTCGTCGAGGGCGTCGTAGAGCGGGCGCAGGTAGGGATTGACCTTCTCAGCAAGGTCACCCGGTAAGAACCCGAGTCGTTCGCCGGCTTCAACCGCGGGCCGGGTCAGGATGATACGGCGAACCTTTTTGCTCATGAGCGCCTGGACGCCCATCGCCATGGCCAGATAGGTCTTGCCCGTGCCAGCCGGACCGATGCTGAAGGTCAAGTCGTGCTTGCGCATGGCGTGCACGTAGTGCTTCTGCGCGAGGCCCCGGGCCTTGATCGGCCGCCCCCGCGCTGTGAGCAGAACGACGTCGGCGTAGATCTCGCGCAAATGAAGGCTGTCGTCCTGATCGAGGGCGTGCAAAGCGCGGATGTGGTCTTGGCCCTCGAGTCGGACGCCTTCGGCGGCGAGCTCGCCCATCTGAGTGAAGAATCGTTCGGCCAATGCCACCTTGTTCGGATCGCCCCCGAGCCGCAGCACGTTGCCGCGAGAGCCAACATCGATGCCAAGGTGCTTTTGCAGGGATTTCAGGTGGACGTTGCCCGGACCCGTGAGGGATACGAGTGCTTGGGTGTCGCTCAGCTCGACTTCGGCAGTGACCGAGGTACCGACCATTTCTTGTGCTGCTGTTCCTTGCTTGACCGCTCGGTGCGTGGGTGCAACCTTGCGTGCGCCCTTGGGCACGTTGAGGAGATCATATACGTGATGAGGACATACCTGTCGGCACTATCTGCGCTATCTGCGCTGCTCGTGACCCTGGCCGCTACGGCGCAGCCAGCTCCAGATCCGTCGTCGAGTGGACAAGCCGAGCCGAGTGCTGCTGAAAAAGCCCCGCCCGAGCAGCCGACGCCAAGCTTCGATATCAAGTCGGCCCCACCTCCGGCGACCAAGGAATTGCCCGCCAAAGCTGTGCCGCTGCCCCCCCCAGATGTCTCGGAAGGGCTCCCACCCGCTCCGCTGGCTCCCCCGGCCATCTTCCCGTCGCAGCTTGAGGAAGAGGACGATGAGGAGGAGATCATTGGCTTCCATGACGGAAGAGTGTTCATTCGGCACCCCCACGACGTGTTTCGGCTCTACCTGGGCGGGCGGCTGCGCACCGACTTCACCTGGGCAGCTGGCGCACCCGAGATAAGCGCCACCCGGGGAGGCAGCGCGCTCATGCCTCAGCTCAACCTGCGGCGGGTACGTTTCGATCTCAGCGGTGAGCTTCGCCAGCGGTTGTTCTTCACCGCCGGCATCGAGCTGGGTGGAGCCCGCATCGGGGTAACGACTTACGAGGGGGCCACGACCAGCCGATTCGCCCGCGCGTCAGCCCACGATGGCGTCCTTCGTCCTGCCGAAGTCTCCGTCAGCTACCTCTTTCGGCCTTGGCTGAGCTTCAGTGTCGGTCAGCTCAATACGCCGTTTTCCATGTCGAATCGCACGCGCGAGGAGGCCACCCCGCTGATGGAGCGCAATATCGCCATCCGCGGTTTTGCCGTTCCCGACGCCAAGGACATCGGCCTGACGCTCTGGGGTGAGGTGCTCGAAGAGCGCATGCTCAACTATGAGCTCG
>CAZRGL010000695.1:0-5292 GCA_964599485.1 uncultured Polyangiaceae bacterium
CCCGCAGGGCTTGCCGCAGCCGCCACAATGGCTCGCGTCGCTGAGCGGGTCGATGCAGCCATTGTCACAATAGAGCTGGCTCTGCGGACAGCAACCTCCGCCTGCGCATACCTGCTTGTTGGGGCAAGCTTGATCACAGCCGCCACAATGAGCGGGGTGGTGATTGGTGTCGACGCATGCCTCGCCGCACTTGGTCGAGCCGCCCACGCACACCAGTGAGCAGCTGCCTTGGTGGCAGATTTGCTCTGCAGCGCATGCCATGTCGCAGCCGCCACAGTGGGCGGGGTCGGTTGTGGTGTCGACGCATGCATCGCTGCACTTGGTGGTGCCGCCCGCGCATTGCAGCTTGCATTGTCCATCCGAGCACACTTCGCCGGCGTCGCAGCTTTGGTCGCAGCCGCCGCAATGAGCAGGGTCCAACTCGGTTTGCACGCAATCGTCACCGCATTGGGACAGGCCGCTCGGGCAACCACCATCACCACCACCAGCGCCGCCGCTGCTCGCGGTGTTGGTCGTGACGCTTGCCGTCGTCGCCGTGTCGCTGCCGCATGCAATCAGCGCGGCCAGTGCCGCCATCGTTCCAAACCACCCAATTCGCGTTCGCATTGCCAGCTCCCTGCTAAGTCGACCTCGCAGGATAGCGCGGTCGCGATGTCGCGCGGCGATCGAACGCACACTTGGGGCATTATTTATGAATTGCACGACTGCCTCTGCGTGCTAGACGAACGCCCATGCGACGATTGGTACTCTTCGTGATTGTCTGTGTGGCCATGCTGGCGACAGGTTGCGCGACAGCGGTCAAGCTGGACTCCGGACCAGCTCGTCCCATCATCGAATACGTGACCTATCAGGAGATTCTCACGCCGCTGCCTTTGCGTGTGCGTTTGCCGTCGAGCTACGACGTCGAGCACGTATTGGTGCTCGTTCGCACTTGGGGATCCCGTGATTGGCAAATGGTCGAATTGGGTCGCGCGGGCCAGACCTGGAGCGGCGAGGTCAGCTGCCGCCAAGTGAGCACCGTGACTGGAGACACGCGCTACTTTTTCCTCGCGCTCGACGAGTTTGGTGAGGTCGTCGCGACGAGTGGCTCACCGGATTGGCCTCATGTTGCCACCATCGTGGGGAGCCTGGAGGATGGCCCCCAAGGGCTCGAAGGCAATCGGACTCCACTTCGCTGTCACGATCCAGCTGACTGCCCGCCCGACTTTCCAGGTTGTCCTGCCTACGCCATGCTGCGTCCCCCCTGTGGCTTCGACGACGACGTTTGCGATGGTGGCTACTGCGCTTGGGATGGTTACTGCGTGGCGATGCCCGATGAACAGGACGAGGGAGAATTGTCCTGGGACGAGGACGCGCTTCTTGCAAGGGCGATTCGGAAGGCCCAAAAACGCTACAAGCGAGCTGGGAAAACGCGCGCACGGCAAACACGACGGCGCCCGACGAAGAACCTCTCACTGGCGCGATGACGGCGACTGCGCCCGTGCTCTAGAAGCTACGAAGTCGAGCTCAGCGGTCGTTGAGAAAACGCCGCTGCCCCCCCGCGATCTTGTGGCGCGCCAAACGGTTCTGCATCAGGTTGAGCGGCCAATACCCGAGCGCTTGAATCCATGAAGAGGCAGGTCGAAGCGTGAAGCGCCGCCACATCGAGCTGTAGGTGTAGAAATCTTGCCAGGCCTTGATCCAACCTTGTTTGAGTTGCTCGCGGCTCATGGTTGCCGGAACGAAATACGGTGAGCCTGCGTCGTGATCGCGCTCGAGCCACCAATGCGGATTGGTGAGCCGTTTTTCGCGCAGCAGTCGCTCGTACAGTGGCGTAGCAGGGTAGGGGGTCAGCATGGCGAAAGAGGCCATGGTCAGCTTCATCTCGATGGCCCGCTCGACGGTGCGCTCGAATACGCTCGGCGTGTCGGTGTCGAAACCGAACACGAAGCTCCCCCAAACGCTGATTCCATGGTCGTGCAGCATCTCCATGGTGCGTTGGTAGTCGGCCGGGCGATTCTGCGGCTTGCCAGTGTGGCGTACGGTCTCGCTGTCGACGCTTTCGAAGCCGATGAACAGCGCGCGACAGCCGCTCTTGGCCATCAGCTCGATGTTGGACAGCTTGTCGACAGCGGCCAGCGAGCACTGGCCGATCCATTGCTTGTTCAGCCCGATCATGGCCTCGAAGAGCTCTCGTGAGCGCTGCTGGTGGATCATCACGTTGTCGTCGGCGAACAAGATCAAGCGACCGAGCTGCTCGAGCTCGGAGACCACGTGGCCCGTAGGCCGAAAGCGAAAGGTACGTCCATTGGCTGTCGACACACTGCAGAACTCGCAGGGGTAAGGACAGCCGCGCATGGTTTGGACGACCTGAAAGGGGATGTACTTCTTGGAGGAGAACAGATCGCGGCGCGCGTGAGGCATGTCGGACAAATCTGGCGCTTGCGCCTGGTAGAGCGGTGCGAGCTGCTTGCGCTCGAAGTCCTCGAGCACCTGGGGCCAAATCACGTCTGCTTCGCCGACCACCACAGCATCAGCGTGGCCGCGGGCCTCCTCTGGCACGGCTGTTGGATGGATCCCGCCGAGCACCACTTTGACGCCGCGGCGACGATAAGCAGCAGCGATGTCGTAGCTGCGTCGAGCCGTCTTGCTGTCGACGCTGATGGCGACCAAGTCCACGTCCTTCAGATCCCGGTGCAGATCCAAGCTCGCGACGACCTCGTCGGTGTAGCTGACCTCGATACGCGTCGGGGTCTTCGCGGCGAGGATGCCCAGACCGAGGCGCGGCAAGTAGGTGGAGTCTTCGCTGGCGGGTGCGATTAGCTCGAGCTGCATCGGTAAGTAGAACGCATTCTAGTCTCGTTGCTGATGCACGCCAATCCTGGTTGCCGCTTCGTATTCCTGCCACGCTGGTGGGCATGCTCGAGGCGCTCCTTCTGCTGGTCGGCGGGCCGTTGATGCTCTTTGCCCTGATTCGGATCTCGCGACTGACGCGGGCGACGGCGCAGCTCGAGCGCAGTGTCGATCACCTGAATCACGAGCTGCCGCTTGCAAGGAAGGCGATGTGGGCGATGCAGGAACGCATCGAGCACCTCGATCGGTGCATTGTAGAGCAGCGCGGTTTGCTCAGGGAGCAGGCCGCTCAGTTGCAGCGGACGGGCTCGGCGGCAGCGCTGGAGTCTGCGCCGGCAGAGCAGCCAGCTGAGCAGCCAGCGACCGAGTTGGATGCAGCCTCAGAGTCCGTGGCGGCGTCCGCGTCCGCGTCCGAGTCCGTGGCCGTGTCCGTGTCCGAGTCGGAGTCCGAGTCCGTGTCCGAGTCGGAGTCCGTGGCCGCGTCCGCGTCCGCGTCCGAGTCCGTGTCCGAGTCCGTGGCCGCGTCCGTGGGGCCGAGTGCTGGTGGAGCGGCTTTGCCCGCGGCTTCGCTGGGACCGATGTTGCAGAAGGAAACGCAGCAACAGCGACAGCAGGGGCAGCGGCCTGGGGCTGAGCGGCGCCGGCAGGTCCTGCAGACCATTGGCGGACAGGCCCAGCAGACCATTGGCGGACAGGCCCAGCAAGGAGCAGTTGGGCAGGGCGGTGCGGCTGCGGGATTTGGGCAGTCGAGCGGCGCGCCGGAAGCGGCGTCTGGCGCAGCGACTCAGGGGCTGACTGGCTCCGCGGCGACTCAGGGGGCGGCTGACTTTGGGGAGCAAGCCCCAGCGTTCGATTGGGAGCAATGGATCGGGGTGCGTGGTGCGGCGGCCCTCGGCGCGGCGATCCTTGTGCTCGCGGGCGGCTACTTCTTCAAGTACTCGGTCGATCACGGCTTGATCTCGCCTCTGATGCGGGTGGTGCTTGGCGTGGTCGTGGCGCTGGCGTGCTTGACGGGCTCGGAGCTATGGCTACGCAAGCGGCATGTGTTGCTCGCCAACAGTCTCGCTGGGGCTGGCTTCGCCATCCTGTACCTTTGTTTTTGGGCGGCCAAGGCACGCTACGGTCTCATCGGCACGGCGGTGGCAGGCGCGCTGATGGTGCTCGTCACTGTCAGTTGCGGCGTGTTATCGGTCAAGCACGACGCCCGGCTCGTCGCGGTGTTCGGTCTGGTGGGCGGTTTCGCCACACCCATCATGTTGTCGACGGGTAGCGACCGGCCCTTCGCCTTGTTTGGGTACTTGCTTCTGCTCAACGTAGCGCTGCTTTATGTCGCCCGCCGCCGCCGCTGGCCGCTGTTGACGCTGGTGAGCCTGGGCTTCACTGGGCTCTACCAAGCGGCGTGGATCATCTGGCGTATGGGTCCGGACCGAGTCGTGCTCGGTCTAGCCATCTCACTGCTTTTCGCGGCGGTGTTTGTATTGGCACCGAAACCCCAGCTCGAACCGGCAGGACCCGCCGAGGATCCTAACGCTCATTTGCGCAACAAGCAGGTCGCGGGTGTCTGGTCGTTCATGCGCGTCTGCGCGGTGTTCACACCGTTCGTTTTTGCGTTGTACTTTGGCCTTCGGACCTCGCTCACGCCCGAATTCGGCTTGCTGGGGATCTTCCTGGCGATTCTGGTTGTTGGGGCGCGTCTGATCGGACGGCGTGACCAGCTTGCTGCGATGGGCGCAGCGGCAGCTTGTGCTGGGCTCGCGTCGTGAGTGCATGGCTGTTGCGTCATCAGGTTTCGGTGGCGATGGCCTGGCAAGTCGCTGCTTTCGCCACTGGCGTTGCGGTGATCCTGCATGGCATCACCGAGCTCGATCGGCGCAGCATTCCCCCAAAGCGGCCGCCACGACAACAAGCAGAGCTAGCTTCAGCTGAGCCAATGCGAGACCAAGGCCAGGATGAGTCAGCGCTGCTGTGGGTTTTTGGCTGCTTGGTAATCGGCGCCGTCGAGGTTGCCACAGTCGAAGCCGTGACGCCCTGGCCGTGGCTTGTGAGCTGGACGTTGCTGGTAGCGATTGCTTTTCGCCAAGCCTGTTTTCCCGGACGGCATGGCGTGCACCTGGCAACAGCGGGGGCGCTTGCCGTGGCGCTGCTCGCCCTGCTGGTCACGCACATGGGCGCCGAGGGTTTTCCGCCCGACAGCACCATGTTGGCCTTGGCGCTCGCCGCACCGATTGGCTGGCAGCTCGTCTCCTTACTGCCCCGTTCGCCCTCGAGTCGGCTTTTCTCGATCCATGCGGGCGCCGGTCTCGCCACCGCAATGCTCTTTGTCGTTGCGTCTGCCAGCCTGGCGCCCGTCGTGCTGCAACTCGCCGCCAGCTTGTTGCTGTGCTTTTTGGTGTGCATCGCGGCCGCCCGCTTGGGCGTAGCCGTCTGGCTGCTGGCGCCCATGCTGATTACGCCCGTGGT
>CAZRGL010000696.1:0-5285 GCA_964599485.1 uncultured Polyangiaceae bacterium
GTCCGGGTCCGGGTCCGGGTCCGGGTCCGGGTCCGGGTCCGGGTCCGGGTCCGGGGCCGCGTGTCGGGGCGCGTGGTTTTTGACGCCTCGCATGCCGGCGAGGTTGGAGTGGTCAATGTCAACTCGGGTTTGGACTATTGTTGGCGTCGATGAGCGACGAGATGGATATCAAGGCCAAAGCAATGTGGATTGGCGGTGTTGGTGCGCTCGTTTGCTTCGCAGCCGGCGGGATCGCAGGCGCAACGCTCGGGCCGCCAGGAAACCTGTGGTCTCCGACGGGGCTTCTGTCAGCACTGCCCTTCGGCATCAGCATGCTGTTCGCGGGCGTGTTCTTCGTTGGCTGGAGCGCCCGACTCGAGGAGGGCCCGCAGCCGAAGATCAATCCGCCAGCGCCAGCTGCTGGGTGCGTCGGGCTCGTGCTCGTGATTCTCGGTCTGGTGATGCCGGTGCGCTACGCTTGCCTGGCCGCCGCTGGCGGATCACCCCTGACACGCTGTCGTGAGGGTGATGCTGCCGCTTGTCGCGAAGCCTGTCAGATGCGGGATTCGTCTGCTGAGCGCATCGAGGGGTGTGGGGCATCGTGCGGACACGGGGTGGCGCGCGACTGCTACGAAGCTGGCTGGCAAATCCCCAAAGATCCCTACGGCGATCTCACGACGAAGGCGTTCGAGCTGATGGTGAAGGCTTGTAAGGGTGGCGATGAAGGTGGTTGCCTCGCCGTCAAGAGTCACTGCGGAAACCACGACCACCCTTCCTGTACGAAGCTGCCTGCTAACAAGTAGGCAAGCGCCGAGGCGACGCGACGTAATCTTGCTTGGTGTCGTTACCTTTTCGTCATGCGTACTCGACCTTTCGAGACCCCAACGAAAGGACCGCATGATGGCACTGTCCGAAAAGCAGGTAGGAATCGAAACAGCTAATGCTCGGCGTTCGCGCACACCGCGCAGCCGAGCGCTCTTGAGAGGCACGTTGGTGCTGGGACTGGTGGCGCCGACGCTGGCGCTGGCCATTACGACGACTGCGCAGCACGCGCCCGCAACGGGCTCGATTCAGCAGCAAGGAGACGTCGAGCTGAAGTCTGGCAATCAGCGACGCTTTCAATGCCCGAGCAAGAACGAGAACATCACGTCGCTGTCCTGCCAAGGCGGCGGCGTGTCGGCGCGCGCCGCAGCGCATCAATGTCGCGCTCACCTCATCAATCAGATCCGTGCGGAGGTTGCACGTAACCCGAAGCGCTGCCCCGACAAATGCGATGCCGAGCAATCGAACGGCTTCTGCCGTCAAGATCTCATCGTCGGCATGCCCGGATTCGACTGGACCGGATCCTCCAACAACCCCGCTTGCAAAGTGCGCATGACGCACCGAGGCTCGTTCTTTCGGGCGTTCTGCACCAACGCGACGGTGCTCTACACAATCGCTTGCAAGTGCGTCCGAGAGTTCGCTCCCCGAGATGGCAAAGCGCAGGCGAATCTGGATTGTGTTTCTGACTGAGCAGGCCAGGCGGCTCGGTGTGGTCACTCGAGCCGCCACCCAGGCTCGCGAGATTGGTAGCGACGAGCCTTGGCAGCGATAGGCGCGGCGCTTGACTGGATACTTACGAGCCAGCAGGATCGCCGCCAATGGCCGAAAAGGAACCGGCAGCCGACGTGGGTGTCCTTCGGGCACGGCTCGCCTCATACATGAATCGTCGGCGCCTGCGGTCGACCGCACAGCGGCGGTTGATCATCGACACCTTCTTCGAGGCGCCTAGCCACGTAACAGTCGACGAGTTGTACGCACGCGTTCGCGGCAAGGATCAGAAGGTCGGCTACGCGACGGTCTACCGAGCGCTCAAGCTGTTCACCGAATGCGGCATCGCACACGAACGACGCTTCCGCGACGGGCCCACCTGCTACGAGATCGGAGACAGCAGCGGCGACGATCATCACGACCACCTCATCTGCCTCGAATGTGGCGAGATCGTCGAGTTCCACGACGAACGAATCGAGGCATTGCAGGAAGAAATAGCCAGCAAGCTGGGGTTCGCCGTCGAGTCCCATCGCCACGAAATCTACGGTGCGTGCAGGCGCTGCAAGCTCAGGCGCTAGCTAGTGACTGGCCCAAAAGCGGCGCTACGGACTCGCGCGCCACTGACTTGCTGGCTTAGCTGCGGTCGGTGGTGGGAAAGGCTGCTACGGCTGGCCATTATTGTTGATTTCAATATTCAAGCTCAATAGCCTCCGGCTCATGTTCAACGCAGCCGTCTGGGCGATGGTGGGTGCGGTATTGATCGTGGGCGTGGCTGGTTGCTCGCCGATCCCGCGCGTTTCCGCAGCCGATGCAAGGCGGGCTGGCTCCACTGTGGCCGTACTGTCAGAGGGTAGGAGCCACTACCTCGCATCGTGCTCGGGGTGTCACGTGCTGACGCCCCCAGGGCGGTTCACGGCTCGAGACTGGGAAGGGTACATGGAAACCATGGCGCCCGTGTCAAGTCTCAACGATGAAGAAAAGTCCAGTATTCTTAAATACCTAAAGACATTTGCCAAGCCGGCAACGAAGTAGCCCAGAGCGATAGCCAGTTCGAGAGCTGACTGGGATGTGCAGAATCTTGCACCGCTGTGCAGTTGCCCTCGCACATGCAGACTATCTTTGGTAGGCTGGTCTACCAAAGATGAAAATGATTTTCATGTGCAACTGCAACGAGGTGGGAAGATGAACGACCAGCGGTGCGGCCACAGTCACATCAAGTGGCTGGGTTTCCTCTCGGCGGCGGCAGCGGCAGCTGCATGCTGGACCTCTTGCGCTGGCAAAGGCGTCGAGTATTCACAAATCGAGCAGCCAGTAGCAGACAGCTGCGTGGCATGCCATGACGCGGACAAACGTGCCGAGCGGCTCGAATCGATCAACGAGCTCGACGACGCGTTGTTTACTGAGGAAGCCTTCCCGGATTCAG
Source organism: uncultured Polyangiaceae bacterium (assembly GCA_964599485.1). Classification (GTDB taxonomy): domain Bacteria; phylum Myxococcota_A; class Polyangia; order Polyangiales; family Polyangiaceae; genus JAPYTK01. The sequence continues at coordinate 2,933 of CAZRGL010000696.1, forward strand.
ACTTCCCAAGCGGACTGATCAAAAAGTCCGTCCAGGATCTGATCGACGGTGCCGACCCTGCTTTGGACGGGAAGATGGCCCCGACCATTGCGCTACGCAAAGCCTGGATCCTGCACGAAATGCACGAGCTCGATGTGTTGCTCGCCGAAGACGTACCGCCGGACTTCACCAACCAGGCCAAGCTCGATGCGTTCAGCAAGTTTGGTGAGGACGGGGCCTACGAGGGGTGCGAGATCGCAGAAAAGCTCGATCTCGGCTTCAAGGGCGATCCTGAAGGTATGCCTCCGAAGTGGTCTGCCAAGCTCTTCGAGCTGTTGGACGAAGAGCTCGCCCCCCTCGCTCCGGGCGATCGACAGAACATCACAGACTACGTCGATGGGCTTTTGCCGGGTGGCCTCGCAGCATGCGTCCCTGGCGAAGACAGCGCGAGTTGAGGTTTCAGGTGAGGGCCGACTGATGAGCCGACTGGGCAGGTTAGCGCGCAGCGTCGCGATCACGGCGACGGTCGGGACGATCGCGTGGGGCTGCGGCGCTGGAGACGGAACGGAGCTGGACGAGTACGGCCGGGCCTACGAGCATCCTCACGCCCCCGGTCTCGGGTCCACCTATGGCTCACTCGAGTTTCCCAGCACCTACCACGGTATTACTTCTATCTTCCTCGCCCAACTCTGCTCGGGGTGTCACAGCGGCGCATCGGCTCGTAAGGGCTTGGATCTGTCGGTCGCCGCCGCCTACGACCTCATGGTTGATGTGCCCTCCTCGGAGCGTCCCGGCTTGGCTCGCGTCGAGCCTGGCGATCCTGATCATAGCTACCTGATCATCAAGCTCGAGGGCGGACAGCTGATGACCGGCAAACGAATGCCGCGTGGTCGCCCGCCGCGCCGCGCCGACGAGATCGAGCGGATCCGCTCGTGGATCGAACGTGGGGCTCCCCGAGACTGAACCCGATGCAACCGCAACCCACAAACCCTCAGCTTGGCAGCGAGCCCTCGCTCGCGAGCCTCGTTGGCTGCGCTGCGGGGCTGTTGATCGTGCTGGGAGCCTCGAGCGTCCGCGCTGAGCCGTATATCGCGCAGCGTGAGGGTTTCAAGTGTTCCAAGTGCCATGAAAACCGTAGCGGTGGGGGCAAGCGTACCGACTTCGGCAATCAATACGCGGTCAGCCACTTGTCGGCCTTTTCGAGCCGTCCGCCCAGCTCGTCCGCTGGCACCAAAACGGGCCAGACGCCCAAGCACGACAGCGCGCTTTTTCTAGGTTTTCTCGATCCGAACCTGAACGAATACGTCGCGATTGGCGGCGATGTGCGCGTGTCCAACGACACCGTTTTTGCTGACGAAGTTCACAACACCTTTGCAAACCGCGAGGCCAATCCTTACTTGCGGGTGCGCGCTTTCGAGCAGCTCTCATTCTATTTGGACACCTCTTTCGCCGAAGGCAACGTCGAGGTGCGCGAAGCCCAAATGATGGTCGCGACGTCCGGTTTTCACGTGAAGGCCGGCTATCTGCTGCTGCCCTACGGCTTGCGGATTTGGAATGACGAGGAGTTCATTCGCAAGAACACCGGCCACACCTTCGCCTCACCAGACATCGGTGTGGAGCTCGGCTTCGAACGGGGCTTCTATGGAGTGTTCTTCGCCCTGAGCAACGGCTCTGGTGGGGGGCTCGATCCGGACAACGACAAGAAGCTGTCCATCTTGATGGAAGCGACCTTCTCGCGCTGGCGCGTTGGCGTCTCGGCGAGCCTCAACAAGACCGACGCGCAGACCAACAGTATGGCTGGCAGTCATGCAGGTTTGACCCTCGGCAGGTTCTGCTTTCTTGCCGAGGCGGATGTCGTGCGCAGCACCTTTGGAGGCAACAAGGAGGCCGTTCACTCCTTGCAGATCTACGCCGAAGCCAACCTGCTCCTCATGCGCGGCTTGAACCTCAAAGCAGCTTACGGTTATCACGATCCTGCGCTCGACGTTCCGGAGGATCAGCGGATGCATGTTCGTTCGGGTCTCGAGCTGTTCCCGCTCCCGGCGTTGGCGACCGGGGTCTTCTACGACTTTCGCGCGAGCGTTCCGCAGGACGAGATTGGCGGCGCCGACGTCTTGACCGCGGAGGCGCACCTCTACTTCTAGCCATGGCGGACGCGACCCAAACATGTTTGCGCCTGAGCGCGCTCGTCGTCAGTGCGGCCACGTTGCTCAGCGGTTGCGGCTCTGCCTCGGGCGGCGGTGGGTCCAAGGCGGCGGGGCTCGATCGCGGGGCTTGGTTGGCTGCTCCCGATGTGGGGCGCGGCGCCGCCGTCTATCGCAAGGCGTGTGCAGTCTGCCATGGGCTAGAGGGCGACGGCCGCGGACAGGGGGCT
>CAZRGL010000697.1:0-5281 GCA_964599485.1 uncultured Polyangiaceae bacterium
ATGCTGTTTGTTCTTGTGTCGCCATACTCTAACACCCGCTATTTCGTCCTCGTGAGGCGGGCGCGAAGGCGTTATTGGCGCGAAAACGGCTTTCAATGGCAATGGTGGTGCTAGCGGTGCAGCATTGGTCGCTAGTGGCCGGTGATTGGCATTCTATTGGTGGGAGGGAATTTGTGGCGGAGCTGTCTGCAAATTCGGTCAAGTGAAATCGACATCGATTTGTGGGAGATGCAGGGTCTGCTGGTGCGGCAATTGGTTGCCCACGTGGGTGGGGCATGGGACCAAGCCGGTGGCCGAGTGGCGAGGCTGGCGACGTCTTGTAGGGCTTGCCCACCGCTGCTCACCTGCCCACAGCGGGGGCAACGACGACGGTTCTTTTTTGAATTTCTTTTCGGGCGTTCGGCTCGCGGCTTGGCGGCGTGCACTTGGGTCGCCGGTTCGCGGCGTGCACTTGGCTCGCTGTTTCGCGGCTTGCCTGGGGGCTGTTGGTTTGGGAGCCGCCCGTGCAGTTGGGCACCACCGTGGCTAGCGGCACGCCAAGAGGGCATTGTCAGAGCGCCATTTGGCGCATGATCTAATCGCGCAGGCGGAAGGCGCTTTGCAGGATGCTCTCGTCGAAGCCGCCGGTGGAGCTGCCGCTGTTGGCGTAGGCGTACAGCGCGGTGTTGAAGACTGTGTTTGCCACGTTGAACACCAACACGACGCCCAAGAAGTAGATCACGCCGAAGCTGATGGCGATGATCGGTCCGGTCGCTCCAAAGCCCTGGAGCAGGACAAACAATGCGACGGTCAGGATGATGCCGAGCAAGCTGAACAGGAACTGGATCAGGCCGAGGCCGTAGTGACGCACGATACTCTCGCCCCAGGTCTCCTTGAGGGTGGACACGGAGCGCTTGATGGCATCAAGTGGTCCGAGGTCGTTGTAGACCATTGCTGGGATCACGAAGATGGTGATGAGGCTCCACACGAGTCCGAGAATCGAGGTGATGATTCCGATGATGATTCGACCGGCAGTGCCGGAGCGCTCGGCCGCCTGATCGAGCGCGCGCAGGATTAGGCCGACCGTGGCCGACACCAGGCTCCAGGCGAAGATGAGGTGGAGCTTGCTGAAGGCGTACTTGATGCTGTCCATGAAGGTCGCATCTCCGCCTTCGAAGCGGGTCTTGGTGGTGAACACCACGCACACGCTGAAAAATGTCGCGATGAAGCTCAACCCTAGGTAGGAGACGAACAGGATCAGGTAGTCGGCCACACCCAGCGCAGCGTCAGTCAGGGCGCCGCCAGCGGCGTGGTGCTTCAGCAGCACGACGATGATGGTCGGATAGAGCAGCGCTGCTGAAAATAGCAGGGAGAAGATCCCTGCCAGCAAGGGGAACAGCAGCATCTCTTTGTCCTGCCTGATTACCCCGAAGCTCAACTTGGTGAGCATCCAACTTCGCTCGAAAATCCCCATGTCTACGATTCGTAGTCGAGCGGCGCCAGAAACGCCACAAGCCCTGACGAGAGGTAACGTCGGCCGGGTCCGCGGCATGTAATTACGAACCAACCAACACCAGGACCCCCAATTATTAGCGAACGGAAACACCATGACACACCTCGAGGGAGCCTCTCAGCGGCCCCAAAACACCAACCATACGAAGTCCTACCTTCGCCCTGTCGCGATCGTGCTTTCCGCCCTTGCCACGATGGGGCTCGCGGCCTTGGCCACCTGCGTGGTTGGCCCCCGCCAGTCCGGGGCTACCGCCACGCCATCTCGCCAGGCCACACATGTCGTCGAGGTGGCGGAGGGTTCAGCTCCGTCACCAGTTGGCTCTGCGGGAGCCCCCACCGACTCCGCGGCTCCCATGCCGAGCGCTTTTCGGGGTGGGATCTTCGCCCTCGGCCCGGTCACCCAGCAAAAGTCCCTCGCAGTTGACAGACGCGGCAGCTGCAGCCGCGGCGTGGTCGTTGCTCGTAGCCGGCAGGGAGCCTCGAGCCATGTCTTGTGTCGTGGTGCAGGCAATCGCTTGACGATGCCGTCGACATGGCAAAGCAAGAGCATCAACGGCGTGTACATTCGGCTGTCGTGGAGCGAAGTCAATCCTGCGCCAGGCGTGTTCGATTTCTCCACGCTCGACCGCGAAATGAACCAGGCCGTGGCTCACGGAAAGCGGTTTGCATTCAGCTTCCAAGCTGGCAAACGTGGCACCCCGGCTTGGATTTTCGATCACGGTGTCCAGCCATTGCGCTTGCGCGACGCCGGTAGCTCGCGTCCAAACAGCTGCGGGGCCTGGATGCTGCTCGGAAGCCCCATCGATGAGCGCTACCAAGCCCACTACTTTGCCCTCTTGTCCGCTGCCGCCAAGCACATCAGGAGCCGCTCCGACTGGTTCCGTGCGCTGGCCTATGTCAAGCCGTCTGGCGCCAACCTATATACGCACGAAAACCGTCTGCCCAAGCGCTGCAATACCGATGCCGGTTGTGTCTGCAATACGGAGATTCTGGCAAAGGCTGGCTATACGCCCAAGGGCCTCTTCCGGTTCTATCGTAAGCAGCTCGACCTGCTTGCTGCCGCCTTCCCGTCCAAGCCGTTGGTTTACGCGCTCATCCAGGAGGGCTTTCCCAAGATAAACGACCGAGGCGGCTATTTGCTCGGTGACGGCAGCTCGTCCGATGGGCATGCGCTACCGGGACCCTTCGCCCAAACCCAAGCCATTCTCGACTTGGGCCAGTCGCTGCTCGGTCGGCGTTTCGTCGTGCAACACAACGGCTTGCGCCCGGCTCCCACAGCCGGCACCTGCCCAAATCAGGACATGCATCCAGTTCCGATGAAGCGCCATCGCTGGTACGGCCGGCCTGGCAGCGGCTGTCCCAATCGCTGGGTCTTGCGTGAAGGCGCTCAAGGGCAGCTCACCGCTTTTCAAACGGTCAATGCGCGCAACGGTGTTGACGACCCAACCTCACTCGAAGCTGCGTTGCAGAATGTTTGGTCCAACTCCGATGCCAACTTCCTCGAAATCTACGAAGAGCGTCTCTGGGAAGCCGAACGCCACGACAATGGAGTGCTCGACAAGAGCGCCTCAGGCCGCACCCTTGCTGAATGGAAACACCAGCTCGAGCTACGCCAGTCGCCGCCCACGCGTTAGCCCCAGAAGCGGCGCCGGATCAGCTTCTCGAGCGCCTTGAGGTCATCGAGCAGCGCAGCGTGGTCGCTTGCCCAGGCCGTGTTGCTGCGCTCGGCCTCGGCAGCGGAGCGGAGGGCAAGCCACCACGGTGTTGTGTCCGTGGCCGCCCTCACGCGTGCCCGGATTGACCGCGTCTCGTCGATAATCATCTGCGCTTGATCGAGGCTCAGTCTTCGATCGTCGACGCGGCCCAGAAGCTCGCACACGAATTCGGCGCAGCATTCTGGTCGTTCATCGTAGATCTCACAGAGCACGCCGCGTAGCGCTGGGCAGGGCAGCTCGAGCCTGCAACCCTGGGCAGTTTCCAGCACCGGCAAGCGATGCGCCCGGGCTGTGACCAAGTCGGCCGCTTCGAGCGAGACCGAGCTGAACAGCGCGCCGTCGCAGCAGAGCCCGCAATCGCTGCACAGCTCACTCGCTAGCGTCATGGATCGCCGGTTTGGGATTGCGGAACCCTTCGTGCTGCAGCCAGCCTCGTGGAACCGCGATGGGCATGTCGAGAAGTTGTTGCGCGTGAGCTTTGCCTTGGGCATCGAACCGAAGCGACGCGATGCCGCCCCCACCGAGACTGTCGCGAAGCACGAAATTGAAGGCGTCGATACCCGGCAGCTCGTAGCGCACCACAGGGCCGTCGATGCGATGCGCGAGGTGCGTTGCAACCACGTTCGCACTGAGTTGCGCGCGCAGCAGCGGAACGAAGTCAGGATGCCGCGCTCGTACGCCGATGTTGCTGTCCGCCCCCTTGTCTCCGCTGCGTGCGTGGGCAATCGCAATGAGGGGTACCTCGACCGGGTCGTCCACATCGAAATGGGTGCTCGACTCAGACGGGCCGTGCGGCGACGCTATCGCTGTCTCGACCTGCGGCTCGCTGTAGTCGATGGCTTGTCCAGCGAGTGTTACCACCGGTCGAAAGTGCTCGCGGGCAACGAGGAAACTTCGCAGGCGCAGCAGTGGCGTCGGCCGGGCTAGGCCTGCTCCGCCACCGCTGATCCCAGGCATGGTCAGGCCGAAAGACACCAGCTCACGCACAATCTTGCCGAGGGCGCGGCGGTCATCGTGATGCAGCGCGATCTTCAGCATCAGCTCCCGCGTTTGTCGAGCCCTGCTGTGTGGGCCATAGGTGCTCTCGGCGCCGAGTAGCTCGATGTCGTGCGCGCGTAATGGCGAGAGGTCTTCGCGGGCAATCACGCGGTCGACGCGCTCGAGCACGTTGACGGCGACGCGCTCTGCTTTGCGCACGGCGTCGCGCCCGGCGATCAGCATCAGCGCCTTGATCTTGAAGCCATCGAGCACTTGGGCGCAGGCTTTGAGTGTAGGCGGCGGCGGTGTTCCGCGCGCGCCGCTCACGAGCACGCGGTCCTCACCAACCTGCGACAGTTGAACATTGCGCCAATCGCAGCTCACGTCGGGCAACAAGTAGGCTTCCGGATCGCCAATCTCGTAGAGCAACTGCTCGGCCACGGTCCGTTCGTCGACGAGGCCATCCGTTGACGCTGGTTTGGTCAGCACGAAGGAGCCATCGCTGCGACACTCCGCGATAGGGCAACCGATGTTCTCGATCGAGCTGAGGTCTTCCCAGTCGGTGAGCAGCCCGCCTGTTGCCTGAGGCCCGCATTCGATCAGGTGTCCCGCAAGACTGCCGCCCGACAATGCGTCCCGATCGGTTGGCCCCCACCCAAACGCGTGGATGAGCGGCCCTAGCGCCAGCGCCGAGTCGACGCAGCGGCCGGTAATGACGACGTCGGCACCCGCGTCGAGCGCAGCGGCGATCGGACGGGCCCCGAGGTAAGCGTTCATGCTCAGCGGTGTGTCTGGCAGAAGCGCTCCGCTGGACATTTCTGTGACGCCCATTTCTCTGAGCGCATCGAGCCGCCCCATCAAGTCGTCACCTTGCACCGTTGCGATGCGAATGTCCGCTCCTGCCGCGCGGGCCATCGCGTCCAACCTGTCCGCAGCTGCAGTCGGATTGACGCCGCCAGCGTTGGTGATGATGCGTGTGCCATGCCCATGATGGGCCGCGATGTCGCGGCCCATCATCTCGATGATGTCGGTCGCGTAACCGAGGGAGGGGTCCTTGCCGCGGGCACGTGTGAGGATCCCCATGGTGATCTCCGCGA
>CAZRGL010000698.1:0-5266 GCA_964599485.1 uncultured Polyangiaceae bacterium
GAGATCTACGCGCGCTTCTCTGCTCCCATGCGCGAAATCGTCGGCGTCTTTCTGCACAAAGAGGCGCTCGAGAAGACCGCTGGCGTGGAGACGAGCGAGGACCAGAGGTCGACGGACGAGTCCTTGCGCGAACAAATCGTCGAACGCGCCAACGAGTCCAAGCTGATGCAAAAACAGCTCACCAAGGCGGCCAATCTACTGGTCCTGGATCAGCTCTTCGAGGCTGACTTGGAGCTGCCGAAGAACAAGCGTCCCCGCCGAATCGGAACGGTGATGGGAATGACCCGAGGCAAAGCCCACGTGGTGCTCGATTCTCCGCCCATCGAGCTCAAGATCTACACGCGCCATCTGGAGCAACAGCTCGGCACAGGCATCGATTTGTCCGCAGACCGCATCGCGCTGTCACGACAAGATAGCGGCAAGCCGCTCTGCCGCATCGGCGACAGCGTGAAGGTCTGGGTCACCGAGCGCGACCGCGGGGGCAACCGTTGGGCCTTGGCACTAGCGCCGCTCGAGTGAGCTTCTGACCAGCCGGATCCGACCGCTTCGGCAGCGACACCAGCTGCGCTTATTCAAAAAAAACGCAGTTTCGTACAAAGGGCACGAGAGCGACGCTTCGCCAGATCCTTTCCAAAGCGCGGCCGTCGTAGCCATCACAACCGAACGATCCCGTAGCCGGCTAGCCGGCGATGGCCCGCAGTTCCCAACGATTTTCGTCGTGGATGCGCCCTGGCCCCGAGGAGGTGTGATGTGAGAGCGATAGAGCACAAGAATACGAAGCCCGGAAAAATGACAGCCGTAATGCTGGCGGCATCGCCTTGCAGCACCGAGCCCAAAGTACTGCGCGTAGGCGTCGTCGAGCGCGGCGTGATCGTGCATGAGCGTCTCGTGCAGCGCGACGACAAGTTCACCATCGGCCCGAGCGAGAAGGCGTGTTTCGTGATCGCCAGTCGCGCGGTGCCCCAGTCCTTCGCCCTCATCGAGGTAGTGGGCGACAAGTATCGACTCAACCTCCTCGATGGCATGAGCGGTCGCATCGTGAGCGCCGGTGTCACGCAATCAATCGAACAACTGCAGTCGCTCGGTCGCAGCTCCATTCAGCTCGACGACCACAGCCGAGGGCGCACCAGGGTCGGCGAGACGACCTTCTTGCTGCAGCTGGTGGCTCCCCTGCCCCGTCAACCCAAAGCTCAGCTGCCCATGTCCGTCAAGCGTGGCCCCTTTGGCAATGTCGACTGGTTCACCACCATCGTCGCCGCGTTCTCCTTCTTGCTGCATTTCCTCGTAGTCGCATCCATCTACGGTGATTGGATGGACCCGGTCATCGATGACGACCTGAGCATCGGCCGCATCGTCGAAGTATCCAAGCAGCTGCCCGCGCCTCCGCCTCTGGAGACCGCACGGCCTGGCAATGTCAGCACCGACAACAAGAAGGATGGCAAAGACAACGAGACGAAGGTCGCTCAGAAGCCCAAGACGACGCCCGGCACTGTGGGCCGCCCAGGTGGCAACAACAACACCCAGTCGAAAGCCGGCGGCAACCACAACCCCGGCGCGACCGTGGACGATCTGTCAGCGCAGCTCGATGCACTGGACGTAGGCGTCATCGGTGCCATGGACGGCAGCCGTCCTGCCTCGAACATCGTCATCGATGGCTCTAGCTCCAACCTCCCCGCCAGCATGCTCAATGAGGCTGGTCGGGACAATCGCGCCAGCCGTATCGGCCTCAACCAGCTGCCTGGCAGCGGCGACGAGCCGATCATCAGCGACCACAACCGCCCTGGTAGCCCACTGGATAAGGGCAAATGTGAAGACTGCACCAATGATAATCCCGGTGGCCCCGGCACCCCCGATGGCCCTGGCACCCCAGATGGCCCCGGCACCCCCGATGGCCCGGACGGCAAACCCCCGAAGAAGCCCACCCAGTTGCCCGGCGCCTCAGGTGTCGTAGCTGGACTCCGCGGCGGCTTCCGCGCTTGCTATCAAGCTGGCCTCGCCCGCAACCCAGACCTGGCTGGCTCGACCACGCTCATCATCAAGGTGTCGCCAAGCGGTAGCGTCAGCAGCGTCGGCGGAGGCGGCGGGAGCCTGGCCCCCATCGCTGGATGCTTGAAAGCGGTCGCCTCTGGAGCCCGCTTCGCCAAGAGCCCGGCCGGCGCCACCATCGTCGTACCAGTTCGCTTCCAACAGATGTAGCACCTCCTCACACGCTCACACACACCGCACGTGGCGGGCACGAGCCGAGCATTCAAAGCCGGAACCGTGCCCGCCGCTGGCACTTTGTGCGATTGGCAACGATAATCGCCCACATGAGCCTGCTGTCGAACACCAAGCTTTGGGTCGTCGCGACCAGTGTTGCACTGGTAGCGACTGGATGCGTCATCACTAGCGAGAAGAGGAAGCCCCCTACCCCACCGCCTCCTGGGCATCATGGACCGCCGCCTCCTCCACCGCCGCACGCGCCGCCGCCGCCCCACGCGCCGCCGCCGCCCCATGCGCCGCCTCCCCATCGGCCTGTTCACCCTGCCAAGCGAACGCCCCCGCCGCCCGTCCAGACCGGTCAACTGGTGGTCGTCGTCACGGACGGAGTCTGCGCCATCGCAGTTGATGGCAAGGGTTACGGAACCAAGCCGGGCCTCACGCTGACCCTACCGATTGGCCAGCACAACGTGACCTGTCTGCCGGCTGGTGGCACGCTGAAGTCCCAAAACGCCATGGTGGCGGCCCGCGGTAAGCCCGCAACGGTGTTTTTCAGCATCGCCGGTGGCGGAAGCAGCAATCCCGCTAGCATCAAGCCGCCGGTCGGTCGCCCCACGACCAAATAGGCGTTTGACCGGAGAGCGTCATGGACGACAGGCGGCCCCAGGCCGCCTCGTCGCGCCTTGGCGCGTCCTCGACGCCCCGCTCGGGACGGAGGGCAACGCTCGGCTCAGGCCCGCTCGACGTGACGGCTTACTTTCAGGCCTCGCTTTTTCAACAGGCGGTACATGGTCACCGTGTTGATGCCAGCACGCAGGGCTGCCTTGCGCACGTTGCCCGCGCACTGATCGAGCAGCTCCGCGAGATAACGCCGCTCGAGCGGCGCCAGCCACATTTCGCGCAGTTGTCGCAGCGTCTTGTGAGGCGCCTCGTCTGATTCGGCTGTCTCGCCAGCGCCGGGCTCGATCGACTGCGCTTCGGTCGCCTTCTGGACGGCCTTGGGCAGGTGAGCCGGCTCGATGACACCGCCGGCCGCCATGATGGCTGCATGCTCCACGGCGTTCTTCAGCTCGCGAACATTTCCAGGAAAGTCGTAGGCAAAGAGTTGCGCCATGGCCTCGGGGCTGAACTGGGCCAGCTGCACCTTGTGACGTCGCGCAGCGTGCTGCAAAAAGACGTGAGCAAGCGTGTCGAGGTTGTCCTGCTTGTAGGCCCGCAAGGGCGGCAGCTCCATGGTGATGACGCTCAGACGGTAGTACAAATCCTCGCGAAACCGTCCCTCGCGCGCCATGGCGGGCAAATCGCGATTGGTGGCGCAGAGCAGCCGCACATCCACACGTTTGGGCGCTTTGTTGCTGCCGAGCGGCTGCACCTCGCCCTGCTCGACAGCGCGCAGCACTTTGGCTTGCAGCGGCATGGGAAGCTCACCCAGCTCGTCCAAGAACAACGTCCCTTCGTCGGCTTTTTCGAACTCGCCAACCTTTTCGAAGCTCGCCCCGGTAAAAGCCCCTTTGACGTGACCGAACAGCACACTCTCGAGCATGGTCTCGGGAATGGCCGCGCAATTGACCGTCACGAAGGGCTTCTCGACCCGTCGGCTGTTGAAATGGATGGCGCGAGCAACGAGGTCCTTGCCGGTGCCGCTCTCGCCGTGAATGAGCACTGACGCATCAGTAGGCGCCACTTGTTCGATGCGCCGCTCGACCTCGAGCCAGCCTGGGCTGAGCCCTTTGATCAAGAACGGCTTGTCGCCGCGGTCGCGGGCGGCGCGGTACAGCTGAGCGCGTCGCAAGAACTTGGCGCTCGAATTGGCCAGCTCTTGAAGGACTGCGATGTGCTCATCGGTGAATGAGCCAGGCTCACGCGCCGAGACGCTGATTACGCCGATGGCCCGCCGCTGGTAGGGGATCGGCACGGCGGCGATCGAGCCGACCTCTAAGAAATAGCGCGCATAATTCGGATCGGCCGCAGCATCGTTGCAGAGGTAGGGCTCATTGCGATCGAGCACGCACATGGCGATGCCATTGGAACGACCATCTCGCCGGCGCCGCAAAATGGCGCCGGGCAAGGTGACGATCAAGCTCTCGACCACGTGAAAGTCGATCCGTAGGCCCTTGGTCTTGCGGTCGTACAGGAAAATCGCGCCGTATTTCGCGCCGGTGTGAGACAGGGCCAGCTCCATGATGCGCTTTTCGAGCGACTCGATGTCGGCGTCATGCAACTGGGCGTCGTCGGTCTTGTCGTGGCTGATGTCAAACAAGGTGTACCTGAGTCACGAAATAGACCGATTGTTGCTTTCTTGCAACGCATCCCGACATGCTATGACCGCTCCATGAGACCTTGCCTGGTTTGGCGCACGCAGCAGCTGCTGCTCGTTTTGGCTCTGTCGGGATTGGGGTGCACCGAGACCGGCAACGGGCAAGCAGGGAGTGATTGGCGAAACCCTGGTCCGTTTTCGGAGGTAGAAGTTCGCGGCGCGTGGAAGCTCGACGCGGAGTTGCAACACGACGCCCATTCGGTGGCGCTCAGTGGCGACGCCAACCTTCTACCGTTGGTAACAACAGAGATACGTGGGCATCGCCTGGTCATCGAGATCGACAAGTCCATCGTCGCCAAGCTGCCGCTGGTGGCCAAGGTTCGCGCGCCCGACATCAAGCTGCTGCGCAACGTCGGCAGTAACCAGGCGAAGCTGACCAAGGTCGACAATGGCAGCCTCGTCGTGGAGATCGACGGAAGTGGCTCCACCGTAGTCCACGGCAAGACCCACAAGCTCAAGATCTACATGAGCGGCTCCGGCAAGGCCGAGCTGCAAACGCTAACCGCCAAACAAGGCTTCATGATGGTCAAAGGGAGCGGCTCGGTCGATCTGAGGGTCAGCGACTCCCTAGAAGCAACGATCCGGGGCTCTGCGAAGGTGACCTACCGCGGCTCGCCGAAGGTCATCAAATGGCTCTCAGGGGGCGCACAGCTCGAGCAGCGCACCCCCTGAGGAGCGATGGTCGCGGGCGTGACGCGCCCTGGCGTTTTCTTCGTGGTCGGGGCCGAGCGGGTGCGCGACGGGGTGCGC
>CAZRGL010000699.1:0-5242 GCA_964599485.1 uncultured Polyangiaceae bacterium
CAGCGGCCGGCTTCTTGGCGGCGGCCTTGTCCTCTGGCTTGTCAGCGGCCGGCTTCTTGGCGGCGGCCTTGTCCTCTGGCTTGTCAGCGGCCGGCTTCTTGGCGGCGGCCTTGTCCTCTGGCTTGTCAGCGGCCGGCTTCTTGGCGGCGGCCTTGTCCTCTGGCTTGTCAGCGGCCGGCTTGTCAGCAGCCTTCTCGACAGGTTTCTTGTCCGCCGCCGGCTTGGCCGGGGCTTCTTTTTTGGGTCGAGCTTTCTTGACTGGCGGCGTGTATTTGGGCGCGTCGCGTTCTCCTTTGCCTACCGCCGCCGGGTGGCCATAGACGTTCCAGGCGGTTCCAGCTTCATTTTCGCTGTGGACGAAACGCTCAGCGTCCTCGTCCTCGACCGGGTTGGGCGCATCTTCGATAGGACGCGGGCTGCCTGCCCGGCTGCTCATACCCTGCGCCGTCCACACCCTGCAATCGCCGAGGATTCGCGTGCGATTGGCCATGCGACGTTGGCCTTTGCAGCGCTTGATCAGCCGCTCGAAAAGTGTGGGTGAGCTCACGCAGCCTGGATCGCCATCCACCCACACCGTCCAATCGCCAAAACGAAGTCCTGCGAAGTGGTTGCGGCAGACCTGGATCCCGAGCTCAGCCGCCACCTCGCTGATCTTTCGGCCAGTTTTGACCTCTACTTTGCGATGCTCGTTAACGAACAGAACAGTGGGCATTTGAAGGCTGTTCTGTTCCAACGTGCGCGGCGTGTCAACTCATCCATCAGCACGTTTGCGCACGATTCGAAAGATGCCCGCCACACACCAGAGCGCAAAGACCAAAAGCAACAACTCGAGGCCCAATACCCAAGCGACGCTGTCGGGATTGTCGCCATCGAGCAGAAGCCAACCGCTCGCTGAGGGCGCGGCGAGCTTGTCGAGCGCGTCAGCAAGTCCGCGATGGCGCGCGCCCAAATCGGCGATTCGAACGAGTCGACCAGCCGCAAGGCTCGGCGGAACGAAACGTGGCCCTGCCAGCGAGGTCGCTACGCGAAACTCCACAAAACGGGGCTCATTGCCGCCTGATACGAGCGCGATGCGGTAGCCATCGGACTCCCCGACCCGCTTGAAGTCCACCGTCTTGGCCTTGCCGATAGATACGTGGGCTCGAACGAAGCGCCCTGCGCTTTGTGGGCCCAGCTTGGCTGTGGCGAAGGAGCCCAGATCGACCGGTGCGCCCATTTTCTGTAGGGCGTAACGGGCCTCTGGCATGAGGGACCAGGCCAGGGCGCCAGCCAGCAAAACCGTCAGCACCATCAGCACCAGCGCGGCGCTGCGCGTTGTCCGCGGAGGCGGTGGCAGCTCGGCCAGCTCCTCATCCAAGCCTACCTCGTCGTCACGCTCGGTCGCTGAGCTGCTCACCGGGCCTCTTCCTCCGGCGCCCCTTCGCCAACCGTCTCGGTTGGCGCCGAGCGAAGCTGAGGTGTGGAACGCATTTGCTTGGGCACGCTCGTCGGCGAGGGAGGCAGCGGATCGATGGTCCCGTCTTCGTGGAAGCGGGCCAAATCAACACTGACTTCACGGAGCAGCGCCTGTTTGACATGAAACGGCAGGAACGCGCTCTTGAAGCCGCCCATGATGACCAGCTTGATGTCTTCGAGGGGCATGCGCATGCGGCTGTGGCACACCCACAGCTCGCGCGACACGGTCGTATCGGTCACCAGGCGGTTGTCGGTGTTGATCGTCACGCGAAGGCCGAGGTCGTAGTAGAGCTTGAGGGGGTGACGCGCCAAGTCGCGTACTGCTCCTGTCTGCACGTTTGACGATGGGCACACCTCGAGGGGGATTCGGTGATCGTTGACGTAATGCAGCAAGCTGCCGTCCTCACGGAGCCTGCAACCATGTCCGATCCGGTGCGCCCCGCATACGTGCAAAGCTTGCTTGATCGATTCGGGGCCGTAGGCCTCGCCTGCGTGGATGGTGCAGTTGATGTTGTTGTCCCGCACCAGCTGAAAAGCGCTCTTGTGGTGTTTTGCAGGGTGGTCGTATTCGGCACCTGCCAAATCGAAACCGACGACGCCGCGCCCTTTGTAGGCCACCGCCAGCTCAGCCATCTCGAGAGAGTGCTCGGCGGAGATGTTGCGAATTCCACAGACGATCACGTTGGCCTCGACGCCGAAGGCATCGCGGGCAGCACGCAGACCGCTGAGCACTGCCTCGACCACGCTGGTCAGCTTGAGGCCGCGCCGGGTGTGAAGCATCGGCGAATAGCGCACTTCCATGTGGCGCACGTTCTCCGCCACTGCATCCTCGGCCAACTCGAAGGCAACGCGCCGCAAGGACGCCTCGGTTTGGAGCACCAACAGCGTGATCTCGAACGCCTTTAGATACTCCACCAATGAACCACAGTTCTTGCCGAGGTTCATCGCATCACGCAGCCCCGCCTCGTCGGTGGCCGGTAGCTCGACCCCCTGCTCCTTGGCCAGCTCGAGGATGGTCCGCAAGCGCAATGAGCCGTCGAGGTGAACGTGCAGATCGCACTTGGGCAGCTGCTGAAAGAACTCTAGCGGTAGGGTGGGCAACGTCATGTGCTCGCCATCATAGCTCACGATTTTTCTCGCTGGGCCGCGCTGAGGTGATTTGTGGCTGTCAACGCGAGCCGCGGGCTTGAGCGAAGCCGAGCCCGATCGCGGCCATCAGAAGTAGACCGAACGCGCCAAGCAGCCAAGTCGAGGCTGATTTGCCGCCCCCGCCGAGCGCATGGGCCAAGGCCTGCTCGAACGCCGCTGCGTCGGCGCCCGTCACCAGCTGTGCCTCGACGTAGGTCGAAGGAAGACCGCGCAGCTTGGCTTGGGTGAAGAGCTGCGTGTGGGCGGCGATTTTTGCTTCGGTCTCTTTGGACCGTACGCAGCGCCAGAAGGGGCTCGATTCGACCCCCAGCGCACCGGCCATTTTCGCAACGCCGTCGGGCGTCAGCTGGGCCACGCCAGCAGCGTAGAGCTTGTCAGCCAAGGCTTGTCGTTGGTCTTGCGGAACACAAAGGTAAGCCAGCGCAGCTGGCCCGGCACCGCTGTGTCCGGCGAGCGGCACCATCAAGCGCTGCAGCCGAACGCGCCCCGGATGGCGGGTCATCGCTTCGTGCACCACACCATGGAGCCGACGGCAAAACGGGCACTGGAAGTCGGTGAACATCACGATGTCCACCTTGTCGTCGCTCTGCAGCTCGGCGATCGGGCCCGGCAGATCGGCTCGCACGACGGACGACCAGATCAAAGGTAAGACCAGCGCGGCGACGCCCGCAGCTGCCCAGAGCTGGCGCAGCCAGCGCGGCTCGTGATCGGGCGGCCGGCGGGCGATCCACACGGCCAGGACAGCAGCGATGATGGCCGCGCTGTCGACTACCATGCACCAAGTGCACACGGCGCCGATGAAAAATAGCTGCAAAACGATGAGCGCGGCGGCCGCCAAGGCCGTCATCACGGTCAGCAACGCCAGGTTCCGGAAGTGCCTACGGCTGCTCGAGCCTATCGCCAGCGCAAACAGCCCGGCAAAGACACCCACACCAAAAGTCGGCATCGAAACACCGGCGATGGAGCTGTAGGCCGAGTCACGAACCTGCGCGCAGCCGGACTGCACGCCGCAGAACAGCGCGTCGGTCGGGCTCTGATAGTCAACGTACATGGCGGCCGCCGCTGCTAGGGCCGTGAGCAGCGCCAGACGGAGCAGAACGTTGAGGATGCGTGTGACCATGACACAACGGGCGAGCCAGAGCCCACTCCTGCTGCCCCGTACTATGGGCTCTAGGAGGGTGATGTCAAACTCCCGTCGCCAGCGGGCCGGGCCGTTTGAGCCCCCTCCCAACAGGCTGGAATGTTCTTGCGCGAGCCCCAATGCCTTGCAACGGTGCCGCAATGACATCGGCTCACAACCCACGGCAGCACCATGTCTGCACGTGACGATCGGGCACTGTCGCACGACATCGTCGACTTGCTCCACGACGCTGGCCGCGCTCTGCATGTCGCCGAAATCGCGGCCAAGCTGCGGGTGCGCGACCGCAACCGGCTCGTGGATGTGCTCGACGAGCTCGTCTATGGCGGCGTGATCAGGCCCCGGGCTGGCCAGCGCTTTCGGCTCGCTCCTGGGGCCAAACCGCAACAGCCACAGCAGATCGAGGCGGTCTTACACGCCAATCCCCGAGGATTTGGCTTCTTGCGCACCGCGGGCGAGGGCGACGACATCTTCGTGCCCGCCGAGGCCATCGGTGGAGCGATGCACGGTGACCAGGTGCGGGCACGGGTGGTGGCCCACACCCGCCGCGGCCTAGAGGGCGAAGTGCTCGAGGTCATCAGCCGCGGGCGAAGCCGCATCGTGGGCATTTTGCAGGGACGGCCCGGTTACCTTCGACTCGAGCCTGACGACAGCCGTTTACGCTCGCCAATCGAGGTCAGCGTTGGATCGGCAGAGCTGCAAAGCGAGCCCGTCGCTGGCCTCGCCGCAGCGGTGAAAATCACCCGCTACCCCGAAATGATCCGTGAGAGCCCCCGCGGCGAGCTGCTGGCGGTGCTCGGAAAGCCCGGCGAGCCGGACGTCGAGGTGGCCAAGATTCTGATCGAGCACGAGATCGTCGAAGAGCATCCTGCTGACGCCCTTGCCGAGGCGCGAAGCTACGGAGCGGCGCCCTGCGCCGATGAGATGGCCAAACGCGAGGATCTGAGCGATCTGCCTATGCTCACCATCGATCCACACGACGCGCGCGACCACGACGACGCGATTTGGGTAGCGCAGGCCGATGACGGCGACTACCGCGCCTGGATCGCCATCGCCGATGTCTCACACTACGTCCGTCCGGGCACGGCCCTAGACGACAGTGCGCTGGCGCGCGGCAATTCGGTCTACCTACCCGATCGTGCGGTTCCGATGTTGCCTGCTGAGCTATCGAGCATACTTTGCTCGCTGTTGCCCCAGCAGGATCGGCTCTGCATGTGCGTCGAGGTGACCCTCGATCCCACTGGTGCGGTCAAGAAGACACGGATCTTCGACGCCAAGATGCGCTCGCGGGCTTTCCTCAGTTACGGCTCGGTGGCGCGCGCGCTGGGCTTTTCGACGCTGCCCGAACGCGATCCCGAAGCCGAGGCGCTACGCGACGACCTGCGGGTGATGTGGAGCCTGGCCTCGTTGCTGCGCAAGCGCCGCATGCGCCGAGGCGCGCTCGACTTCGAGATCCCAGAAGCCAGAATCGTACTCGACAAGGACACCCGCAGCCCGGTC
>CAZRGL010000700.1:0-5219 GCA_964599485.1 uncultured Polyangiaceae bacterium
CCGAGCCGAGCACGGCGAAAAAGCGAAAAGTGTTTTTTGGTCTCATTGGTTCGTCCGATGTTGGGATGGCTGAACTTGGCGGTGGTGCGCGCCTCGAAGAGAAACCGCTTGGTGGCCGAGCTAGAGCCGAAGGACCCAGGACGGACGACCTTGAGGGCTGCCTTGCGCCCGAGCTTGGTGTCGCGGGCAAGGTACACTTCGCCCATACCGCCGAGACCGAGCATGCGAATGACGCGGTAGTGCTCGACCTCGACACCTGGCTGCAACAAGGCAGGTGCCGGCGGCTGACCGGACTTGCCACCAGCATCCGGCCGGGTTGCCTGGTCCTGCGGACACATGGAGTTGTCAAATCGTAGCCCGGATTGCTCACCAAGGCGCAACCAGTGCTGCCAAAGTGCCTGGTCCTGCGGACACATGGAGTTGTCAAATCGTAGCCCGGATTGCTCACCAAGGCGCAACCAGTGCTGCCAAAGTGCTTGGATTTGGCTGTGAGCATGTGTTTTGGCAGCGCTCGGGGTATGTGAATGTTCCGAGCAGGCTTGAAACGAAACGCCCGATACGGGAGAGTGAGGCGGCGATGGCCGACAAGTCGAGTGACAGCACCAAGGGGCATCGCCGCCCACGTCGACGTTCGAAGTCGACAACGGAGGCGGCGCTCCTCGTGGTCTTCCCCAGGTCCTACGCCCTGCCCATCCCCCCGCCCATCGCCCCCCTCGGGCGAGACTGGTTCGCACGCCATGGTTTGCTCGACCACGAGATTTCCAAGTCTCACTTCAAGCTGACGCGCGACGGGTCGGCGCTGCAAATCGAAGACGCTGGCTCGCGCAACGGCACCTGGGTAGACGGCACCCAGCTCGAAGCCAATGAGCCCACTACTCTCGAGGACGGAGCCATCGTCCGCGTTGGCAACACGCTGTTGGTGTACCGCGAATCACTAATGGGCCCACTCGAGCCCTCGCCTCCTCTGGGTGAGCTGGTCGGGCCCTTTGGTTTGCGTCAGGTGCGCGCCCGCCTCGACGCCATGCGCCGACACCCACCCAAGAACGTTTTCATCGGTGGAGAAACCGGCACCGGCAAAGAGCTGCTGGCCGCCACCGTGGCCCAAACGCTGGGCCGCTGCCCACCCTACGCCGCTCTGAACGTCGCGAGCATCGCTTCTGGCGTGTTCGAGTCGCAGCTGTTTGGCCACGTCGCAGGGGCATTTTCCGATGCCAAGCAGGCGTCGCCAGGCGTAGTACGCGCCCACGAAGGCGGCACCGTGTTCCTCGACGAGATCGCCGAGTTGCCCTCGTCACTGCAACCGAAGTTGCTTCGCTTGCTCGAAAACCACGAGATATTGCCTGTGGGCTCCCAAGTCCCGGTCAAGGTCGACGTGCTGCTGCTCGCCGCTTCGAGTAGATCGATCGAAAAGCTGGTAGAGGACGGATCGCTGCGGCGCGATCTGTACGCTCGACTCGCCGTCGCCCGCTTGCAGCTTGCGCCGCTGCGCGAGCGTCTCGAAGACCTGTTCGCAATCGCCCTTCGGGTCGCGCCCGCCGTCGGTTTGGATCTCGATGTCGACCGCACCGAGGTAGAGGCCGTCGAAAGACTGATGCGCGAGCCGTGGCGCAACAACGTGCGCGAGCTGATCGCAACGCTTGGCGAAATCGCCGCCATCGATCCGAGCCCAGGTTTGAGCTTGTGGTCGGTTCACGAAGTGCTCGGCGCCCGTCCCTCGACCGTGTCGACACGAAGCTTGAACATGCAGAGCGTCGAGGCCGCCATGCAAATGACGGACGGCAACGAAACCCGCGCCGCCAAGCTGCTCGGTGTCTCGCGCGGGAAGCTGCGCCGCTACCGAAAGAAGGGCTAGATGGCGTTGCGGGGGAATTGAGGCTGTGCAACCGGGCCAGCAACGACCGGGCCAGCACCCAGGCCAGCAATACGCCGCAGCAACACAACAGCTCGAATGTGACAGCTGCGGCGCGGCGCTGGATCTCGATCCGCATCGCCGAACCACGGTCTGCCTCTATTGCGCGTCGCCCGCTGTGGTGCAGCGACCCGCCAGCCCCAATCGACCCAATCCGACTTTCGTGCTCGCTTTCGTGTTGACCGAGGATCGAGCACGACAAATCGCGCAGCGCTGGGCCCGTGGACGCTGGCTGGCGCCGAGCGCTTTTCGCAACGCGCCGGCTGACGAAGTGCGCGGCGTGTACGTACCGGCCTACCTCTATACCGCTTCGGCACACTCCACCTACAGCGCCAGCATCGGCGAGCATTACACCGTCACCGAGTCCTATACGACCACCGACTCGCAAGGACGCACCGTTACGCGCACGCGCACGCGTACCGAAACCGAATGGCGACAGCTCAGTGGTCGGCACGCCGCCTACGTGGCCGACATCGTGGTCACCGCATCGCGCGGCATTCCCAACCACGAGCTCGACGCCATCGAGCCCTTCGACTTGCGCGCCCTGCACCGCTACAGCCCCAAAGTCGTATCGGGTTGGATTACCGAGGAGCCGTCGTTGACCGCAGCGCAGTGCCAGCAGATGGCCCAAAAAGAGGCGCTCGAAGAAATCGGCCGACGACTGGGCGCATTCATGCCCGGCGACAAACACGCCAACCTCCGCTACCAGACCTATTTGCAAGAGCAAGACGCAGTGCTCACGCTGCTGCCCATCTGGGTGCTCGCGGTTCGATACCACCCCGAAAAAGAGGTGGTGCGCTTGCTGGTCAACGGGCAGACGGGTCGCATCTATGGCCGCCAGCCCTACTCCTGGATCAAGATCACGTTGCTCGTCGTCGTGCTGTTGGCCGTCGTCGCAGCCATCGTTGTCGTCGTGGTGGCCAGCCAATGAACACCACGAATATCAGCTGCACCCGTTGCCAGAGTCCGATCGAGCCAGAGGACCTGCGCTGCGCTGTCTGCAGCCTACCCACCCAAGCGAATCTGCTGTCTGCTCCGGACCGGGCGATGGCCCAGATCCTACGCTGCGAAGAATGCGGCGCAGCCGTTTGCTACAACGTCGAGGTCCAGGCGCCGCGCTGCAGTTTCTGTCGCTCGGTCATGCACCTGGAGCAACCCGTCGATCCCATCGAGGAAGCGTCGGCTTATTTGCCCTTCGGGGTGCAACCGGCAGCGGCAACACAAGCGGTGCAATACTGGCTCGGCACGCTGGGCTTCTTCCGGCCCTCGGATCTGCAGCGCAGCGCTACCTTGCACACCTTGCAGCCGCTCTGGTGGGTCGGTTGGGTGTTCGACGCCGATACCTTGGTGAGCTGGACGGCCGACTCCGATTTGGGCAGCGGTCGCTCGCCCTGGGCGCCCCACTCGGGACAGCATCCGCTCACGCTTCGTTCCATTTTGGTTTCCGCTTCGCGCGGCTTGACCTCTGGCGAGTGCGCGCAGCTGACCCCATTCTTCAAGCTCCAATCGGCAAAGGCCCAGCCTCAGGGCCCGGCACAAGCCACCATCGAGCGCTTCGACGTGCAGCGCTCGGCTGCGCGCCAAACCATCGTCGCAGCAGTCGAGGGCGCTGCCGCCCAGCACGCGCGCGGCTGGATCCCAGGGTCGCGATACCGAAATCTGAACCTCTCGGTGCTGCTCCGCAAGCTCTTCACGCGCCGCTACGCGTTTCCGACCTACGTGCTGGCGTATCGGTATCGAGACCGCGTCTACCGCGCCATCGTACACGGCCAAGATGCCCGTTGCGTGGTCGGCGAGGCCCCCTACTCGATAGCCAAGATCGCCGCGGTGATCGGCGCCGGACTGCTCTTGTTGGCATTGATAGCCGGCATCATCATTCTTGTCATCGTACTGGACGGTGGTGGCCTGTAGCCCGCGATGCGTGATCCGGGCTAGGCTCGGCTGGTCGGCCACGAGGAGCGGAGCGCAACGAAAGACAACATGCCCGAGAGAATCGGTACCGTCATCAACGGCAAGTGGACGCTCGAGCGTTTGCTCGGAAGCGGAGGCATGGCCACGGTCTACGCCGCGCGGCATCGAATCGGTCGCGTTGAAGCCATCAAAATACTGCACCCCGAGATTGCTTTGGCCGAGCAGGTCAGTGCTCGCTTCGAGCAAGAGGCCATCGCGGTCAACAGCATCGGCCATCCCGGCGTGGTGCAGATCCGTGATGTCGATGTCGCGGAAGACGGCAGCCATTTCTTGGTCATGGAGCTGCTCGAAGGCCAGAACTTGGGCCAAATCCTCGAGCAGCGCACTGTCACAGTCCCTGCGCTCGCGGATATTATCGACCAGCTGCTCGACGTCCTCGACGCCGCCCATTCTGCGGGCGTCATCCACCGCGACATCAAACCCGACAACCTGTTCATCCAGGATGACGGCAAGGTCAAAGTGCTCGACTTCGGCATCGCCCGAATGGTTCGCGGTGTGCGCACGGTGGCTGGCACCGTGCTCGGAACCGTTGCCTTCATGCCCCCGGAGCAAATCCGGGGCGCCGACATCGACCACCGGGCAGACCTCTTCGCTGCTGGCGCCACCATGTTCTTTGCGCTCGCCAAGCGACATGTCCACCTGGCCGAAAACGATGCGGCCGCTGCTGTAAAAGCGCTCACCAAGCCAGCCCCTCCGCTGCGCGGCGTGGCTCCAAAAGTCTCGTCCGAGATGTGCGACGTAGTCGATCGTGCCCTCGCTTTTTTGCCAGAGCGCCGCTACCCCGATGCCAAGACCATGCGCGTCGATCTGCGCTCTGCCCGACGCGAACAAATCCCCCCCTACGCCGCCGCATGCATGCGCGCCAAGCAGTCGCCGTGGGACACTTCGGTCACGCCGCCGAAGCCCGTCACGAAGTCCGACAGACCCCCTAGCAACGCGCCCGGACTCAAACCGACCAGCCCGCAAGCGCCACTCATTCTGGAGCCGCCCAAGGGCACCACGGTCCCACAAATGCCGGTGTTTCAATCTGCTGGCGAGCCAGCCTCGGGCAAGCTCGAGCCCACCGCTCCGAGGATGCCCGCGTTCATCCCCGCCTCGGCGCCGGAGCCCGACGCCAAGGAACCGACGCCCGGTCCAGATCTGATCCCGACGGTTGCGGACAAGGTGCCGAGCACCCCACCAAGCGCGGGCCCGACGAGGCAAGAACCGGCGGTCGCGAAAGCAGCAAGCAAGCCGGCGGACACAGAGCCTGAGTCCGAGCCTGAGCCTGAGTCGGCGCCCGAGCCCGAGCCCGAGTCCGAGACCGAACCCGCGCCCGAGACGCCGAAAGCCCCGAGGG
>CAZRGL010000701.1:0-5217 GCA_964599485.1 uncultured Polyangiaceae bacterium
CACCATCGGTCACCACGTGAACGAGGCTGCCAGCGCCAGTGGAAGCTTGCTCGAAGCGATCGACCAGCGCCCGACTCGAAGTCAGCACGCCCTCGAACGCGACCGCACGCGAGATAGCGCCATCATAGAAGAACAGCGCAATCGAACGACCCGAGCCGTCGGGATGACAGTAGCGGTAGGGGCGCCGCGGATCGATACGCCCACCGCTGACGTCCTTCCAGCCATCGCCCTCGCGCACCGCCGCTGCTTGATTGGGCGCGAGCAGCGCGTAGCGTAGACCTTCATCGATGAGCGCGCCGAGCACGCGGTCATCGCATGCGGTTTCCGGCATCCACAAAGACTCGGCATCGCGACCGAAGCGTGTGCGGAACTCGGCTAGACCCCAGCGGATCTGCGTGCGCATGTCGCGCTCGTTGCAGAGTGGCAAAATGGTGTGGTTGTAGCCTTGGGCGATCGCGTTGCCGTGCCCGCCACGCGTCACTTTGCTTCGCTTGTCAGCCTGGATGATGCGGCGGTAGGTCTGAGCACCGAAGCGCTCGAGCCAATGCAGCAAGGTCGGTCCGAAGTTGAAGCTGAGGCGCTGGTAATTGTTGACCACGGCGCGAATCGTTCCGTCGTCGTCGTAGATTCGCGCGTAGGCGTTGGGCCGATAACACTCGTCGTGGATGCGCTGGTTCCAGTCGTGCGCCGGGGCAGCGCTCGGCTCGCAGTCAACGATACCGGTCCACGGGTTTTCGCGTGGTGGCTGATAGAAATGGCCGTGAATGATCAGCGCGGGTTTCATCGCAACATGACCTCACCCGACGAGCGCCGGAGCGTGCAGCGCCAAGACTACTCGGCGTCGCCCGCGACCGCATCCCCTTGGTCCAGCTCGGGGGCAGCCTGGCCACGATGGCAGAAGGTGCCATCCTTTTGATAAGGCTGGCCACGCAAGCGCTGGGCCGCTGTGACGCTACGCCACATGAGGTAGTTCTTGTTGAAGCGAACCACCTCGGCCGGCGAGAAGTAAGGGTTCTTGGTGCCGGCCAAGCGAACCAGCGCGAGAGCTTGCTCGGCCACGCTCACCGGACAACCAGTGAGCCGTATGAATGGCTTCTTGCGCCCCCCTGCTAGCTTGGATGTGACCGAGAGCATCTTCTTGTAGATGTCATCGTGCTTGGCATGATGCGGATCGAGCTGCGCGCGGTCGATGTACTGGCTGTCGATCTGCACCGACTCGCCCCCCAGCGTTCCCTTCCAGGTTGTGCAGTCGCCAATGAACAGCACCTTCTCGCCGGGTTTTGCGTCGATGGGGCCGTCGTATGCGCCAAACACCACGTGCAGATGCGGCATCTTTTCATCGCACTTGTCGTCGTACAGACGCAGGATCTCGATGGCCTCTTCGATCGCGCCAGGGCAGCCACCCCAACAATAGTCGGTCGCTTCGCTTTCGGGCGGCGGCCCGGCGTAAGCGGTGATGTGGGTCCCCTCGAAGTACTTCTCTACGCGGATGAGGCCGACCAAGAAACCCTGCGCCTTGGCTTGGGCATCTTGCAGGCTGACGTCGCCGCTGATGGTGATGTCATCGAGAGCGGTGGGCCCGAAGCCGTGCTCTTTCGACAAGCGAATATGGTCTACTTCATCGGGATCGAGGCCGATGATGTGGCAGCACACCGAATCGAAAGCCACCTGATTGTTGCCCATGATGATCAAACCCATATCGAAGGGGATGGGTGTGAGCATGCGACCCTCGCCCGCGGTAATGGCGTCGATGGCGATGAACTGCGGCTGGATGATGTGCTGCAGATCGGCAACCTTCTCGTTGAGGCGATGATCGTGATCGATGAGCCGATGCCGATCGTCCTGAATGCCGATGTAGTTCTTCAACGCGAAGGTTACTGTGGTCCAAGGGTGCGACTTGAACTTGGGGCAGTTGACGAAGAAGTCGGCGCGCGCAACGGGCTCGGGCGTAAACAGGTAGTCGCGCAGTCGATTTGGGTGCCGCAAAGGGATCTCGACCTGCGGCTCTTCCTCGAAGTGGTAGTGCTTGCAGCCGACCCGCTTGAACATCGGGTAGTAGTCGGCTCCATCGAAGGCGGCCCGCGTGGGGATGGTGATACCGCACCGTTCTCCAACAGCCAGCTCGCTCACGTCCCCTATGTCTCGATCCTGAAGGGCGCTCACGACCCCTTCGATGAACTCGGGACGGGTGTGAGCTTCCTTGAACATGGGTCCAGACGCGACCACGTTCGGCTTGACCAGGGTTCGGCCACTGGGCCGCAAGTCGAGCTCTTCCAGCCCCTCGCGAATGATGCGACGAATGGCTTGCACGTCGTAACGCTCACAGCGGCGAATGATGACCTTGGGCTTCTGGACGATTTTCATGGCGTTCCTCACGCGCACGGGCCGCCCGCAGGCGCCAGCGAGGCGACGGCGCAGCTGGGAGCCTAGCAGTCCGAGGGGAAAAAAGCCGCTGCCGCCTGGCAACGCCGAGACCTACCCAGGTTGGACGGCGAGGACGGAAGCTGGATCAACCCATGGGGTAGGTGGATCGGCGACTACCCATACTTTTCCCTACATGGCACCACAAGTGTCTGAGATCAGGCGGGCGGGCGGCTGGCGCAGCGATTGCTTTTGAGCGTGCCCAATGACAACGCGTTGGTTTTTCCTCATTGTGCTGACAACTATCTCGCTCGGCTGCGGCTCAGCTGATGGGCTCGGCTCGGAAAGCCAAAATGTGAAAGTCGGCACCCAATCAGCGTTGGCCTGGGCCCAATACCAAGCCAACTTGGCATACGCGATGGCCTACCAGCCGGTATGCGGACAGGGCAACGCGCCAGTCCAAACCGAGGTAGCCGCCGACCGCCCGCGGGTTCTCGTAACCGGCTTTGGCCGTTTCCAGAGCAACTGGCGCAACGCAAGCGGCCAAATCGTCGCCACATTGATCGACGAGCTGAGTTACCCACTGACCGATCCGCCGCCGAGCGGTGAGATTGATCCGCCTGAAGCGCAGACCGCGGTTGCGCGCTCGACCATCGCCCTACCCGATTCGGGCCCTGTCGAGCTGTGCGTGATGGTGCTGCCTGTCTTTTGGGATTTGGCGGCGCTGCTGGCGCTCAAGGAAATCGAAGCCTTCGATCCAGACTTGGTGATCATGAACGGCATCGCTGGCTCACGGCAGCCTTTGTGGTTGGAGCTCGGCGCGGTCAACCGTGCGAGAGGCTTGCAAGACGGCTCCAACATCCTGGCAGCCGTGGAGGGCTCGCCACTGATATCGACCGCTTCGGACGACGACACGGCCCGGGGCAACTTGCTGTCCTGGCAGCCGGTGCGGGAAGCGATTGAGCTGGCGTTGGCGTCTGAGGGACCAACGCTAGCTAGCAACGAGATGCGTTTCGACGAGATCGCTCAAGGCACGCGGCTGGCTGGCTTCCCGCGCAGCTCGAATACTTATCTGTGCAACAACACGACCTACACGGTGGGCTACCTGATGGACCATGTCGGCGAGACGGTGCGTTTGCTCGAGGCAAGCGATCCGCGCGACGATTTCGTCGATGGCATCGATATGGCCCTCAGCAGCGACCACGCCGAAACAAGCCGGGTATTCATCCACTGGCCCAGTGAGCTGGACGACGCGCATCTCCGCAGTGGCGCGGCGCTGCTCCTCGCTGCGATGGATGCTCAACTGTCGACGGCGGTCAGCCCCACGCGCGGAACCAACGAGCTGGCCGAGCTGCCTGGTGACGGCTGAGCCCGCAATCGAGGCAAAGCAGTCGAGCGCGTCGGGCAAAGTGCCGTAGCGTAATCAAGCGCGGTCAACTAGGCTTGACAGGTTGGAGAGCCGACCATGAGCACCCTCGATCGAATCGTCAAAACCCAACGCAACTGGGCAACCGGTCGCGTGGTCATCGCCCTATCGCTAGCGCTCGCGCTGTTGTTGAGCGGCGGCCTCGCCGAAGCTAAGAAACCCGCGGTGCTGCGACCCGGCACCCACCCTTGGTTCGTCACCGGCGGCGTGGGCCCTTCGTTCGGCTTGCAGGGCTGCGCTCGAGGCAGATGCGCCTCGCATTACACCATCTCGCAGCTGAAGATTGCGCCCGAGTTTGGCTACCACTTTTCCGGCGATTTCGAAGGTCCCGCCATTGGCGGAGGCTTCGATACGTCCTTTCTCAACGACTCGGTGCGCTTCGAGCCCGGTTTCAAGTTTTGGTGGGACATCAAGATCATCGAGGACTTGGGAGTCTACGTCACGCCGTTCGCCAAGGTCGGCTACGGGCTGAACAGCTCGAGCCGAGTAGATCACTTCTTTCATACCCAGGGCGGAGCGTCCGGCCGCTTGATGCTCGCTGATCGGGCCGTGGTGTTCGTTCAGCCGGTGACCATCAATGTGCTCGCCAACGGCGACGGCGTCGCAATTGCTTACGAGGTACTCGCCGGCGGCGGCGTCACCTGGGGCAAATAGCGCCGAACGCTGATCCGCGCGTGGCAAGACGGCAGCTCAGTCGCCCGCTAGCAGCGCAGCAAACACGGTCAGCAGCACGGCGCTGGACAGCAGCACGACGCTGCTCGACGCCTGGGGCAGGTCCATCACGACAACGCCGCCCACCAAGTTGCGGATGTGTGCGCGGGGCCATGGCAAAGCGAGCACGCCAACACCGCTGCCAAGCACGAAATCGAGCACCAACACCGCCCAGCGACCGCGACCCAAGCGAAACGCGCTGGCGCCCAGCGCGAACCAAGCGACGTACGCTGCTGCGCCAGCGGCTGCTATCCAGGCGCTCGTCAACACATCTTGGCCGAATCCCGGCATCGCCCCGTAGCTAATCCAGAGTGCCAGCGCCAAGACCATCAGCACGATGACCACGGTGAGCAACATGGCAGACACGATGAGACCGATGGCGAGCTGCCGCTTGGGAACGCCAAATTGAGCCAAAGGCCAGAGCGAGTCGCCAAGGCGCTCGGCGCCGCAAGCGAACGTGACCACCGAAAAAGCGATCAGCGGGGCCACGATCCCAACTGCAGCGTCTACCGCGCGATCCGGCGCCGTGAGGGGAGCGCCAGCCCGTTCGAGCACCGCGACGACCGCACCGAAAGCGAGGGCCACGACCACGATGGGTAACAAGACCCGAAGTGGCACGCGCTGCCGGGTCAAACGCGCGGCAGCCCATAGGGCCGCCACAGCTGTCGGCTGCCGCGAAGCGAGGGGCTGAGTCACGGAGATACCTCCGGGGGATCGTC
>CAZRGL010000702.1:0-5181 GCA_964599485.1 uncultured Polyangiaceae bacterium
GCACGATGATGCTGAGCAGCTGTCACAACGTCTCTCTGTTGCGCGTGAGGACCGCCCTGGCACCAGTGTGCTCATTGTGGGTTTTCGCGACCCTACTGCTGAGGGGCGAGATGACGTGGGCGAGCTGGCGAGGCGCGTGCGTGCTGCAGCAACGCGCTTCTTCTGGCCCGCAATGGTCATGGACGGGCGTCGCCTACGTTTCCTGGTCGGAGGCGAGCAAACGCAGCAACCGGTCCGGCTCGAAGCCGACCTCGTAACCCGCCCGTTTGTCGAATGTTACCGTCGTCGCAACGAA
The DNA here is from genome assembly GCA_964599485.1 of uncultured Polyangiaceae bacterium. Classification (GTDB taxonomy): domain Bacteria; phylum Myxococcota_A; class Polyangia; order Polyangiales; family Polyangiaceae; genus JAPYTK01. Next base: position 296 of record CAZRGL010000702.1, read on the forward strand.
CCCAGTGTCGCATTTCGAGAGCCCGGCGACATCGTGATGCGGCGCATCGAAATGCAGCTGCCGGATCGCCGCGACGGCCAACGTGGCCCTTTGGCACACGTTGACCTAGTGGTTCAGCTGGCCGCGGCAGGGGACCGCAATCCATTGCTCAACCACGTTGCGATGTTCCGTGGACCCGGCATGGTGGTTCGTTATCGTGAACGTCGTGGCTTGGCGCTCAGCGCCCGTCCGTTCTTCGCGGTGGCAGTTTGTGGCGAGGCGCGCAACCCACGGGAGCCGAGCGGAGCCGACAAGGAGCTCGACCGCTTTCTGCGCGCAGCCGAGCCGCCGGGCCACGACGAGTGGCTGGTCACACCGGCCCTCAAACAAGGCTACAAGCGCGGCTACGCCAAAGCGCTCAAGCGGCTGCAAGATCGAATCACCGAAGAGCTCCGCAACGTGCTCGTTAGCCGCCCAACGCAGGGCAGCAAAGGCCCCGATAAGCTCCAGCGGCGCTTTCCTATCGGCGGCGGTGGCAGTAGCGGCGGTGGACCCAGCGCGTTCTACTTCAGCCAGCTGCGTGCCCGTCTCGATGGTGAGCACTGGTATGTAGCAGGCCGCATTGAGCCTGCTGAGTGCAACATCGGTTGGCGCGCACGTGTGAGCCTACACGACGCCGGTGAAGACCACCGCGCGTTGGAGCCAGTTGCCATCGCCTCATTCACGGCGCGGTCCGCCGATAGTACGGCGGCGACCGATTCCGCTTGGCAGCCAAGCGTCGAGCTACGTGACGATATGGCGTTCATCTCTGCTCCCGTAGGTGCTGTGGACTTCGAGGGGTGCAGTGAGGTGCTTGTCGGAGATGAGCCAGGTGAGCTGGTCGTCGAGGTCGACAGTGCTGTGGTCGAAGAGGTCGGAGACGGGGCACGCTGATGGCTCCAACCACCAAGAACAAGCACAGGGAACGAGCTGCAAGAAGGCTGCGCCGCACCAAGCGCGAACGGTTCTTGCCCTATGCTCACCAGCGCCATGGTCTGATACTCTCGCTAGGAGAGGTGCGGCTCGACGGACGGCGTGTCGACGACGAGCTGGTCGACGCAGATCGGCATTTGGTCAACTTGGAAGCGACCTCGTGGAAGAGGGCCAGCATCGAGCTGTGCGCTCGCTACGACGAAGCCCTGCTCTCTCAACTGTTGCCTGAGGCGGAGCGCGCACAGCCGCCAGTTGCCGTCCTGGCCGCTGTGCGCTGCGAAGCGACGAGGTTTCGTGTTGGGCTTCTTCTGAGCCCAATTGAAGGCAGCGGTCACCAGGGCACTGTGCAGCTGCGCCGGGATTGTCTGCACCGCAAGACAATGTTGACGGCCTACCTAGTGCGCACGCGTCGCGCCGCCCGGAGTGTTCCTGCGTTTGCTCGAGCCCAGGGCGCACGCCTTGCAGACGCCCGGGGCTGGGAGCTGCGCATCGAGCCACCGCGAGAGGCTGATGGGAAGTTCCTCGACATTCGCTACCGCAGCTTCAGCGACGACGAGGTGCTGAAGCCGTTCGCGGGCAACCTCTACCGTCTGGAGATGGACCAACCCAGGCCAGTACTTTGGGTAAACGCTGACCATCAACTCATCACCCCGGTACTGGGTGATCGCGGCACCACAGGCAAGCGGGCGCGGTTGCGCGAGGTGTTCTACGACCTCATTTCCCAAGGGGTCTGGACTCAGCTGTTCTTGCGCACAATCGACGATTTGCGGGGCGAAGGCGAGCTCAGCTACGACTGGGAGCGTGCTGTGCTCAGCGAGCTCTTGCCGGCGATGTACCCCAAACAAAGGAGTAATGCTGCTCGCCTCGCAGTTTTGAAGAGCAGCTTGGCGGCAGACGGGCTGTCGTTGATGGCTGAGCGTCTCGACGCGGCGCTGCAGAAAAAGAGTGCCATCAGCGCCCACATGACGAGGTTGGTACAGGAGACGCTCGATGTTGCAGACGTCGCGCCGAGGGACGAAACGTGATTTTGCGTCGCCTTCACCAGGATGGCCGCCGTTTGGTTACGCGTGATCTGATCTCTGGCCAAATGACTTGTTGGCCGGAACGCGCCTACGCGGAGTTGCTGATGGCGGCTCCCCAGCCGATTGACCTCGACGCGCTGGACCGAGCGCTCGACGGCGTTTGCAGCAATTTCACCGCCTACGACGCAGCCATGGATGCCCACGCGGCGCCTCTCATTCACCGCGCGCTACCATTGTGCCGTCGCCATGCGTGCGATCCAGCCGTGTGGCGCTTCCTCACGGTCGTGCATCGTCCCGACTTCGTTCGCCACCGTTGGCAGAATCGCTCGTTCACCGCCATGAAGGCGCATTTCTGGCAGGCTGGCACGCGTCACGACAGCAATGCGATTGGGCGCTTGTGGTGGATAGCCGAGCTGAGTCGCGACGGTGACGACTACACCCTGACCAAGCGGGCGCTGGAAGGCCAGCAACTGGCGAGGCAGCTCTTCTCTCGCCAGCTGTGCGACTACCGTCCCGCCGTCGTAGCCTGCGTTGCCGAGCTCGCGTCCGCCTCCAATGTGGTCGTCGAACAGACGTTGCGACGGCTGAGCAAAGTGCTCAGCACCATCGTGCTCGAAAGCCTGAGTGCGTCGGAGCTCGCTGCCATCGTGGCCCGTTTGCGCACACTGAGCGCGAGCCGTCTGTAGGCGGTACGTCTTTCGTGGACGTGTGGGTGCGCGTTCGGGACTGGGTGCGGGAGGTTGGAAGCGGGCCTATTCGCTGTCCGGGGAAATTAGCTAGCCGCGGCGTTCGGCCGCTAGGCGGCTGAGGGTTACCTGCATCGTGATGCGGATCTGGTCGGCTGTCTCACGCATCAGGGCTGGGTTGTCGGCATCGGCGGGCTCGAGGTGGTCGAGCGTGATGGGATCGAGCACCTCGATGAGGATTTTGCTCGGGAAGGGCAGCCAAGGTAGCGGCGGGCCCAGCGTGAGTCCCCAAGGAATGCTGAGCGTCAAGGGCCAGACCTTGACCCGTAGGAACCGGGCCGCTCCGCTGAGGCGCGCGAGCCACTGAAGGTCGTCGAGAATGATGAACGTCGAGTGGGCGCCGGCTGTCACAACCGGGATGATGGGCACACCAGTGCGTACCGCCAGCCGCACAAAGCCCGTGCGGGTGCCAAACACGACCTCGTTACGTTTTCGGAACGGACGCATGGCGTCCAGATCGCCACCTGGGTACACGAGCACCTTCTTTCCGGAGCGCAGCAGCCGTTCACCATTGGCGTGGCTGGCGCGCACGGCGCCGAGCGGGCAAATCGCACGGTTGACGAGAGGATTGCTGAGGACGACCTCATGAGCTAGCCCGTAGGGCACGTCTTGAAGGCCAAGCCGGTAGTAGACCGCCGCGCCGAGAATCCAGGTATCAGGTGTGTACGTGAAGCTGCTGTGATTGCCGACGTAGAGTGCTCCTCCCGTCGGGATGCGCTCGAGCCCGCGAACTTCCGCGCGGTGGTAGCGGGTGATGGTCGCTTTGGCGAAACGGGCGATGCGCTCGACGCTGGCCGGATCGCGGTTGTCGAGGGAATCGATATCAAAATATGCAGCCATGGGGCAGTGCGGGTATAGCACCGTCGCCCGCTCGATCGGAGCCGGGCTGGCCCGTAGATCCATCTCTGAATCAAACGTAAGCTCCCCGAATGAGAAGCTGGCTGACCGCGGTTGTCTTCATCGCTACCTCAGGGTGCGGGGGCCAGCCGCCCGCACCGAAGGCGCCCACACCGAAGCCAGCGGTCGTGGCGAGCGAGTGCCGAGATTGGGTACGTGACACCGCCGGCCATGTTGCCTGGAAGCAAGACGGCGACGACGACGAGATTCTGACCTTCAAAGGCACCACGCCCGACAGCGACTTCTTCGCTTTCAAGGGTGCGGGCCCGATCGACGCCCCCATCGGCAAAGTCGCCAACGTCTTGATCGATACGACACGCCATCGTGAGTGGGTTCCCCATTTCGGAGGGATGCGTGTGGTGAGGAACGTGTCGAAGGCAGAAAAGGTCATCTACCGGCACGTCATCACGCCGATAGTGATATCGGACCGTGATTTCGTCGTGAAAGCGCGCATCAGCAAGGAGAGCAGGTCGGGCCATCTGTTGGTACAGTTCAGCTCAGTCGAGGACGAGAACGCTCCGAAAGTGGATGGCAAGGTTCGCGGCACGCTCCACACGAGCGGCTATCGCATGTGGCCGCTCGATGATGGTGCACGCACGATGATGATTTTCACGATTCACGTCGATCCAATGGGTGACGTCCCCGCGTGGATCGTCAACCTTTTTCAATCAAACTACGCCCGAAGCAACATCCAGAACATTCGGAGACAAGCCGCCAAGCCCGATGTGCAAGAGCATGCAGAAGTAAGAGCCCAGATGGCCGACTACGCGCCGGCGTGTAGCCCCAAGCCGCGACCACCAGCAAAAGAGCAGCACGGAGCCCCAGCTGCGGCCAAACCCCCGCCCTGACCTCAGGGCTGACAAGGATGCTCTGCTGGTGGCGCTCGCCGCACGGCTCGTCCGGCCCGCCAGTGGACAGGTACTTTGCCCCACAGCTCCTTCATCAGCGCGCAGTAGTCGCGCCGATAAGCACCGAGATCCCAAACCAGGTGGTCCCCCATGTCGCTGGCCGCGTACAACTTGTCGTTGCGGATGATCAGGTGCGCCACGGGTCCGTGGAGTCGGCCCTCCGCCAAACGAGAGCCGTCCGCCAAGCTCCAAATGCCGAGTGAGCCGTCTGCGTATCCGACTGCCACCGTGTTTCTGGGCGCGGGCAGAACGTGCAGTGGCGCGCCCGCGGGCGTCTTCTGCATCAGCTTGAGGTCGGTCGATTTGTCGTCGGAACCTTTCCTGAGCTGGACGCTGCCGTCGTGATAGCCCACCACCAGACC
>CAZRGL010000703.1:0-5176 GCA_964599485.1 uncultured Polyangiaceae bacterium
GGCGTCGGGGCAGCCGTCTCCCCCTCCGGGACCAGAAGCGCCTCCGGCTCCAGCTGAGCCAACTCCCGACGCGCCCAAAGCACCTGAGCCCGACGCGCCACCAGCTACGCCCAAGGCGCCTGAACAACCTCTGATGGGCCCCAAGCCGGCCGACAAGCCCGCCGACAAGCCCGCCGACAAGCCCGCCGACAAGCCCGCCGACAAGCCTGCTGACAAGCCTGCTGACAAGCCTGCTGACAAGCCTGCTGACAAGAAGCCAGCCGACGAGAAGGCTGACGGCCAGCGCCCCAAGGGCAGCGAAATTGCCGGGCCCTCCAGTGAGGTATTCGCCGAAGACTGGTGGAAGCTGTCGCGCCCCGTATTCGAGCTCCATGGCTACTACCGGGTCAGAGCCGAGTTCTTTCACAACTTCGCGCTTGGCCGCAAAGAGTCGGTCAAGCCGATGTGGCCGCAGCCTGCTGACAACGACTACATCGACCTCGGTGGCAACCATCGCAAGGTCCAGCTGTGCGGTGACAGCGGCAACCCGAGCGACTTCGAGGCCTGTGACAACAACACCAACGCGGGCGCCAACATGCGCTTTCGCTTCAATCCCGAGCTGCACATCAGCGACAACTTGCGTATTCGGGCGCAGATCGACCTGCTCGACAACATCGTGCTGGGCTCGACCCCACAGGGCTACGGCAACACGCCGGGTGCAAGCCGGGGCTATGAGGTCGTCGCGCGCGGAGGCTATGCGCCACTAGGTGCTTTTGCGTCGACTCAGTGGGCGCCCGTCAGCGGCTACAACAGCACCAAAGATTCGATCATGGTCAAGCGGGCTTGGGGGGAATACTCCTCGCCCATCGGCCAGCTCCGCTTCGGACGCATGCCGAGCCACTGGGGCCTTGGCATGTTGGCCAATTCGGGTGATGGCTACGACTCCGACTGGGGCTCGACCGCAGATCGCTTGATGTTCTTGACCGGCTATCCCCCGTGGGACTTGTACGTCGCTGCGGCTTGGGATTTCACCAACGAAGGAGCGACCAGCGCGACGCTGGACGAGCAGCAAGGGCAGCCCTACGACCTCGCCCAAAAGGACGACGTCGACCAGTGGGTGTTCGTGGTGGTGAGGCGCCAAAACGAGCAGACGGCACGCAAGAACCTGGCAAAAGGCAAGGTGGTCATCAACGGCGGCGCCTACGTGGTCTATCGCACACAGTCGCTCACCAACGACACCACCACCGCAGGAAAAGCTGCGACGCTGGGCCAGTCCAGTAGCAACTTGGCCGAGGGTTTCGTTCGCCGCGAAGCCGAGGCCATCATTCCGGATATCTGGTTCCAGCTACGCTACAAGAAGTTCCGCCTCGAGTTCGAAGCGGCGATGATCTACGGATCGATCGAGAACATTCTGCGTGAGACCAACAACTACACCAACGAGGTGCAGACCGACAAAGACGGTTGGAACTTGGCGCAGTTTGGTATCGCGGTTCAGAGCGAGTTTCGTGCCATCGAAGACCGCTTGAAGCTGCAGCTAGATTTCGGTTATGCCAGCGGTGATGATGACGTGGCGTCGCTCGCACCCATCGGCAACGAGCTGCAGCCGCAGTTGACGCTGGATCGGACCATCTCGACCTTCCGTTTCCATCCGGACTATCGGGTCGATCTCATTCTGTTTCGCAACATCCTCAATCGCGTGCAGGGTGCTTACTACTTCAAGCCCACCGTGGGCTACGACTTCTTCCGCGATCCCGATGGTCAGAAAATCGGTGGCGATGCGGCTGTCATTTGGAGCCGCGCCAGTGAGTTCGTTCAGGCACCAGGGCACGCCCACGACTTGGGAGTCGAGCTCAATTTCCGGCTCTATTACCAGGCCAAGGACGGCGTCTTGAACGATGATCCTGAAAAGATGGGTGGGTTCTTCACCTCGCTGCAGTACGGCGTCTTGTTCCCGCTCGATGGCATGGGTTATCTACCTGCCCAAGAGAGCGACTACGCTCGGGACAGCGGTGGACAACAGCTGGAGACCGAGACTGCCCAGACCATTCGCTGGTATCTCGGGATCTTGTTCTAGACACGCTCCAGCGTGCCAGAAGGGAGACGCGCCTCATGAACAGCGCCGCGCTTCGCCAGGCGTTCCTTGGTTTTTTTGCCGACAAGGACCACCAGGTGGTCCCCAGTGCACCTTTGGTGCCGCGCAACGATCCGACGCTCATGTTCGTCAACGCCGGCATGGTCCAGTTCAAGGACGTGTTCACTGGGCGGGAGCAGCGCGACTATCAGCGCGCTTGTTCCAGCCAGAAGTGCATCCGTATCAGCGGAAAGCACAACGATCTGGAGAACGTGGGTGTCACAGCACGCCACCACACCTTCTTCGAGATGCTCGGCAATTTCAGTTTTGGCGATTACTTCAAGGAAGCTGCCATCGTGTATGCCTGGGAGCTGCTCACCAAAGAGCTCGCGCTCTCGCCAGAGCGAATGGTGGTGACCGTTTTCGAGGGCGATGAGGACTTCCCGCCAGATGACGAGGCCGCCGCGCTATGGCACAAAGTGAGCGGCCTTGGCCAAGATCGCGTGCTGCGTTTGGGTGCCGCGGACAACTTTTGGAGCATGGGCCCGACGGGCCCTTGTGGACCCTGCTCGGAGATTCACTACTTCCACGGCGATGACGTTGATCCAGCAAGCTTCGGGCCGGAGCCAGCCCTGGATGGCTCGGGCTGGACAGAGATCTGGAATCTGGTCTTCATGCAGTACGAGCGTGAGTTGGGCAAAGCGGCCACACCACTGCCGGCACCGAGCATCGACACGGGGGCGGGGCTCGAGCGGCTGGCGTGCGTGCTGCAAGGGGTAAAGTCCAACTACGACAGCGACGTGCTCCGTCGATTGCTCGGTCGCATCGAGGATATCGCTTCCAAGAAATATGGCGCTACAGCTGGCGACGACGACGTGTCGATGCGGGTGATTGCGGATCACGCGCGCACCACGGCGTTTCTCATCGCTGAGGGCGTGATGCCCGACAAGCAGAAGCGCGAGTACGTACTGCGGCGGGTCATGCGGCGAGCGATTCGTCACGGGCATCGACTGGGTGTCGACACACTCTTCATGCCGCAAATGGCCAACGAAGTGGTCGACGCGATGGGCGCGGACTACCCGGAGTTGGTTGAGCGCAAAGAGCTCATCGAACAGGTCGTTGCCGGCGAGGAGACGCGTTTTCGCGCCACCTTGCGACGCGGTATGAAGATCCTCGATGACCGCTTCGCAGAGTTGAAAGGGGACCAGCCCACGCTGCCTGCTGAGGTGGCCGCCGATCTGTACACCACCTACGGTTTCCCCCTCGATCTGACGGAGCTGATTTGTGCCGAGCGCAGTTTCGGGGTGGATGTTGATGGCGCCAAGACCATCATCTCGGGTGCCGAGTCCGCTGACGGCCCGATCGATCCAGCTGCTGCCGTGGATTCCGTCTATCGAGAGCTCGTTGCAGAGCTGCCTGCGACGGAGTTCACAGGCTACACCAGTGATTGCGGGCTCACTGAGGTTGCGGCCATCGTCAAGCTGGTCCCCACCAGCGGCGATGGCGATTTCGAGCGGGTGCGCGTCCAAAGCGCGGCTGCTGGTGATCTGATCGACGTCGTGCTGAGCCGTACACCTTTCTATGCTGAAGCGGGCGGTCAACTCGGCGATCAGGGAACCTTGCGTGGGGAGGGTGACAGTGGGCTTCAGGTCGACGTCAGCACCACCGCGAGCCCATTGGGCGATCTCAGCTTCCACCGCGGGACGGTGCGCGGGGGAAGCCTCGACGTCGGCGATCAGGTCATGGCTGAAGTGGATCGTGACAAGCGGCAGGCCACATGCCGAAACCACTCCGCTACTCACTTGCTGCATTGGGCGCTGCGGGAGGTGCTCGGTGAGCACGCCCAGCAGAAAGGCTCCCTCGTCGGCCCGGATGTGCTGCGCTTCGACTTCGCCCACAACCAGGCGCTGAGCCGTGAGCAAATCGGTCAGGTCGAACGTCTGGTCAATCGCAAAGTGCTGACCAACGCCCCTGTTCAGACCGAGGTGTTGCCCATTGCCGAAGCCCGTGCTCGCGGTGCGGTCGCAATCTTCGAGGAGAAGTATGGCGATCAGGTTCGCGTGCTCACCATGAGCGCCGACTCCGTCGAGCTCTGTGGCGGAACGCATTGCCAGGCGTTGGGACAGATCGGCTTGTTCAAGATTCTCAGCGAGGGCGGAACTGCGGCGGGCGTGAGGCGGATCTTCGCAGCGACGGGACTCAATGCGCTCGCTCGGGTCCAAGCGGTCGAGGACGAGCTGCGTCGTGCTCGGCAGGCCGCCAAAGCCCAAACAGGGGGAGATTTGGCGGAGCGCATTGGGAAGATGTGGGGGCGCGAAAAGCAGCTCGAGAAGCGCATCAAGGAGCTGGACAAGAAGCTCCTCGAAGGAGGCGGCGATGGCGGCGGCATCGAAGGGATGCTGGCGCAAGCCAAGGTCATCTCCGGCATGAAGGTTTTGGGCCAACGCGTTGCCGACGGCACCAGCATGGCGAGCCTCCGCGAGATAGCCGAGAAGTTGCGAGACAAACTTGGTGGCGAGGCGGTGGTATTGATCGGCTGCGCCCAAGGCAAGAAGGCACAGCTCGCTCTAATGGTCAGCAAGGCTGCGACCGCGAAGCTGAAAGCGGGCAGCCTCATCAAACCAATCGCCAAGCATGTCGCGGGCTCGGGTGGAGGGCGGCCAGACATGGCCCAAGCTGGTGGTGGAAACCCGGCGGGTATCGACGACGCCATTGCGGCGCTCTATGTAGAAGTGGAAAGCGCGCTGAGCTGACCGAGGTGCTAGGCTGACCGAAATCGGGCAAAGCAAATGAGGCCCAATTGAGTGGCGCTCCAAAGCCCGCCCTGAGAGCATGAGACGATGCAAGAGTTCAGATGGCGCAAGCTGTTCGGCGCAAGCCCAGGCTGAGCTAGCGGCGTCAATGCTGCGCCTTTTGATTGTCCCCGCCGGAGACCAGCTGTTGCCGTGATATTCAGCGCCTACGAATCGGCATCGCGCGTCTTGGCACGGATTCGGTGGCGGGTCGGTTATCGTGCGCGACGGGTAGGGCGACGGGTGCTGCGGGTGCTCCCGCTCTTGGCTCCCACGCTGTGGATCGTCGGCACCGATGTTTTCCGGCGGGCTGATAACATCGTCGCCTTGAAGC
>CAZRGL010000704.1:0-4518 GCA_964599485.1 uncultured Polyangiaceae bacterium
GTTCTAATGGTCCGCAAACAACCAGTGGTTACGCGAGCGGCATATTCAACGCCGCCGAAAACGGGCCGATGGTCAGGGCTTCCCCCGGCAGCAAAGCGTGCACGCCCACAGGCTGCCCGTTGACGAGTGTGCCCTTGGTGCTTCCGAGGTCCTCGACGACCCATCGGCCGAACGGATCCTGAAAGATGCGTGCGTGACGTCGGGAGACCCGGCTGCTCGTCAGGACAATGTCACAATCTGGATTGCGGCCTATGGTGGTGCCCGAAGGAGCCAGAGAAAAATCGCTCTTCCTGCCCTTGCGTGTCACGGTCAGCACGGTGTTCATCACGTAGCGCTGCTCGCGGCAGTGGAGCGTCTCCGGGCAGCTGCTCCGGATCTCGTCCTGCGCACGGATATCCTCTACGGATTCGGTGACGAGACGGATGCCGACTTTCGGGCGAGTCTCGAAGTGAGCCGGCACTTCGACGTTCCTTGCTTCAATCATTACCAGGCACGCCCGGGAACTGCGAAAATACAGCTGTCGGCCGAGGTGTTTGCCGAGCGGCGCCAGATGGCCAGCGATGAGCTGCGGGCCCGGGCACGGATGAAACCTGTTGTCATTCGCCACCTCGATGGCACGACCAGGCCCCTTCTCGCCAGGCGCTACGATGCCGACGGCTACGAGGCGTGGCGGGACGAGCAGGCTGCGCGTTTGGGCTGTATGCTGGCCGAGCACGGGGGGCTCGCTCTCGGAAATGGTTGGTTGGTTCAGTCCGCCCGGGCCGATCACGAGGAGGCGCGGGCGGTGATGCTGGAACTGGTGCACAGCGATGGTCAGCGGTTCGAAGTGGGCTTGCGGCATCCCTCCCACGACGGGGCGTACCACCGCGTTACCGATGAATTTGCCATATGGGTGCGCGGACAGATCGACAGTGCGGGTGAGCGGGCCGCCCTGCAGCAGCTCGAGCTAGCTTTGGCAAACGCGACGAGTCCGACGGGTCCGACCGAAGGGGTGTGAGCTCGCTGTCGACTGGACGGTTGCTGTACTCACATCCCGCCAGATTGGTCGTTGTGGTTGATGCACGCTACGCTCGTGGCGCGCCCGCAGGAGTCGCTGTGCCTTACCCCGTTACCGCAAAATGCAACTTCGATTGCGTCTTCTGCGACCGGCAATGGTCGGCTGAAGAGTTTGTGGATCCAGCCCTCGTGATCCGTGGCGCGCCGCGGAGCGAGCTATCAGGGATGCGGGCGACTCTGGGGGGAGGCGAGCCCACGTTGCATCCCCGCCTCCCGCAGCTGCTGTCCGGATTGCGCAGTGAAGGCGCGGGCCGCATTGCGCTTCGGACCAACGGCGCCTGGGCGTCGCGACGGGGCCCCGTCTCCCTTCTCGAAAAAGCGGGTCTGACCGATGTCGGACTGCTGTTCGTGTCGCACGCGCCCGCCATGTTTGACCGGCTCACGCGCCGCACGGGCGCCTTCGAGGCAGTGATGCAGGGCGCAAGAAACCTCGACCAAGCTGGGATCCGCATCGTGCTGCGGGTGCCGCTCATCAAGCCGACGCTGTCCACGATTCACGACACACTGCAAGCGATCCCCCGGCTCTTTCCAAAGCTGCGCCGCGTCGAGTTGGTCCACCTGGACATCGACAATCCCGCGCTGCAGGTGCATCGCGACGAGATCAATACCCTGTTCCCGTTCGGCTCGGACCATCCCTGGCCGGACGTGCCGCCCATCGTTTTCGATCCAGGTCATGGGGTTGCTCTCTGTTGGCAGTCGGAGATGGCGCAGTGGCAGATTGCTCCGGACACGCCGACTGCGAGCAGGCACCACCCGCAACCATGCGAGCGGTGCTTCGCCAGGCCGGTGTGCCCAGGCGTCTTGCGTGGCTACGCGGCGGTTTACGGCCCCGATGTCGTCACGCCCTTCGTAGTCGAAGAGCGCGGCCCTGACGCGACAACGGAGCCTGGCGCGCCGAACACCGCCGCGGGGACAGCGTTCGAGGCCGTCAAGGGGGTCACCTACGAGCGTACGCTGGGAAGGGACAGGGGAGCGTCGATTGCGTCGGTACGTCTTCGGGTCGCCCACAGATGCAATCGGCGCTGCAACTTCTGCTTCATCCCGCATCACGAGAAGTCGGTACAGGATTACGATATCGAGGCCAGCATCAGCGCCGCCATCGAGGCGGGCGCCCCCGAGCTCGCGCTGACTGGTGGTGAGCCTACCCTTCAGCAGGAGCTGCCTTCCTATATTCGCCAGGCCCACGCGGGCGGCATTCCACACGTTCTGCTTCAGACCAATGCGATTCGCCTCGCCGACCCAGACTACTGCTGTCAGCTCGTAGACGCAGGGCTCAGCAATGTCGTGATCTCGCTTCACGCGCACAATGACGATGTGCTCGAGCAGATTACCTCGGTGCCCAGCACGCTGCCGAAGGTCCTACGAGGGATAGAGAACCTGCACGCAGCAGGGGTGCAGATATCGGTGACACACGTCATCAATCCTCTCAACTACGAGCGGGTGCCTGAGTTCGTTCGCTTCATGGTCGAGGACTACGCAATAAGGCGTTTTTGCCTGATCTTCGCTACGCCGATGACCTGGCAGATGGCGAACAAAGAGCTCGTCGTGCGCTATCGCGATGCGGCGCCGTACCTGATGGAAGCCATCGACTACTGCATCGACAACAACGTAATCGTCGATGGTCTCGCGCAGAAATGCGGGGTTCCGCATTGTATTGTGCGGGGCCAGGCGAAGTACTTGGTCGACGCGGTCGCGATTGCCGACGCGAATCGCACCCAAGACTGGATGCGGGTCGCTGCGTGCGGCCCGTGTGCGTTGCGACACCAGTGCTATGGCGTGCGTCGGCTGTACGCATGGCTCTACGGAACCGACGAATTCAAGCCCGTGATCGAGCCGGGCACCCTCGCCGAGGACTTCGAAGCCAGCAGGGCGGTTCTGCCGGCGGGTCGCCCGCGAACACAACGAACAGACAAGCCGGCGCTGCTGCCGGAGGCTGGCGCGTTGATCGAGCGGGTGGGTGGAATGCTCGGGCTCGAGGAAGCCGCGGTGTCACGTGCCCTCGGCCAGGTACAAGAGCACGTTTTGCCCCTGGGCGACGGGCTCGCGCAGGGCCTTCGCGCCCGTTACGGATCTCAGTCCTGGGGCAGTCTGGAAGTGGCTCCCACTGTCTCCATGGCGTCCTGTCGCGAAATAGCGCTGCTACGGACAATTCGGAGCTCGGCGCTTGGGCTGCCCCTCGCCGGAGCCCACGGCGCAATCGCGTTCAGCGCGCCGCTCGACAGCTTGGAGCGCGGGGCCATCGACGAGGACCAGCTCGAAGCGTTGGTGCGTCAGTATCTGACCGATCTGTCGGCCGCTCTTCCAGCAGGTGCGCGCGACTACCTCACTCCACACATCAGCGCACCGTGGCCGGTGATCGAGCGAGCCGAAGCCAGCACGGGGGGGCAGGGCCAGGTGTCACTCTTGCGACGCACGCTTCGCGGCGAGCTTGCCACAATGCGCATGACGTCCGTCGACAGCTCGGTGTGCGCCGCGCGTTGGGCGCTGGGCCGAACTGGCCACACAAGCGGTACGCTCAAGTACAGCGTGTGGGGCTACGGACGCGCCGGGCGCAGCTTCGCGGAGCTCTTCGAGAGCGTTGCAGCGCCCACGTCCAGCGCGGGCAGGCCCAGTGCGGTGGGCACGACGATGCAATACCCCATGCTGGTCGGATGCGCCGACTCGGAACATTCGTGGCAGGACGATCGCGGTCTCGAGCGGAAGCGGATCACCGCATTCAAGGAGGGCGGCGGCGTCCTGCCGCCGGTCGCGGGGACCGAGCCCGAAGCGGTACTCTACGCGCCAGCCGACCTCTTGTTGCTCAGTGGCCAGGGCGCGGCGTTCGATGTCGAGACAGCCGGACGTGTGCGCGCGCGGGTCGTAGTCGACCTCACTGGCGCGATCGACGGCCCTACCGAGCGGGCGATCGAGGCGAGCGGCGCGCAGTTCATTCCGTCGCTGATCGCGACATCGGGCCCACTGGTTTTTGGGGAGCTCGAGCGGCGAGGCCTCGCTGGCATGACCGTGCTGGCCGTGCGCGCCGCCATCGACGAGCACGTCGAAGCGCTGCTCGACAGCGTCGCTCGTTTGAGGACGCGTTTCGCGCTGACCATGGTCGAGGCGGTCATCGGCGTCGGGCTCGAGCGTCTCGTGACGGCTGAGCAGGCGCGGGGCGAGACCTAGCTCGTAGCGGGGTCGACAGGAGGCGCTCGCGAAGGACTGGCGCGCCTTCGCCCCTCTTGGGGCACGCGCGTCCGTAGCGCTCTATGGGCCGAAGTCAGCTCCTTACCGGCTCGCCCAGCGAGAGCGGGTAGCGCTCGGCGATGGTCGGCATCTCGGTGAAGGGCACCAGCCCGCGGTCGCCGTGGGTCTGGAAATAATCTGCACCTGGTCCCTGGCAGCGCTGGCGCAGCGCGCAGCGCGCGCCCCCCCCCCGGGGGCGGGGCGGGTTGGGGCAAACCGGGTGTTGCCATACCCCGGGCC
>CAZRGL010000704.1:4528-5169 GCA_964599485.1 uncultured Polyangiaceae bacterium
CGCGCACGCCCACTGGTCGCGCGCGCGTTCGTCGAAAGCAGGGTCTGCCATGCCCACTGACGACGGTTCGGGCAAGCAGATGAGCTCGGGACATGCACGAAACAAGCAGGCGGGCAGGCCGCACGAGCCTGCGGTCAGATCGAGCACGACTCCAGCGTCCCGTAGGATCTCCACGGCTTCGAGGAGATGAGCTTCGACCTCATCCATCGGCACCATGCTGGCCAAGAACAGGGCGCGGTCGTGATAGGCCTGGGGCCGTGAGTAACTCACCGATCCCACCGGGTTGTCGGGGAAAGGTGCCACGAAGCGATCGACGATGAACTGCGCATGGGCCGACAGCGCTCTGTAGTTGGCGCGCTCGACTACGCAATTCAGGCTCGTCGGGATCCCCGCAAGGAGTGCGGCTTCGATGCCCTCGACTGTTGCTTGATGGGTGCCGGGTGCTTTGGTCATGCGATCCGAGAGCGCCGGATCGGCCGAGTGGAAGCTGACGAAGAGGCGGTCGACTCGGCCTTCGACCAGCCAGGACAGTACCTTCGGCTTGCGAAGCTGGATCGCATTGGTCTGCAGCATGATGCGCATGCCATAGATCTCTCGGGCACGTTGGAGAAGGCCCGGCAGCGCCCGATGTAGTGTTGGCT